>NZ_CP119082.1:2765000-3065000 GCF_029027965.1 Paracoccus sp. S3-43 | reverse complement strand
CTGGACATCAAGCTGATCCAACTGGTCAAGCTGTTCAAGAACGGCGAGCCGTTCAAGATGTCCAAGCGCGCCGGCACCTTCGTCACCCTGCGCGACGTGGTGGAACAGGCGGGCGCCGACGTGACGCGCTTCGTCATGCTGACGCGCAAGAACGACGCGACGCTGGATTTCGATTTCGCGCGTGTGCTGGAACAGTCCAAGGACAACCCGGTCTGGTATGTCCAATATGCCAGCGCGCGGGTCCATTCGGTGCTGCGCCGCGCGGGTGATTCGGGGATCGACGTCGCTGATTCGGCCCTGGCATCGGCGGATCTGACCCGGCTTGCCCATCCGGCCGAACTGGATCTGGCGCGGAAAGTCGCCGAATGGCCGCGCCTGGTGGAACACGCGGCCCGCGCCCACGAACCGCACCGCATCGCCTTTTTCCTCTATGAGATCGCCTCCGACCTGCATTCGCTGTGGAACCGGGGCAACGACGACCCGTCCCTGCGCTTCGTGCAGGATGGCAATCCAGACACGACGCAAGCAAAAATCGCGCTGGTGCGCGCAGTTGGCGTTGTTATTTCAAGCGGTCTCGCTATCCTTGGGGTCACGCCGGTCAAGGAAATGCGCTGAACGCACAAAGCGCCCCCGCCGGTCGGAACGGGCAGTCAAAGTTCAAGTCGGATCAACCGGCAGGCAGGCAGGCTATGGCAGTGATGGATTTCCGCGAAGGCGGCTATGTGTTCTCGCGTCACAAGGTGAAGCGCGAATTCTCTTATGATCAGGGCGGCTGGGATCAGCCGCAGGGGGACCGGGCGCGATTCGCGGCCGATCCCCAGGGCAATGACAGCCTGACGGCCCGATTCGCCCGGCTGACGCATTACCTGGGCGCGGTCGCCTCGGTCGCGCTGATGGGGGGGCTGATGGTCTGGGGCTGGCAGTTGGTGTCGCGCGATGTGTCGGGCGTGCCGGTGATCCGCGCCATCGTCGGCGACGCGCGCACCGCGCCCTCCGATCCCGGCGGGGAACTGACGAACTATACCGGCTATGCGGTCAATACCGTGGCCGAAGGCACCGATCACCAGCCCACCCAGCAGGTCGCCATCGCCCCCGCGCCGGTCGGCCTGTCGGACGAGGATGTGGCGATGGGCCGGTTGGGCGCCACGCCGCGCCAGCCCTCGGCGGTGTCGGAAACCCCGCTCAGCTTCGACGGCGAACCGATCGTGCCCCTCTCCGACAGCGAGGCTCGCGCCCTTGCCGAGGCCGAGGCCGAGGCGCAGCGCCTGGCCCTGGCCGACAGCGCCGTCCAGGACGCCGCGATCAGCGACGCCCCGGCCAGCGAAGGCCCCGTGAACGAGGCGCTGACCGACGAAAACGGCGCCCCCGCCCAGGCCGCCGCCATCGCCGAGGCCCTGGCGCTGGCCCAGGCCGAGGCCAATCCCGGCGTGCTGACGGCCTCGACCCGGCCCGCGCCGCGCCCGCGCAGCACCCGCGTCGCCTCGGCCGGGACCACCGCCACCGATGCCCGCCCCGTCGCCGCCGAAAGCCGCCCCGAACCGGCGCCCGAAGCCGCGCCCGCCCCGGTGTCCCAGGCCAGCGGCCCGCAGGTCCAGCTTGGCGCCTTCGACAGCAACGCCATCGCCGCCGGCGAATGGAACCGGCTGATGAACAAGCATGTCGTTTTCGGCGGCAAGCAGCAGGTGATCCAGCAGCATCAGTCGAACGGCCGCACCTTCTGGCGGCTGCGCGTCGCGGGCTTCGAATCGCTGTCCGAGGCGCGCCAGTTCTGCGCCGCGCTGAAATCGGCGGGCACGGACTGCCTTGCCCTGAACTGATGCCTGCCAATGCCACGATCCTTGGCGGGATTGCCGGGACCGAACTGACGGCGGCCGAGCGGGATTTCTTCCGCGCGGCCGATCCCTGGGGCTTCATCCTGTTCGGCCGCAATGTCGACAGCCCCGACCAGTTGCGCCGCCTGACCGCCGAGTTGCGCGACGCGGTGGGCCGCGAGGCGGTGATCACCGTCGATCAGGAAGGCGGCCGGGTGCAGCGCTTGCGCGGCCCGCATTGGACCGACTGGCCTGCGCCGCTGGACCAGGCCGGGGCCGGGCCGCGCGCCATGTGGCTGCGCTATTACCTGATCGGTCGGGAATTGCGTGCCGTGGGCATCGATTCCAACTGCGCCCCCACGCTGGACGTGGCGCAGGCCGACACCCATCCATTCCTGCTGAACCGCTGCCTAGGCACCGACCCTGCCACCGTCGCCACGCTGGGCCGCGCAAGCGCCGACGGCCTGCTGGCTGCAGGCGTGTTGCCGGTGATGAAGCACATGCCCGGCCATGGCCGCGCCATTGCCGACAGCCATCACGGCCTGCCCACGGTCGCCGCCTGCGACGCCGATCTGGATGCGATGGACTTCGCCCCGTTCCGCGCGCTGAACGACCTGCCGATGGGCATGACCGCGCATATCCGCTTCACCGCCCTGGACGACGCGCCCGCCACGGCGTCGCGCCGGATGATCGGCCTGATCCGCGACCGGATCGGCTTCGACGGGCTGCTGATGACCGACGACATCACCATGAACGCCCTGTCGGGAAGCCAGGCCGACCGCGCGGCGGCCTCCATTGCGGCGGGCTGCGACCTGGTGCTGCATTGCAACGGCACCATCGCCGACATGCAGCCGGTGGTGGCCGCCGCCGGGGCGATGACCCCGGACGCACAGCGTCGCGCCGCCGCCGCCCTGGCGCAGCGCCGCGCCCCGCAGGATCTGGATTTCGCCGCGCTGATGGCCGAATGGCGCGGCCTGACCGGTGCCATCGCCTGAAGCCTCTTCTTCACGAAAATATCCTCTGGGGGAGTCCCGAAGGGACGGGGGCTGAAAGCCCCCTGCAAGGGCGCTCGTCTTGACTCCCGCCGGGGCAGGGCCGACTCTGGCGCCATGACCGAAAGGAATCCCGTCGCCCGCGCCGCCAGCGACATCCCCTATCTGCGGCCCGTTCCCGGTTCCGTGCCCGATGCCGACCGCGTCGCGCAGCGCCGTGCCGAGGAAGCGCTGATCGTCGATGTGGACGGCTATGAAGGCCCGCTGGATCTGCTGCTGACGCTGGCGCGGGTGCAGAAGGTCGATCTGATGACGATCTCGGTCCTGCATCTGGCCGAGCAATACCTGGCCTTCATCGAACAGGCCCGCAGCCTGCGGATCGAGCTTGCCGCCGATTACCTGGTCATGGCCGCATGGCTGGCCTTCCTGAAATCGCGCCTGCTGCTGCCCCCCGACCCCGAGGCCGAGAGCCCCTCGGCCGAGGAGATGGCCGCGCATCTGGCCTTTCAGCTTGAACGGCTGGCGGCGATGCGGCAGGCGGCGGCGCAGCTGATGGGCCGCGACCGGCTGGGGATCAGCCGATTCCAGCGCGGGGCGCCGGAAACCGCGGCGAGGAAGCGGCGCACCGAATGGCAGGCGGGGCTGATCGACCTGATGCGCGCCTATGCCAGACTGAAGACGCGCGACGAATTCCGCCCCTATGCCTTCGACCGGCAGGACGTGTTCACCATGGAACAGGCGCTTGAACGGCTGCGCGGCCTGATCGGCTATGCGGGCGACTGGACCGACCTGTCGGATTTCCTGCCCGATGGCTGGGCCAGCCGGGGCGCGCGCCGCCGGTCCGCCACGGCGGCGACCTTCGCGGCCTCGCTGGAGCTTGCGCGGCAGGGTCGGATCGAGATACGGCAGGCCGATCCCTTCGCCCCGATCAGCTTTCGCCGCAAACCCGTGACCGACCAGCCGTGACCGATCCCGCCGCCGCCGACATCGACTTTCCGCCCTTGGCGCAGCAGGAACGCATGGTCGAGGCGATCCTGTTCGCGTCCGGTCAGCCGTTGACCCTGCGCGACCTGGCCGCCCGCCTGCCCGCCGGCTGCGACCCGGCCGAGGCACTGGCGATGCTGCGTCGGACCTATGCCGGGCGCGGCGTGATGCTGGAACGGATCGGCGACGGCTATGCCTTCCGCACCGCCCCCGACCTGTCCTTCCTGATGCAAGCCGAGACCGTCGAACAGCGCCGTCTGTCACGCGCCGCCATCGAGACGCTGGCGATCATCGCCTATCACCAGCCCGTCACCCGCGCCGAGATCGAGGAGATTCGCGGCGTGGCCGTGTCGCGCGGCACGCTGGACCAGCTGATCGAGATGGAATGGGTCCGCATCGGCCGCCGCCGGATGACGCCGGGACGCCCCGCGACCTTCGTGGTGACGGAAACCTTCCTGGATCATTTCGGCCTGGAATCGGCCCGCGACCTGCCGGGGCTGGCCGAACTGCGCGCGGCGGGCCTGCTGGATTCGCGCCCGCCGGTCGAAGGGCTGCCCATGCCCCTTGCCTTGCGCGATGGGGCTGACGATATCGGCGCCTCGGAACCCGGCGACGATCTGTTCGAGGACGAATGACACCATGAGCCTGACCCAGTTCTTCGCCCTGCTGTCCCGGCTGCTGGGCCGCCGCCCTGCCGGACGGGGCGCCGACAAGGGCATCGACCGCCTTGCCAAATCCGGGGGCGCGTCGGCCCGGCAGGCCAAGGACATGCGCCAGGCGGTCAAGCGCGCCCGCCGCGCCGCCCGTCTGACCCGCCGCACCGGGCGCTGACGCTCGCCTTTGCCGCGCGGCCGCGATAGGGCTGCGCGATGGATGAGAGATTCGAGATTTTCCTGGTGGCGACGCCGGGCCTGGAAGCCCCGCTGGCCGCCGAGGCATCGGGATTGGGCTGGCAGCCTGCGGTGCGGCCGGGCGGCGTGACGATCACCGGCGGCTGGGCCGATGTCTGGCGCGCGAACCTGTGGCTGCGCGGCGCCACGCGGGTGCTGGCGCGGGTGGGCAGCTTTCGGGCGCTGCATCTGGCCCAACTGGACAAGCGGGCGCGCAAGTTCCCCTGGGCCACGGTCCTGCGGCGCGACGTGCCGGTGCGGGTGGAAACCACCTGCAAGGCCAGCCGCATCTATCACGCGGGCGCGGCCACCCAGCGGATCGAACGCGCCATCGCCGAGGAACTGGGCGCGCCGCTGGCCCCCGACGCGGCCCTGGTCGTCAAGGTTCGGATCGAGGACGACCTGGTGACGATCAGCCTGGATACGACCGGCGAGTCGCTGCACAAGCGCGGCCACAAGGAAGCCGTCGCCAAGGCCCCCCTGCGCGAGACCATGGCGGCGATGTTCCTGCGCGAGATGGGCTTCGACGGCGGCCAGCCGGTGCTGGATCCGATGTGCGGGTCGGGCACCTTCGTGATCGAGGCCGCCGAGATCGCCGCCGGCCTTGCCCCCGGCCGCAGCCGCAGCTTCGGCTTCCAGCAGCTCGCAGCCTTCGATGCGGCTGCCTGGGAGGCGATGAGGGCGGCGGCCGCGCCGCGCCCCGCGCCCGCGCAGTTCTTCGGCGGCGACCGCGATGCGGGGGCCATCCGCATGAGCATCGCCAATGCCGAACGGGCGGGGGTGGCCGGGCTGGCACATTTCGAATGCCGCACGGTCAGCGATCTGCAACGCCCCGATTGCCCGCCGGGCATCGTCATCGTGAATCCGCCCTATGGCGCGCGGATCGGAAACAAGGGGCCTCTGTTCGGGCTGCACGCGGCCATGGGCACGGTGTTCCGCGAACGGCTGCAAGGCTGGCGGGTGGGGATCGTGACCAGCGAAGGGGCCTTGGCGAAGGCCACCGGGCTGCCGCTGGAAGCCGGGCCGGTGGTGGCGCATGGCGGGCTGAAGGTGCGGCTGTGGCAGGGACGGGTGACTTAGGCGTCGAAGGCCGGGGGCGCTTCGCCCCCCGGACCCCCCGAGGATATTTGGGCCAAGGCAAAAGGGCAGGGGATCAGCGGAACTGCTTGGCGAGCTTCAGGCCCTGGCCCTGATAGTTGGACCTGATGCCTGCGCCATACAGCCGGTCGGGCCGCGCGGCCATGCGTTCATAGACCAGGCGTCCGACGACCTGGCCGTGTTCCAGCACGAAGGGCGCTTCGTGGCAGCGGACCTCCAGCACGCCGCGCGCGCCGGTGCCGGTCTCGCCGATGCCGAAGCCGGGGTCGAAGAAGCCCGCGTAATGGACGCGGAATTCGCCCACCATCGCCAGATAGGGCGCCATCTCGGCCGCGTAATCCGCCGGGATCGCCACCGATTCGCGGCTGACGAGGATGTAGAAGGCGCCGGGATCCAGGATCAGCCGCCCCTGATCGGTGCGCAACTCGTCCCAGAAATCGCGCGCGTCATAGGCGCCGATCCGGTCGAGGTCGATCACCCCGCTATGGGGGCGGGCGCGATAGCCGACCAGATCGCCCCGGTCCGGTTTCAGGTCGACCGAAAAGCCCAGGCCGTTGTCGATCAGCGCCCGGCTGCCCACCAGCGGCTCTCGGGCGTTCAGGTCGCGCAGTTCGGCATCCGACAGCACCGCCTGGCCCTGCCGCAGCCGCAACTGGTTCAGGCGCATTCCGGGGCGGACCAGGACCGAAAAGCTGCGCGGGCAGATTTCGGCATAGAGGGGGCCGTCATAGCCTTCGGGCAGGCGGTCGAATTCGGTGCCGCCATCGGCCACCAGCCGCGTCAGCAGGTCCAGCCGGCCGGTCGAGGATTTGGCATTGGCGACCGCCGTCAACCCCGCGGGCAGGGACATATGCTCCATCAGCGGGACCAGATAGACGCAGCCGCGTTCCAGCACCGCGCCGCCGCCGAGGTCCATCTGGTGCATCCGCACATCGGCCAGCCGGTCCATCACCCGTTGGCCGCGCCCCGCCAGGAAGCTGGCGCGCAGGCGATAGGCGACATTGCCCAGCCGCAGGTCCAGGCTGGCGGGCTGGATCTGTTCCGGGATGACCGCCGGATCGGCGCTGATCGCCCCGGACCGGATCAGGGCGCGGATGCCGCTGTCGGGAAGAACGCCGTTCATGCCGAAACCTTTCATGCGAAAACGCCCACCCCCGGCAAGGGATGGGCGTTTTCGAAATGGTCGGGCCGGAGAGATTCGAACTCTCGGCCTTCCGCCCCCCAGACGGACGCGCTAACCAGACTGCGCCACGGCCCGACGCGCACCGTATAGAGCGATCTTGCCCGCCTGCACAAGGCCCGGACAACGGAAATCTGCGCCGCAAAGGCCCGAGATGTCAGCAAATCCGCGCCAGGCCGTCGCGCAACCGCGCCAGGGACCGCCGTCCCGCGCGGACCCGCGGGTCGCCGGGGCGAACCGCGCGCAGACGGGCGTTCATCGTCACCAGCCGACCCAGCCAGCCGGGCGCGGGATGACCCTTGGCCGCCTGCGGGGCCGCTGCCGCCGGGCGCCTGCGGTGGCGGGATTTCGGCCCCGATGCGGGCTGCGGATCGTCTGGCTGGCCGTCCCGCCACGGAGTGTCGTCCGGCCGGCCCTCGCCCCGGGGGCTGTCGGTCAGGGTGGCGTCGGGTTCGGGCAGATCGGCCAGGCGCAGCGATCCGCGTTCGCGCAGCGTGGCGCCCCGGTCGCGGGCCAGCAGCATCTTCGCGCCGCGGATGGTCAGCCCTTCGTCGCGCAGCACGGTGCAGAGGCCCGCCGCCAGACGCACGTCGTCCGGGCGGTAATAGCGCCGCCCATCGGGTCGTTTCATCGGCTTCAGCAGCGAGAACTGCGTTTCCCAATAGCGCAGGACATGCGGCGCCACGCCCAGCAGGCGGGCAACCTCGCCAATCGACCGGAATGCGTCTGCGCCTTTCGTCATCGGGTCAGAACGCCCCTAGCCCTTGTTTCCGGCCGCCACGCGGTCCTTCATCAGATGCGACGGGCGGAAGGACAGGACGCGACGCGGGGTGATCGGCACTTCCTCGCCCGTCTTGGGGTTGCGGCCGATGCGTTCGTTCTTGTCGCGCAGGCTGAAGGTGCCGAAGGACGAGATCTTCACCTGTTCGCCCCTCACCAGGGCGTCCGAGATATGGTCCAGGACCGATTCGACCAGTTGGGCGGATTCGTGGCGCGACAGGCCGACATCCCGAAAAACGGCTTCCGCCAGATCCATCCGAGTCAGCGTCTTCTCACCCATGAGGTTTTCCCCTTTGATTTCACCAGGATGGTGGGAATCGTGCAGCCTGTCAACGACAAGCGGGCTTTTTCGTTCCGATTCAAGGGCCGCAGGGGTCAAGGATTGTGCAGCGGCCCCGGACGGTTGCAACCGCGCGGGACTGTCCTATCTGTGAAGGGACCGGAGGAGGATGCGATGGCCGGTGGATGGGCGCGCGACGACGCGGTGAACGACCAGATCGAGATCAGCACGGCCGAGGCCGTGGCCCGCGCCCGGTTGCGGGCCGGGCAGGCCAAGGCCGTGCGGGCAAGCGCCACGACCTGCATCGACTGCGACGAACCCATCCCCGAGGCGCGGCGGCAGGCCATGCCGGGGGTGCAGCTTTGCGTGGAATGCCAGGCAGACCGGGACCGCGCCTGGCGCCCCGCCGCCGGGATCGACCGGCGTGGCAGCAAGGATTCGCAGTTGAAATGACCGCTTACCAGCGCAGGACGACCGATCCCCAGCTGAGGCCGCCGCCGATCGCCTCGGTCACGATCAGGTCGCCCTGGGCAAAGCGGCCCTGGGCGTCGGCCACCGACAGCGCCAGCGGGATCGACGCGGCCGAGGTGTTGCCGTGGTCGGCGACCGTCAGCACAACCTTGTCCATCGGCAGGCCCATCCTTTGCGCGGTGGCGGTGATGATCCGCGCATTGGCCTGGTGCGGCACCAGCCAGTCCACCTGGGCGGGCGTCAGCCCGGCCTTGTCCAGGGCGACGTGCGCGGTTTTCGCCAGCTTTTCGACGGCATGGCGGAAGACCAGGTTGCCCTGCATCCGCAGATGCCCCGCCGTGCCGGTCGTGGACACGCCGCCGTCGACATAGAGAAGATCGCGGTATTGGCCGTCGCTGTTCAGGTCGCTGGCCAGGATCCCCCGGTCGTTGCTGGTGCCCGCGCCCTCCTGCGCCTCCAGCACCAGGGCGCCGGCGCCGTCGCCGAACAGCACGCAGGTGCCGCGGTCGGTCCAGTCCATGATGCGCGAGAACGTCTCGGCCCCGATGACCAGGACGCGTTTCGCCAGCCCGCCGCGAATCATCGCATCGGCATTGGCCAGTGCGAAGACGAAGCCCGCGCAGACCGCCTGCACGTCATAGGCGAAGCCATGCGTCATCCCCAGCCCGTGCTGGATCATCGTGGCCGAGGCCGGGAAGGTATAGTCGGGGGTCGAGGTCGCCAGGACGATCCCGTCGATGTCGTCGGGACGCAGGCCCGCCTTGTCCAGGGCGGCGCGGGCCGCGCGCAGGCCCATGTCGCTGGTCGCCTGGCCTTCGGCCGCGAAATACCGCCGCTCGATCCCGGTGCGCGAGCGGATCCATTCGTCGGTGGTGTCCAGCTTGTCCTCGAACCAGGCGTTCTCGACCACGCGTTCGGGCAGGTAATGGCCGGTTCCCCGGATCACGGATCGCAGGGTCACGACGCGGCCTCGCTTTGGGGGCCAGAGGCGACGGAGGCGGCGCCTTGGGCCACGCGGGCGGCCAGGCGATCCTGGAAGCCGGATCTGGCCAGTTGGAAGGCCAGCTTGATCGCGGCCGACACGCCGGTCGCATCGGCCGAGCCGTGGGACTTGATGACGGTGCCGTTCAGGCCCAGGAAGATCCCGCCGTTGACGCGGCGCGGGTCGATCCGCTTTTGCAGGCGTTTCAAAGAGGTCATCGCCAGCAGGGCGGCAAACTTGGACATGATCGAATTCGCGAAGGCGTCCTTGAGAAGGGTGCCGACCAGCTTGGCCGTGCCTTCGCCGGTCTTCAAGGCGATGTTGCCGGTGAAGCCGTCGGTGACGATCACATCCACGCGGGCCGAGGGCAGGTCGCCGCCTTCCACGAAGCCCACATAGTCGAACTTGCCCGCATCGGTGGCGGCCAGAATCATGTCCTGAGCCTGCTTCAGTTCGGCCCGGCCCTTATGTTCCTCGGTCCCGACATTCAGCAGGCCGACGCGCGGGCGTTCCACGTCCAGGCCGCTGCGGGCATAGGAGGCCCCCATCAGCGCGTATTGCAGCAGGTCATGGGCGTCGGCGCGGATATCGGCGCCCACGTCCAGCATGATGTTGAACCGCTGGGGGTTCAGCGACGGCCACAGGCAGGCGATGGCGGGGCGGTTCACGCCCGGCAGCTTGCGCAGGCGCAGCATCGACAGCGCCATCAGGGCGCCGGTATTGCCGCAGCTGACGGCGGCCCCCGCCTCTCCGGTCCTGACCGATTCGATGGCCGACCACATCGAGGTGCCGTCGCCCTTGCGCACGATCTGGCTGGGCTTGTCGTCCATCGTGACGACGCCCGCCGCGTGACGGATGTCGCAGCAGCCGGCGAGCGCTTTGCGACGCCCGACAAGGCGGCGAAGCTCTGCCTCGTCGCCATGGACGATGAACCGGATTTCCGGGTTTCTGGCCGCGCTTTCGGCCATGCCCGCGACGACCGCCGCGGGGCCGCGATCGCCGCCCATGGCATCGACCGATATGACCACGCTGCCCCCGTGGGCGGGGGCGGGCGTCGCAGTCTGGGTCACGTCACGGTCGGTCATCTGGCGCGGTTGCCAAGCCCGATCAGGCCGCGTCGTCGTCCAGGTCGATCTCGTTCGCCTGCGCGATCACTTCGCGGTCGGCGTAGTGGCCGCAGGACGGGCAGACGTGGTGCGGGCGCTTCAGTTCGCCGCAGTTCGGGCATTCGTTGGGGTTGCCGGCGACCAGGGCATCGTGGGCGCGGCGCATGTTCCGGCGGGACCGGGTAACGCGATTCTGAGGGACAGCCATGTCACAACCTCGGGTTTGAAGGGGTGCGACGCGCTGGCGTCCTGCGCATCCCCAGGGATTTGAATTCGAAAATGAACCGCGCAGATACGCCATGACGGCCCTGCCCGCAACCCCTTGCGTCAGGGCAGGCAGGGCTAATTGCACCAGGGCGCGGGCTTTCCGCCACCGTCACGCGCAGGGCGGCGTCGGAATCCCCACCCGATGTGGCGCCAGGGCCACGGTCGGGGGCCACGGGCGGGCCACGACCGGCGGGCCGGAATCACCCCTGGTCGGCGCCGCCGCCGCGCAGCAAACGGTCCAGCCCCGCGAAGGGACGGCGGGTGTCGGCCGCGGGTTCCTGAGGTTCGGCGTCCAGTTCGGCCCCTTCGGCGCGCGGATATTCCGGCAGGGCCAGGGCCAGTTCCTCGATCATCACGGCCGCCAGGTCGATGAACTGCCCCAGGGGTTCCAGCCGGTCGTCGGGCATTTCCACCTCATCGCCCTGGGGGGTGGCGAGATGCGGCGAATAATGCCGCTCGACCTCCTCGTCCAGGGCGGTCCTGACGGGCTTCAAGGTGATGACGCAGGGCTGGGTCACGCGGGCGCGCAGCCGTCCGGTCAGTTCCCAGGCCCCACCCGCCTCGGCGCGGATTTCCCCGGCGAAGGTCAGCTTCGACAAGCCGCTGATGCCCAGTTCGGCGGCGATGGCCGCGCAGCGGTCGGCATCGGGCGTCAGCGAAAAGGCGGTGGGCGCGCGCGGGTTCAGATGCGCGACGCGCAGGCGGTCGGGCTGGTGGGCGGGGGCGGTCATGGCGGGGCCTTTGTCATGTCGTCCGGGGGATCGGCACCGGCGGTCGGCGGCAAATCCCCGGCGGGATTGTCATTCTTGAGCGCGGTGCCCGAGTTTGCTAAGCCGGGCGGGCCGCGTCAACAGTCCGAGCAAGGGAAAGTACGGAATGAAAGCCATGAAGACTGCATTGGTTCTGGCTTTCGTGGCCGTCCTGGGGCTTGCCGCCTGCGCGCCCGTCCATCGCAACCACGGCTTCATCCCCGCGCCCGAGGATCTGTCCCAGGTCGTCGTCGGCCAGACCACCGTGGACGAGTTGCAGGGCCTGATCGGCCGCCCCTCGGCCCAGGGCCTGCTGACCGGATCGGGCTGGTACTATGTCGGATCGCGCTGGCGCCATTACGGCCCGATGGAGCCGCGCGAGATCAGCCGAGAGGTCGTGGCCGTGTCCTTCGCGCCCACCGGCGTGGTGACCAATGTCGAACGCTTCGGGCTGGAGCGCGGGCGCGTCGTCACCCTGTCGCGCCGCGTGACCGAAGGCAGCGTGACCGAGATCTCGCTGATCGGGCAGCTTCTGGGCAACCTGGGGAACTTCCAGGCGGGCGACTTCATCGACTGACGCGGGGTGCGTGACCGTTACAGGGTTTGCACGATCCGGTCCGCCAGCCTGTGCAGGTCGTTGCGGTATCCCGTCCGGGCCGAGGGCTGGTCGGGATCCGAGGTCATGGCGATGGCCGTGGCAGACCGTCCCCCGGTCGCGGGAAAGACATAGATCATCTGCCCGCCATAGCCCCAGCCGTATCGCACCGGCCGCCCGCTGGCCTGGCCGATGAACCAGCCATAGCCATAGCCCTGCCCGCTGAAGATGGACGCCGTGCGCGACCGCCAGCTTTCCGCGATCCAATCGGCGGCGACGACCTGCCGCCCGCCCGCGCGGCCCCCGTCCGCATAGACCGCGCCGAAGGCCAGCAGGGATGTTCGTGGGGCTGTCGGGCGTGAAGCCGTGATAGCCGCGCGCGGCGATGTCCCGACCGTCGGACCAGACGGCTACGGCGCGCAGGTGCTCCAGCCGCCGGGCGTCATCAAGGATCGGGTTCAGGTCGGCCCGCGCCCGGACCGGGGCGGCCAGCAGCGGCGACAGGCCGGCGGTCAGCAGAAGGGTGCGTCGGTTCATCGGCGATAGAGGGGCGGCAGGCGCGCGCCGGGGAATCACGCTTGCGTCAGCGGGGCCTTGCCGGGGGCGCCCGCCGCCATTAGGGCAGGGCCGTTCCCGATCCGAAGGCCCCTGCCATGACCGCGCTTGACGACCTTGCCCCGGTTCCCTTCCACGACGCCGACGCCCCGCAACGCGCGCGGATGCTCTCGCGGCTGGCCGATACCGAACTGGCCGTGGCGCTTGTGGCCGAACCCGAAGGCGACACGGTGGAACTGCGCATCTTCCCGCTGGAAACCGGCCCCGTGGCGCTTGCCTGCGATACCGAGGATCGGCTGGCGGGTTTCTTCGGCGGGCCGGTGGCCTATGCCGCCATGCCGGGGCGGGTGCTGGCGGGCCTGCTGAAATCCGAAGGCGCGGGGCTCTTGGTCAATCCGGGCCAGCCATCGGAAATGCTGCTGGACGCCATCATGCTGGACTGGCTGACCGGCGCGCTGTCCGCCGCGCCCGAGGCCACGGACGCCCGCCTGCGCCTGACCCCGCCCGCGCCAGATGCCGTCGAGGCGCTGGCCCAGCCCCTGGCCGAGCGGCTGGGCGACATGCGCGGGCTGATCGCGGGCGCGGCGCTGGCGGGGACGGGCGGCGGCCACGTCCTCCTGGTCGCGGGCGCCGATCCCGCCCATCAGCCCGCCATCGCCAAGGCGCTGGCCGAGGCGCTGGCCTTCCTGCCCGAACAGCCCGGCGGCGTCGATGTCAGCTTCACCGACGCGGCGCTGCCTGCGGGCATCCTGCGCTTCGACCTGACGCCGCCCGAGGCGCCCCAGCCGCCGCAGCGCCCGAAAGGCCCGCCGATCCTGCGCTAGCCGCTCATGCACGGTTGCGTGATCGCGGCCAAGCTGCCAGAACCTGCCCATGAAGACAAAACACAAAGCCCTGTCCGTCCACCTGCTGACCGCCACCGGCGCCGTGCTGTCGATGCTGGCCATGCTGGCCGCGGTCGAGGGCAAGTGGTCGCTGATGTTCCTGTGGCTGGTCGTGGCCCTGGTCGTCGACGGCATCGACGGCCCGCTGGCGCGGCGATACGATGTCAAGATCAACTCGCCGACCTATGACGGCGTGCTGATGGATCTGATCATCGACTATCTGACCTATGTGTTCATCCCGGCCTATGCGCTGTTCAAGTCTGGCCTGCTGTCCGGCTGGACCGGATGGTTCGCGATCATCGTCATCGTCTATGGCAGCGTGATCTATTTCGCCGACACCCGGATGAAGACCAGGGACAACAGCTTTTCCGGCTTTCCGGGCTGCTGGAACATGGTGGTGCTGGTGCTGTTCGCGACCGATCCGCACTGGATCGTCATCCTGACGGTCATCGTGGTGCTGACGGTGGCGATGTTCCTGCCGATCAAGTTCATCCATCCGGTGCGCACCGAACGCTGGCGGGCGATCTCTCTGCCCGTCGCGATCCTGTGGTGCATCTTCGCGGCCCGCGCCGCCTGGGTCGATTTCCACCCCGACAGCTGGGCCAACTGGGGGCTGGTCGTGACATCCTTGTGGCTGATGCTGGCGGGGGCCGCGCAGCAACTGCTGCCCGAACGCGCCTGATAGGGGACGCCGATGATCCATGCCCTGAAACCCCTAGCGGCGCTAATGCTGCTGGCCCTGCCCGCGAGCGCCCAGGACGCCATCACCCTGGGCATGGTGCTGGAACCCCCGAACCTCGACCCCACCGGCGGCGCGGCGGCGGCGACGGACGAGGTCGTCTATGCCAATGTCTTCGAGGGCCTGACCCGCTTCGGCCCGAACGGCACCATCGAGCCTGCCCTGGCCGAACGCTGGGACGTTCAGGAAAACGGCCGTGTCTATGTCTTCCACCTGCATGACGGCGTGAGTTTCCACGACGGCGCGGCGTTCGATGCCAGCGATGTGGTCTTCACGCTGGACCGCGCCCGCGCGCCCGATTCGACCAATGCCCAGAAGGTGCTGTTCCAGGGCATCGAGACGGTCGAGGCCCTGGATCCGCTGACGGTCCGTGTGACCCTGGCGGCGCCGGACGGCAATTTCCCCTTCAAGATGGCCTGGGGCGACGCGGTGATGCTGGACCCGGCCAGCGTGGCCGACCTTGCCACCAGGCCGGTCGGCACCGGCCCGTTCCGGCTTGACCGATGGGTGCAGGGCGACCGGATCGTGCTGTCGGCCTTTGACGGCTATTGGGGCGCAAAGCCCGCCTTGAGGACCGCGACCTTCCGCATCATCGGCGACCCCTCGGCCGCCTTCGCGGCGATGATGGCGGGCGACGTGGACGCCTTCCCGAACTTCCCCGCGCCCGAGACGCTGCCGCAGTTGCAGGCCGATCCCCGCTTCAAGGTGATCGTCGGCACCACCGAGGGCGAGACGATTCTGGCGATGAACAACACCCGGCCGCCGCTGGACAACATCAAGGTCCGCCAGGCCATCGCCCATGCGATCAACCGCCAGGACATCATCGACGGGGCGATGTTCGGATACGGCACCCCCATCGGCAGCCATTTCGCACCGCATCAGCCGGATTACGTCGATCTGACCGGGCTGTCGGCTTACGACCCCGAACGGTCCAAGACCCTGCTGGCCGAGGCGGGCGTGGGCCCGATCACGTTGCGCCTGGCCCTGCCGCCCACCCCCTATGCCCGGCGCGGGGGCGAGATTATCCAAGCCCAGCTTGCCGCCGTGGGGATCCGGACGCAGATCGCCAACATGGAATGGGCGCAATGGCTGGAAACCGTCTTCAAGGGCGGCGATTTCGACCTGACGGTCATCAGCCATACCGAGCCGCTGGATATCGACATCTACGGCAGGCCGGACTATTATTTCCACTATGCCAAGCCGGAATTCGTCGCGCTGATGGACCGCTTGCAGGCCGCCGTGACGCCGGAACAGCGCAGCGACCTCTACAGGCAGGCGCAACAGATGATCGCCGCCGATTACGTCAACGCCTTCCTGTTCCAGCTTGCCAAGACCGGCGTGGCGAATGCCCGGATCGAGGGGCTGTGGGAAAACGCGCCGACGCAGGCGAACGACCTGACCAGGGTGCGATGGGTCGAGTGAGGGGCCTTGCCGGATTTGTCCCGCGACAGATCCGGCCGCGCCTGCCTGCCCCTTGGCAGGCGCGATACCGCGCCCGCCCAGTCAGGCGCGGCCGGTTTGCCGATGTCAGGCCGGGTTGCGCGCCCCTTGCCCTGCGGCTTGCGCCTTCGGGCAATCGGTCCGGGCATCCGTCCACTGGACGGCTGCCTGCCGGACCTCTGACCGGCCATCCCGCCGCAATTTCCCCTTTCCAACCCGCCCTTCAATCGGCATAGTCCGCGCCATGACCCGGATGCTGGACATTCCCGCCGCCCCGACCGCGCCTTTCGGCGCGCGTCTGGCCGTGACCCTCCGCGGTCTGCTGCTTCTTACGCTGCGCTGAGCGGGTCTCCGGGCCGCCGCTCAGCCAGGAACGTGCCCGGTCATCCCCTGACAGACCCCGTAAGAAAGCACCATCCATGTCCGACAAGAACCGCGTCGTCATCTTCGACACCACCCTCCGCGACGGCGAACAGTCACCCGGCGCAACCATGTCCCACGAGGAAAAGCTGGAAATCGCGTCCATGCTGGACGAGATGGGCGTCGATATCATCGAGGCGGGCTTCCCCATCGCCAGCGAAGGCGATTTCGCCGCCGTGTCCGAGATCGCCAGGCAGGCGAAGAACGCCGTGATCTGCGGCCTGGCCCGCGCGCAACTGCCCGACATCGACCGCTGCTGGGAGGCCGTGCGCCACGCGAAACGCCCGCGCATCCACACCTTCATCGGCACCTCGCCCCTGCACCGGGCGATCCCGAACCTGGACATGGACCAGATGGCCGAACGGATCGAGCAGACCGTGACCCATGCCCGCAACCTCTGCGACAACGTGCAATGGTCGCCGATGGACGCGACGCGCACGGAACACGATTACCTGTGCCGCGTGGTCGAAATCGCCATCAAGGCGGGCGCGACCACGATCAACATCCCCGATACCGTGGGCTATACCGCGCCGAGCGAATCGGCCGACCTGATCCGCATGCTGCTGGAACGCGTTCCGGGGTCGGAAAACGTGGTCTTCGCCACCCATTGCCACAACGACCTGGGCATGGCGACCGCCAACGCCCTGGCCGCTGTCGAGGCCGGCGCGCGGCAGATCGAATGCACCATCAACGGGTTGGGCGAACGCGCGGGCAACACAGCCCTGGAAGAGGTCGTGATGGCGCTGAAGGTGCGCCACGACATCATGCCCTTCACAACCGGCATCGACACGACGAAGATCATCGGCATTTCCCGCCGCGTGGCCCAGGTCAGCGGATTCCCGGTGCAGTTCAACAAGGCCATCGTCGGCAAGAACGCCTTTCTGCACGAATCCGGCATCCACCAGGACGGCGTTCTGAAGAATGTCGAGACCTTCGAGATCATGCGCCCCGCCGATATCGGGCTGAACGAAACCAACATCGCCATGGGCAAGCATTCCGGCCGCGCCGCGCTGCGCGCCAAGCTGGCCGATCTGGGCTATGACGTGGGCGACAACCAGCTGAAGGACATCTTCGTCCGCTTCAAGGCGCTCGCCGACCGCAAGAAAGAGGTCTATGACGAGGATATCGTCGCCTTGGTCCAGGACGCCTCGGCCAATACCGGCGACGATCACTTGCAGGTCAAGCACCTGCGCGTCATCTGCGGCAGCGACGGGCAGACAGCGGATCTGACCATGATCGTGGACGGGCAGGAACAGACCGTCCACGCCACCGGCGACGGCCCGGTCGATGCCTGCTTCAACGCGGTCAGGCAGATCTTCCCCCACAACGCCCGGCTGAAGCTGTATCAGGTCCATGCCGTGACCGAGGGCACCGACGCCCAGGCGACCGTCAGCGTGCGGATGGAGGAGGACGGCCGCATCGTGAACGGCCAGGCCGCCGACACCGACACGATCCTGGCATCGGTCAAAGCCTATGTGGGGGCGCTGAACCACCTGATCGTGCGCCGCGCCCGTGCGGGCAAGGACGGCAAGGAAATCAGCATGTATTCGCACTGACGCCCGTTCATGGCGGACGCTTTCCGGCCCCGGCGCCCCCGCGGCGGGGCTTTTCGTATTAAGCCTGTACAAAAAGACAGCCGCTCGGCATCGCGATTTCGTTGACGTGAACGTCGCCGCATGAGAGATCCCCGCCAGGCAGAGAATCTGCCGGGCCTTTTAATTATTTTTGGTGCTGAATGCGCCAGTAAAGAGGATAAGATGCGCGCCTTCTGTCTTGCCATCGCGACCGCCCTGATGGCGGCCGGGGCTGCCAACGCCGCCACCCTGACCGAGGGTACCGGAGCCGCCGAATTTTCGCACGAGTGGAAAAACCCCACCATCGTCGCCGCAGGCGTCGATCACATTTCGGGCAGCTGGGACGTCCAGAACGATCACGACATCTTGGGCTTCACCTCGCTGAAGGCGGGTGCGCAGACCATCACGCTGACCTTTTCGCCGAAAACCCCCATCGGCGACACCGACTGGACGTTCTCAGCGGGCGGCGAGCTGCACTATCAAACCCGGGCGCCGAAATACAGCGCCTGGGAGGGGACATCGTTCGGCACTGTCAACATGCAGCACTGGAACCGCAAGAACGATTTCACTTACACGCTGAACCTGGGCGACGATTTCGCGGGCGTCCTGTATCTGGGCCTTTACGGCACCCATGGCAGCTTGAACTACAATATCGCGGTTCCCGGCAACGCCGTCGCCGATGCCCAGCCCGCACCCGTGCCGCTGCCTGCGGGCGCGGCGCTGCTGCCCGCCGGTCTGGCCGCGCTGGCCCTGCTGCGCCGCCGCCGCAAGGCGCGTTGATTGATCCAATCCTGCATCAACACGCAGGCAGGCAATAACCAATATATATATCGGCAATGAGATATGGCGGGCAACCGTACGGTCGCCCGCCATGTCCATGGACTCTGCGTTCTGTCAGGCGGATCGGCGCTTGCGGCGCAGAAGTCCCAATATCCCCAAGCCGGCCCCGAGCAACGGAAACGCGGCGGGAACCGGAACCGGCGCGGGATCGACCGGCGGCGAGACACCGGGCGAAAATGCCGTTGCGATGGTGCTGAAATAGCTGTCGTAGTCCGAATAGCCAGAGATTGTGGCAAGGAACGGATTTGCGGCTTCAATTGTGCCGATGCCGGTGTTGATGGCCAAGGTGCCGAACAGCCAGCCGCTGATGTTGCTGAACGCGGATGTATCCACGGACGAGCCGTTCAGTTTCAGGCTGCTGGCCTCGCTTTCGGCGATGGCAAGACTGAGGTAATTCAACGTGAACGCATCGGCGCCCACGGGCGTGGCATAGAAATACGAGGACAGGAACTGGTCGGTGCTGGGTATGATCTCATAAGCCGGATCGCCGATGCCCGCCTGGCGCTGTTCCTGCCCGCGCATGAATTGACCAACTGTGACAGGCTGGCTTGAGGTCAGCACGCCGCCGTCGCCGGCATCAAGGGTCAGAACCTGTCCGGCGTTTATGGTGCCCTGCGAAACTCCGTTCAGGAACACTTCGGTATTGTCCGTCGCACCGACGACCCTGACCAGATCTCCCAATTCCCCATTGCCATAGCTGTTCGAGATCAGGAATTCGGTATCGAAATTGTCCACGCTGTATTGCTGGCTGATAAGGTGGTCGCAGGCCGATACGCCCACTGGGACGTTGGTGCATTCCGCCCCTGCGAACACCGCGATGTCCTTGTTCGCGGTGACCCTCGCTCCAGACAGATCGGAGCCAGAATTACTGGTGTAGAATACCGATTCCCCCTTATTCAGTGTGACATTTATGGGTGTATTTGCAGGGTTTCCATTCAGGTCCACAGGGGATGTAATCTGGACCTCGGTCCCGTCCTCCACCGCGGTGACCGACATCTGCGAGCCGCCAAAGGTGCCTGTGGTCGTCAGAACCACATGGTCGCGTCCCAAGGCTTCGACATCCAGCAGGTTTGTCTGGTCGGTAGTATATCTTTCGCGATTCAACGCTATGGCACTGATGGGCGAATTGGCGTCTATGCGAAAGGCAAGGGTATTGATTTCGCCGCCCTGCGTCATCGCATTGGTGCCCTCGCCAAGACTGAAGGTGTAAATGCCACTGTTGTCGATGGCAAAGGCGGTTGAGTCCGTTCCCCGGACCAGACTACCCGTGGTGCCTGCTGCGCCGAAAACGAAAATGGACTGGGTTCCGCTGTTGCCATAATTGTTGTGGAATACGCCCACAACTGCTGCCGAAGATGGTGCTGCCGAGCATAGGAGAACTGCGGGCAGGGTTAGCAGAAAATTGCTTGCAATCTTCACGGTTAACTTCCTCCTTTGGGTGTTTCCAAGATTCGAAAGGCCAGTGGTTAACTATTATTAAATATTCAGAAATTTTTGGTTTTTTTTTGAGAACATTTAAGAAACCTGTCTAAAAAGACAGGAATCCATTCCCTTCAAGCGGGGTGCGTGCCCGAAGCTGAGGCATGCCAACCTGGCGCAACGGGGCTTTCGCGCCGCAGCCGAGGCTTCTATATGGGGACACCACCTGGGAAGCCTCGCGCGTCGATTCCGCGCCGTGGCTGCGCCATAGGCGGACAAGAACGGGGCAAAGCCGGTGAAACCGGCGCGAAAGGATACGGGCATGGCATTCGGCGGTTTGTTTTCGACCGACATCGCAATCGACCTCGGGACGGCGAACACGCTGATCTATGTCAAGGGCAAGGGCGTCATCCTGAACGAGCCCTCGGTCGTGGCCTATCACGTCAAGGACGGCAAGCGGCAGGTGCTGGCCGTGGGCGAGGATGCGAAGCTGATGCTGGGCCGCACGCCCGGTTCCATCGAGGCGATCCGGCCGATGCGCGAAGGCGTCATCGCCGATTTCGACAGCGCCGAACAGATGATCAAGCACTTCATCAAGAAGGTCTTCAAGCGCACCAGCTTTTCCAAGCCCAAGGTGATCGTCTGCGTGCCCCATGGCGCCACCCCCGTCGAAAAGCGCGCCATCCGCCAGTCGGTCATCTCGGCGGGCGCGCGCAAGGCGGGGCTGATCGCCGAACCCATCGCGGCGGCCATCGGCGCGGGGATGCCGATCACCGAGCCGACCGGCAGCATGGTCGTCGATATCGGCGGCGGCACGACCGAGGTCGCGGTGCTGTCGCTGGGCGACGTGGTCTATGCGCGGTCGGTCCGCATCGGCGGGGATCGGATGGACGAGGCGATCATCAATTACCTGCGCCGCAACCAGAACATGCTGATCGGCGACTCTACCGCCGAGCGTGTCAAGACCAGCATCGGCACCGCGCGGATGCCCGATGACGGGCGCGGCGCCACGATCATGGTGCGCGGCCGCGATCTGCTGAACGGCATCCCGAAAGAGATCGAGATCAGCCAGGCCATGGTGGCCGAGGCGCTGGCCGAACCCATGCAGGCCATCTGCGAGGCGGTGATGGTCGCGCTGGAGGCGACGCCGCCGGATCTGGCCGCCGACATCGTGGACCGGGGCGTGATCCTGACCGGCGGCGGGGCGATGCTGGGCGATCTGGATCTGGCGCTGCGCGAGCAGACCGGCTTGTCGATCACCCTGGCCGACCAGCCGATGAACTGCGTGGCGCTGGGCACCGGCAAGGCGCTTGAATACGAAAAGCAGCTTCGCCACGTCATCGACTACGACAGCTGAGGGGCGCGGCCCGGCAGGGGCCAGGGGGCTGCCTGAATGGCACGCAAGGGACCAGATTTCGCAACGCCCGTGCGGCGCGTGCTGATCGCGCTGATGGCGCTTGTGCTGGTGGCGCTGTTCCTGTTCTGGCGCATCGACAGCCCGCGCGCCGAGGCGATGCGCGTCGCCCTCATCGACCGGGTGGTGCCCGGCTTCGAATGGGCCTTGGCGCCGGTCACGCGGGCCAGCCAGATGATCGGCGGGTTCCAGTCCTATGCGCGGATCTATGAACAGAACCAGGAACTGCGCCGGGAATTGCAGCAGATGCAGGCCTGGAAGGAAGCCGCCGTCCAGCTGGAACAGGAAAATTCCAAGCTGATGGCGCTGAACAATGTGCGCATCGACCCGGCGCTGACCAGCGTCACCGGCATGGTGATGACCGACAGCGGGTCGGCCTTCCGCCGGTCGGTGCTGCTGAACGTGGGCGCGCAGGACGGCATCGTCGAAGGCTGGGCGACGATGGACGGGCTGGGCCTTGCGGGCCGCATCTCGGGGGTGGGCCAGCGGACCAGCCGGGTGGTGCTGCTGACCGATCCGTCCTCGCGCATCCCGGTGGCCGCCCAGCCGTCCGGCGAACGGGCGCTGCTGACCGGCGACAACACGCCGCTGCCGTTCCTGGATTTCATCGAGATGCCCGACAACGTGCGGCCCGGCGACCGGGTCGTCACCTCGGGCGATGGCGGGGTGTTTCCGCCGGGGCTGCTGGCGGGGCAGATGGTCCAGGGCAGCGACGGGCGGATGCGGCTGCGGCTGGCGGCCGATTACGGGCGGCTGGAATTCCTGCGGGTGCTGCGATCCCATCCGGCCGAGATGGTCGTGGACAGCGGCGCGGTGATCGCGCCGGGCGGCCGGGGCCTGATCGGGCCGCAGCGGCCCACCTCGCCGGTCGAGGCGGCGGTGGCCTCGGATCCCCTGGCCACGGGCAGCGAATGATGAATCGGCAGGTGCTGATCGGCACGACCCTGTTCTGCGCGGCCATGGCGGCGCTGCTGTTCCTGCGGCTGCTGCCGCTGTCGCCGGGCACGACGCGCTGGCCCGGACCCGACCTTGAACTGTGCCTGGTGCTGGCCTGGATGCTGCGCCGTCCCGATCAGCTTGCCGCCCCGGTGATCGCCCTGGCCTTCCTGGTCCAGGACGCGATCCTGTTCCACCCCCTGGGCCTGTGGCCCGCCATCGTCCTGGCCGGATCCGAGGCCGCACGCCTGCGTGAGGGGCGTTGGCGCGATGGGCCGTTCATGGTTGAATGGCTGCGCGTGTCGGTCCTGATGGGCGTGATGATGCTGGGCTATCGCTTCGCGCAGGTGGTGTTCATGGTGCCGGTTCCGGCCCTGGGACAGGTGATCCTGCAATTCATCGCCACCGTCGCCGCCTATCCGGCGGTGGTGCTGGCCGCGCGCATCCTGTTCGGGCTGCGCCGCGTCACCCTGGCGGAAGCCGAGCAGATGAGGTTTGCCCGATGACACGAGTGCCGCGCCAGACCGGCGACACGGGCCGGGGCATCGGCCGCCGGGGGCTGCTGCTGGCGGGCATCCAGTTGGGCGTCGTCACGACCCTGGCGCTGAAGCTGCGGTCGATGCAGGTCGAACATGCCGAAGAATACCGGATGCTGTCCGACGGCAATTCGATCAAGATCCGCCTGCTGGTGCCCGCGCGCGGCCTGATCCACGACCGCAACGGCATCCTCATTGCCGGGAACGAACAGAATTACCGCGTCACCCTGACGCGCGAGGAGGCGGGCGGCGACGTGGAGCCCGTGCTGCGCCGCCTGGCCCGGCTGATCCCGATCAGCGACGCCCGCATGGCCGAGCTTCTGGACGAATTTTCCAAGCGCAGCGCCATCACCCCCATCGTGCTGGCCGACCGGCTGACCTGGGAACAGTTCAGCTCCATCGCCGTGAACGCGCCGTCGCTGGCGGGGGTGACGCCCGAATCGGGCCTGTCGCGCGTCTATCCGCGCGCGGGCGACATGGCGCATGTGCTGGGCTATGTCGGGCCGGTCTCGGATTACGACCTATCCAAGATCGAGGATCCCGATCCCGTCCTGATGCTGCCCGAATTCCAGCTGGGCAAGGTCGGCTTCGAGGCCCGGATGGAAGAGGTGCTGCGCGGCAAGGCCGGTCAGCGCCGGGTCGAGGTGAACAGCGCGGGCCGCGAAATGCGCCAGCTGTCGCGCCAGGAAGGTGAACAGGGCGCCACCGTGCAGATGACGCTGGACGCGCGGCTGCAGAATTACGCCGCGCAGCGCATGGGCACCGAAAGCGCCGCCGCCGTGGTCATCGACGTGCAGACCGGCGACATCGTGACGATCTGTTCCTCGCCCAGCTTCGATCCGAACAAGTTCGTGCGCGGGATATCCTCGCCCGACTACAAGGCGCTGATGGACCATGACCACCGCCCGCTGGCCGACAAGACGGTGCAGGGGGTCTATCCGCCGGGATCGACCTTCAAGATGGTCACCCTGCTGGCGGGGCTGGACTCGGGCGTCATCAATGCCGGCACGCGCTTTTACTGCCCCGGCCATACCGAGGTCGGCGGCCGCCGCTTCCATTGCTGGCGCCGGGGCGGTCATGGCAGCGTCGATGCCGTCACCAGCCTGTCGCACAGTTGCGACGTGTATTATTACGAACTGGCCCAGCGGGTCGGCATCGACCGCATCGCCGCCATGGCCCGCAGGCTGGGCCTGGGGCAGCGCCACGACCTGCCGATGTCCGCCGTGGCCGAGGGCATCGCCCCCGACCGAGCCTGGAAACAGGCGCGCCACGGCCAGGCCTGGCAGGTGGGCGACAGCCTGAACGCCTCGATCGGGCAGGGCTATGTGCTGGCCTCGCCGCTGCAACTGGCGGTGATGACCGCGCGCATCGCCACCGGCCGAGAGGTCAGGCCCCGGCTGGTGCGCGCCATCG
Organism: Paracoccus sp. S3-43; assembly: GCF_029027965.1. Lineage (NCBI taxonomy): Bacteria > Pseudomonadati > Pseudomonadota > Alphaproteobacteria > Rhodobacterales > Paracoccaceae > Paracoccus > Paracoccus qomolangmaensis. The sequence goes on along the minus strand of NZ_CP119082.1, from coordinate 3,040,645 downwards.
ACGGCGTGGCGCAGCCGGCGGCCGATTTCCCGGATCTGGGACTGGATCCGGCTTTCCTGCGCACCGCGCGGGCGGGCATGGACGCGGTGATGAATTCCGACAGCGGCACCGCCCGCCGGTCGCGCATCATCCGCGAGGACTGGCGCATGGCCGGCAAGACCGGCACCAGCCAAGTCCGCAACATCACCGCCGCCGAACGCGCGCGGGGCGTGGTGTCGAACGACCAGCTGCCTTGGAACCGGCGCGACCACGCGCTGTTTGTCTGCTATGCGCCCTTCGACGCGCCGCGCTATGCAGTGTCAGTCGTGGTGGAACATGGCGGCGGCGGATCGGCGGTGGCGGCGCCGGTGGCGCGCGATATCCTTCTGTATGCGCTGGCGGGCGGGCTGCCGCCTCTGGATGCCGTTCCCGGCGACCAGCGGGCCGGGATGGAGGAACGCCACAACGCCATGCACCTGTTCACCCCCGAACCGCCGCGCCTGACCAGGGCCTGACGCCATGTCCTATCTTGATTACAAGGTCGCCCAGACCCCGACCGGCATCCGCAAGATCCTGTATCTGAACTGGCCGCTGGTCTTCCTGATCGCGGCGGTGGCCGGCATCGGCTTTCTGATGCTGATCTCTGTCGCCGGGGGCCGGGTCGACATCTGGGCCAAGCCGCAGATGTATCGCTTTGCGGCGGGCATGGTCATCATGATCGCGCTGGCCTTCGTGCCGATGTGGTTCTGGCGCGGGATTTCCGTGCCTGCCTATCTCTGCTGCTTCCTGCTGCTGGTCGCGGTCGAACTGGTGGGAGAGATCGGCATGGGCGCGCAGCGCTGGATCGACCTCGGCCCGATCCGGCTGCAACCGTCCGAGCTGATGAAGATCTCGCTCGTGCTGCTGCTGGCGGCCTATTACGACTGGCTGGCGCCGCACCGGGTGTCGAAGCCCCTGTGGGTGCTGATCCCGGTGGTGCTGATCCTGGCGCCGACGGCGCTGGTGCTGATCCAGCCGGACCTGGGAACCTCGATCATGCTGGTGGCGGGGGGCGGCATCATGATGTTCGCGGCGGGCGTGTCGCTGTGGTATTTCGCCGCCGTGATCGCCGCCGCCGTGGGCATGGTCGCCGCCGTCCTGGAAAGCCGGGGCACCGACTGGCAGTTGCTGAAGGATTACCAGTTCCGCCGCATCGACACCTTCCTGGACCCGGCCGCCGATCCCCTGGGCGCGGGATACAACATCATCCAGAGCCAGATCGCGCTTGGATCGGGCGGCTGGTCGGGGCGGGGCTTCATGCAGGGCACCCAGTCGCGGCTGAACTTCCTGCCCGAGAAGCACACCGACTTCATCTTCACCGTCCTGGCCGAGGAATTCGGCTTCGTCGGCGCCATGTCGCTGCTCGGCCTCTATACGCTGATCATCGGCTTCTGCCTCTATTCGGCGCTGTCGAACCGCGACCGCTTCGCGGCGCTGATCACGGTGGGCATCAGCGGGACATTCTTCCTGTATTTCTCGATCAACATGGCCACCGTGATGGGGATGCTGCCCGCCAAGGGATCGCCCCTGCCGCTGGTCAGCTATGGCGGCACGTCGCTGATGATCCTGATGCTGGGCTTCGGGCTGGTGCAGGCCGCCCATGTCCACAGGCCGCGATGACGATGCGCGTCCTGTTCGCCGCCCCCGACGCGCTGTGGCCGGAATGGGCGCCCGCCCTGACGGCCCTTGCGCCCGAGATGGACCTGCTGCGCCCCGATCCGGCAGGCGCCGACCCGGCCGGCATCGACGCGATCATCTATGCGCCGGGCGGCCCGGTCGACGACCTGTCGCCCTTCGTGAACGCGCGGCTGGTGCAAAGCCTGTGGGCGGGGGTCGAGCGCATCGTCGCCAACCCCACCCTGACGCAGCCGCTGGCGCGGATGGTCGATCCGGGGCTGGCGCAGGGGATGGCGGAATATTGCACCGGCTGGGCGATGCGCGCCCATCTGGGGATGGACGCCTATGCCCAGGACGGGCGGTGGCGCAACGGCGTGACGCCTCGGCTGGCCCGCGACCGGCAGGTGACCATCCTGGGGATGGGAGAGCTTGGCCGCAGCGTTGCCACGATGCTGGGCGGGATCGGCTTCCGGCTGGCGGGATACAGCGCCTCGGGGCGGGCGGTGCCCGGGGTGCGGGTCTTCGGGCGGGACGGCCTGGACCGGGCGCTGGCGGGGGCCGAGATCCTGATCGCCCTGCTGCCGGATACGCCGCAGACGCGCGGGCTGCTTGACGCGGAACGGCTGGCGCTGCTGCCGCAAGGCGCCTGGCTGATCAATCCCGGACGCGGCACGGTGCTGGACGACGCCGCGCTGCTGGCGGCCCTGGACGGCGGCCGGCTGGGCCACGCGGTGCTGGACGTGTTCCGCACGGAACCGCTGCCGCCCGGCCATCCCTTCTGGTCCCATCCCGGCGTCACCGTGACCCCTCATATCGCCGCCGAGACGCGGGTCCAGACAGCCGCCCCCGTCGCGGTGGAAAATCTGCGCCGCGCCATGGCGGGCCGCCCTGTCCTGCATCTGGTGGATCGCGGGCGCGGTTACTGACCCGATCACGACTAACTTACGTTAACGGCATCTGGGGGCTTCCGCTATTGCGGCATTTCGGCAAGCGCCGGTATGTCTGGAAAAACAATTCGAAAGCTGGCGCATGATGGCCAAGGACGATTCCCTGCGTCGCGTTCTGATGACAGAGACACGCGACCTGCATGTCCGCCTGGACGAGGCGATCGGCAGCTTTGCCGACCCGGTGGCCTATCGCGCCTTTCTGTCCGGCAGCTATGCGTTCCGCGCGGCGGTCGAACCGGCGCTGACCCGCAGCGGCTGGCAGGTGCGGCGCCTGGCCCCGCTGATCGCGCTGGATCTGGCCGATCTGGACATGCCGCGTCCCGCCCTTCCCGACGCGCCGGTTCTGGCCGACCCCGCGGCGCGGGCCGCCGCCTGCTATGTGCTGGAGGGTTCGGCCCTGGGCGCGCGGCTGCTGGCGCGGCGCGCGGCCGCGCAGGGCTTCACGCCCGAACGCGGCGCCCGCCACCTGGCCGCGCAGACCGCATCCCCGCGCCGCTGGCGGCAGTTCCTGGACTGGCTGGAGGGCGCCGACATTTCCCCGGCCCCGGCGGTGGCGACCGCGCGCGCCGTCTTCGGGCTGGCGCTGCGGGCCTATGGGGTCAAGGCGCCGGCATGAACGAAAACACCATCTCCGATGCCTCGCTGGCCGGCCAGCCCATCGACCTGACCAATTGCGACCGAGAGCCGATCCACATTCCCGGCAGCATCCAGCCCCATGGATGCCTTCTGGCCTGCGACAACACCGCGCGCCGGGTGGTGTATCGCTCGGCGAACGCGGCGGCGATGCTGGATCTGCCGGGCGATCCCCTGGGCCTGCCCCTAGCCGAGGTGATCGGATCCGAACCCGCGCACCGGCTGCTGAACGCGCTGGCGGTGTCGGGCCAGAAGCCGCGCCCGGCCCTGGTCTTCGGGATGACGGTGAACGGCCAGGAACTGGACGCCACCGTCCACCGCTTCAAGGGCCGCACGATCGTCGAATTCGAACCCGCCTCGGACCGGCTGGGGACGATCATCAGCCTGTCGCGCACGGTGATCGAACGGCTGCGCGCCACCGACGACACCGAACGGCTGATCGCCCAGGCCGCGATGCTGATGCAGGCGCAGCTGGGTTATGACCGGGTGATGGTCTATCAACTGGGCGAGAACGGCGCGGGCAAGGTCGTGGCCGAGGCCAAGCTGGACGAACAGGAAAGCTTTCGCGGCCAGTATTTCCCGGCCAGCGACATCCCCCAGCAGGCCCGCGCGCTGTATCTGCGCAATCCGATCCGGGTGATCGGCGACGCGTCCTTCGCGCCGGTGCCGGTCCTGGGCGACGATCCCCAGGCCGAGCCGCTGGATCTGTCCTATGCCCATCTGCGCAGCGTGTCCCCGATCCATTGCGAATACCTGCGCAACATGGGGGTGGCGGCGTCGATGTCGGTGTCGATCATCATCGACGGGGCGCTGTGGGGGCTGATCGCCTGTCACCACCACTCTCCCAAGGTGCTGGGCATGGCGGACCGCGCCGCCGCCGAGATGGTGGGCGAGTTCTTCTCGATGCACCTGGACGCGCTGACCCGCAAGCAGGCGCGCGACGCCGAACTGGACGCGCGGCGCGCCCTGGACGACCTGCTGGTCGATGCCAGCCGGAACGAGGATGCGGGCCAGGCCCTGCAAAGCCGCTTGCCCGATCTGGCGGGGCTGATCGCGGCGGACGGCATCGCCATGTGGCTGGACGGCTGCTGGACCGCCCTGGGCCACGCCCCGGACCGGGCGCAGGCCGCGCCGATCCTGGCGCTGTCCGAGGGCCTGCCCGAAGGCCAGGTGTTCCAGACCGACTGCCTGTCCGACCTGCTGCCCGCTGCCGACGGCCTGACCGCCCAGCCCGCCGGGGTGATGATCATCCCGCTGTCGCGGCGGCCGCGCGACTTCCTGTTCTATTTCCGCCGCGAGGCCGTGCAGACGCTGGACTGGGCGGGCGATCCGAACAAGACCTATGCCACCGGCCCGTTCGGCGACCGCCTGACTCCGCGCAAGAGCTTCGCGATCTGGAAGGAAACCGTCCGCCACAAAAGCCACCCCTGGTCCGAGGCCGACCGCCGCTTTGCCGAGGCGCTGCGCATCGCCGTGGTCGAGGTGCTGCTGTTCAACAGCGAGGTGCTGGCCGACGAACGCGCCCGCGCCGCCGTCCGGCAGCGGATGCTGAACCAGGAACTGAACCACCGGGTCAAGAACATCCTGGCGGTGATCCAGTCGCTGGTCAGCCGCAAGCCCCGCGACGACGAGGCGTTGGGCGATTATGCCGATGCGCTGCGGGGCCGCATCCGGGCCCTGGCCTTCGCCCATGACCAGGTGGTGCGCGACGACCAGGGTGGGCTGCTGGGCGACCTGCTGGGGGCGGAACTTGGCCCCTATGCGGACGACGGCAGGCCGATCCGCCTGGACGGCCCGGCGGTGGCCCTGGACGGGCGGGCCTTTTCGGTCATGGCGCTGATCTTTCACGAGATGGCGACGAATGCCGCGAAATACGGCGCCCTGTCCCGGCCGGGCGGTCATCTGTCGGTGGACTGGCAGATCGACAGCGACGGCCATTGCCGGATCCGCTGGACCGAGGACGGGCTGGAAGGGCTGGTCCCGCCGCAGCGGTCGGGTTTCGGATCGGCGTTGATCGAACAGTCGCTGCCCTTCGACCTGGGGGGCGAAAGCCGCATCGACTATCGCCCGCAGGGGATCGCCGCCGCCTTCCTGCTGCCCGCCGATTTCATCCGCCTTGCCGATCCCGGCCCGCTGGCCCGGCCCCGGCCCATCGCGGCACAGGCCTCGGGCCATCCCCTGTCCGGCCGCCGCGTCCTGCTGGTCGAGGATCAGACGCTGATCGCCATGTCGCTTCAGGCCGAGCTGGAGGATCACGGCCTGCACGTCACCGGCCGCGCCGCCACGGTCGCCGCCGCCCTGGCGCTGATCCAGGCCGATCCGCCGGACCTGGCGGTCCTGGACGTGAACCTGACGGCCGAGGATTCGCTGCCCGTGGCCGAAACCCTGCGCGCCCGGACCATCCCCTTCGTCTTCGCCACCGGCTATGGCCGCGACATCGGCCTGCCGGAGGGCTTTGCGGAGATCCCCATCGTCGGCAAGCCCTATCAGATCGGCGACATCCTGCAAAAACTGGCCGAGGCCGAGGGGCGGGCGCGCTGATCCCGCCCGTCGGGCGCGCGAACCGCCCGGCCCGCGTGATTTTCGCGGCTTTCCGCATTCTCTTTTCGCGGCGTTTGCGATAGCGCAGGCCTTGGCGCCGCCTTGCGCAGGGCGGCGCCTTTCCTGGACAGGCGGATCAGCGAACCATGACCGATCAGACGACCCCGTCACCCGCAGCCGCATCCCGGCCCTGGGATGCGGGGCCGTGCAGGCGGGCAGGGCGCGCGCGGCCATGACCGGCGGGTTGCGGCGGCGGCAGGCGGCCACGGTGCTGATCGGCCTGGCCGGGGTCGCGCTGTTTTCGGTGCTGCGCCTGCCGCTGCCCTTCCTGTTCGGGCCGATGATCGCGTCCCTGGTCGCGGCCCTGTGGGGGGTGCGGCTGGCCGGGCCGGGCCAGGCCTCGGTCGCGGCGCGGTCGGTGCTGGGGGTGGCCATCGGCGCATCCGTCACCCCGGCGCTTGTGGCCGAACTGCCGTCGATGCTGGCATCCGTCGCGATCATCCCCTTCTATATCGCCGCCATCGGCCTGGTCGGGGTGCCGTTCTTTCGCCGCTTCTGCGGCTTCGACCTGGTGACGGCCTTCTATGCCGCGATGCCGGGGGGCGCGACGGACATGACCATCTTCGCGACCGAGGCCGGGGCGAATATCCGCCAGGTCTCGCTGGTCCATGTGACGCGGCTTCTGGTCATCATGATCGTCGGCCCGCTGGTGCTGGTGGGCATCTATGGCGTCGAACTGACGCATCCGGTGGGCCAACCCGCAACCAACATTCCGGTCCTGGAACTGGCCGTGATGGCCGCTGCCGCCCTGCTGGGCTGGAAGGCGGCCGAGCGGGCCGGCCTGTTCGGCGCGGCGATCCTTGGCCCGCTGATCGCGGCGGCGGCGCTGTCGCTGCTGGGCGTCCTGCACATGCGCCCCCCGCGCGAGGCGCTGCTGGCCGCGCAATTCCTGATCGGCATCGGCATCGGCGTCAGCTATGTCGGCGTCACCCTGCGCGAACTGCGCGAAACGGTCGCGGGCGGGGCGGTCTTCGTGCTGATCCTGGCGGTGATCGCGGGCGCGGTGACGGAATTCGTCACCCTGACCGGCCTTGCCCCGCCGGTCGAGGGCTTCCTGGCCTTCATGCCCGGCGGACAGGCCGAGATGTCGATGCTGGCGCTGATCGCGGGGGCCGATCTCAGCTTCGTGGTGGTCCACCACATGACCCGCGTGATCCTGGTGCTGACCGGCGCGCCGATCCTGTTCGGGCTGATCCGGCGGCGCGGGCGCGGCTAGGCCAGCGGCTGGCGCGGGACCGCGATCAGGTCGTGGAAGCGGTCGCCCTGCATGATCACCCAACGATGGCGGGAGGGGCCGATCAACTCGGGCGTGCTGGCCTTTGCCGGCGCGTTTCTGGTCGGCACGCTGCTGGCGGCCGTGATGCTGTTCCTGATTGGCTGCTGGTGCTGGCCCATGCGCATGGCGTGGACAAGCGGGCCTTCTTCCGCAAGCTGCTGCACTATGGCGCCGGCGTGACCGTGGTCGCGCCCGTGTGCTTTGGCTGATCTTTGTCGTGCTGCCCGGCTGATCCGGCGGCACCCGTCCCAAGGAGATACGCATGACCAGGACCGTGCAGACCTCTCGCTCGAACCGCTTTGGCGACCTGTTCGACATGCTGACCGACCGGGGCCGCGCCCTGCTGCGCTGGCGCGATCCGGCGGGGCGGGTGACCGCGCCCCCCGGCCTGCCCGAGATGGGCGAACTGCTGCTGTCGCGCCGGGGCGAAGCGTCGGGCGTGGCCCTGGCCCGCGCCCTGTTGGCCGCCTTCGAGGAGGCGGACGAGCCGCAGCGGCTGGACTTTCTGGCGACCCTTGCCGACCGTTTCGGTCCCGACCCCAGAGCCGTCGGCAAGGCCGTGGCGGCCATCCAGGCCCAGCCCGACTCGGTCGAGGCGATCGAGGCGCTGCACAATGCCGCCGAACCCCGCCGCCAGGAACTGTTCCGCCGCCTGAACCTGGCCCCCGGCGGCACGGCGGCCCTGGTCAGGATGCGCGAGGAACTGCTGCGCCATCTCAAGGACAACCCGTCCCTGCGCCGGGTGGACAGCGATTTCGCGCATCTCTTCGCGTCCTGGTTCAACCGAGGCTTTCTGGTGCTGCGCCATATCGACTGGAACACCCCCGCCGCGATCCTGGAAAAGATCATCCGGTACGAGGCCGTCCATGCCATCCAGAACTGGGACGACCTTCGGGGCCGCCTGCAACCGACCGACCGGCGCTGCTATGGCTTCTTCCACCCGCAACTGGTGGACGAGCCGCTGATCTTCGTCGAGGTCGCGCTGACCAAGGCGATCCCCGACACCGTGGCCCCGCTGCTGGATCTGGACCGCACCCCCATCGAGGCCGATCAGGCGGACACGGCGGTGTTCTATTCCATTTCCAACACGCAGCGGGGGCTGGCGGGGGTGTCCTTCGGCAATTTCCTCATCAAGCAGGTGGTCGAGGAACTGAAGGCGGAACTGCCCGACATCCAGACCTTCGTCACCCTGTCCCCGGTGCCGGGCTTCGCCGCCTGGCTGGCCCAGGCGCGGCAGGGGGGCGATCTGCTGGACGACGACCTGCGCGCCGCCCTGACGCCCTTGGACCAGCCGGGCTGGCATGTCGATCCCGACGCGGCGCAGGCCCTGCGCGAGCCGCTGCTGGCCGCCGCCGCGATCTATTTCCTGCGCGCCCGCGACGCCAAGGGCCGGGCGGTGGATCCCGTCGCCCGCTTCCACCTGGGCAACGGCGCCTGCCTGGAGCGGCTGAATTTCGGGGGCGACGTGTCGGCCAACGGGTTGAAACAGTCGCACGGGCTGATGGTCAATTACCTCTATGACCTTGACCGGATCGAGGCCAACCACGAGGCCTTCGCCGAACGCACCCAGATCGCCGCATCGGATTCGGTGCGCCGCCACCTGCCCGCGCCAGCCGCCACGAAAGAAAAGCCATGACCGCGAACCTGTTCCACATCCTCGAAACCGGCATCGCCGATCCCGGCGCCACCGCCGTCGAAACCGATGCGGGCGAACGCATCAGCTATGGCGATCTGGTCGCCCGCGCCGGGCGGATGGCCAACGCGCTTGTGTCGCTGGGGGTCGCGCCGGGCGACCGGGTGGCCGCGCAGGTGGAAAAATCGGTGCAGGCGGTCATTCTCTATCTGGCGACCGTGCGGGCGGGGGCGGTCTTTTTGCCGCTGAACACCGGCTATACCCCGGCCGAGATCGACTATTTCATCGGCGACGCCACGCCTGCGGTCTTCGTCTGCGACCCGGCCAAGGCCGATGCGCTGTCCGATGCCGCCGCGCGGGCCGGCGCGCGGATCGTGACGCTGGACGCCAAGGGGCAGGGCGGCCTGACCGACGCCGCCGCCGGTGCCCCGGCCGATTTCGCCACCGTGCCGTGCGCGGCCGACGATCTGGCGGCGCTGCTCTATACCTCGGGGACGACGGGGCGGTCCAAGGGCGCGATGCTGACCCATGGCAACCTGGTGTCGAACACCCAGGCGCTGCGGGATGCCTGGCGCTATACGGCGGATGACGTGCTGATCCACGCGCTGCCGATCTTTCACACCCATGGGCTGTTCGTGGCGACCAATGTGACGCTGTTCTCCGGCGCGTCGATGATCTTCCTGCCCAGGTTCGACCCGGACCGGATCCTTGGCCTGATGGACCGGGCGACGGTGCTGATGGGCGTGCCGACCTTCTATGTTCGGCTGCTTCAGGACGACCGGCTGGACCGCGACAGCACGGCGGGGATGCGCCTGTTCATCTCGGGGTCGGCGCCGCTGCTGACGGAAACGCATCGCGACTGGCAGGACCGCACCGGCCACGCCATCCTGGAACGATACGGGATGACGGAAACCAACATGAACGCGTCCAATCCCTATGAGGGCGACCGGATCGCGGGCACCGTCGGGACGCCCCTGCCGGGGGTGGAGATCGTCGTGACCGATCCCGACACCGGCGCGGAACTGCCCCAGGGCAAGATCGGCATGATCGAGGTGCGCGGCCCGAACGTCTTCAAGGGCTATTGGCAGATGCCCGAAAAGACCGCCGCCGAACTGCGCGCGAACGGGTTCTTCATCACCGGCGATCTGGGGACATTCGACGAACGCGGATACCTGCACATCGTCGGGCGCGGCAAGGATCTGATCATCACCGGCGGCTACAACGTCTATCCCAAGGAAATCGAATCCGAGATCGACGCCTTGCCCGGCGTGGTCGAATCCGCCGTGATCGGCCTGCCGCACCGCGATCTGGGCGAGGGCGTGACGGCGGTGGTCGTGCCCGCCGGCGCGGATGCGATTTCCGAAGCCGAGGTGCTGGCGGCCCTGGACGGGCGGCTGGCGAAGTTCAAGCGGCCCAAGCGGGTGCTGTTTCTGGACGAGCTGCCGCGCAACACCATGGGCAAGGTGCAGAAGAACCTGCTGCGCGACCGCTACGGCGACCTGTATCGCTGAGCCCATCCGCAGGCGCGGGACAAAGGGGCGGGCATTCGGCTTGCCCCTTGGCGCAAGGCCATCGCAACGGCCGAGATGCTGGCCCACCGACCCCGGCGGGCGTCAGGGCGTGCTGGCCAGCAGCGCGCGCAGTTGCGACGGGAACAGTTGCAGGATCAGCGTTTCCGTCATCGCCGTGCCCTTATGGTCCACATAGGCGCGCAGGTCGATGGGATCGTCGCCGGGGCCGAAGGACAGGTCGAACAGCGCCCGCCAGTCATCCGTGCCCACCACGGGATAGACGGCGGTGTTCGACACCCGCGCCTGCGCCGTCGTTGCCGCGATGGTCAGCCCGTCCTCGCGTCCCAGGCCCGCAAGGTTCGGCCCGGCAAAGTCGCAGACGACCTTGACCACGTCCTTGGGACGCGGCTGGCCCGGCACCCCGCCCGCGCCCAGCCGGACGGCGGTGAAATGGCCGATCTCGCTGATCGCCGGATTGTCGCGCACCCAGTCCAGCCGATAGGCGAAATCGTGGCTCTGGCCCTTGGCGGTCGGCCCGGCGGGCTGCCAGAAGGCCACGATATTGTCGTGGATCTCGTCATCGGTGCGCAGTTCGGTCAGGACCACGGCGCCGTCGCCCCAATCGCCCTGCGGCGTGATCCAGGCGCTGGCGCGGCGGTCGTAGAAGACGCCGTCGTCCTGATATTGCGCGAAATCGCGTTCGCGCTGCATCAGCCCGAACCCCTTGACCGAGGGGGCGTCGAAGCTGTTGACCATGGTCCCCGGCGGGTTGTTCAGCGGCCGCCAGATGCGTTCGCCATTGCCCGACAGGATCTCCAGCCCGTCGGAATCATGCACCTCGGGGCGCCAGTCGGGGGCGATGTGGCGGTCCGTCTTGCCGAACCAGAACATCGAGGTCAGCGGCGCGATGCCCAGTCGTTCCACCGCGTCGCGCAGGAAGACCGTCGCGGTGATGTCCTGCGACACGCCGTCGCCGCGCCGCGAGACGATGCGATAGGCGCCGGTCGCGCGCGGGCTGTCCAGCAGCGCATAGGCGGTCAGGTCGCCATTCTCGGCCGGTTCAAGCCAGAAATGGGTGAACAGCGGGAATTCCTCGGGGCCGTCGGGGATCGCGGTGTCGATGGCCAGCCCCCGCGCCGACAGCCCGAACTGCCCGCTATAGCCCGAGGTCCGCCAATAGGACGCGCCCAGGAACGCCATCCAGTCGATTTCCGTTTCGGCGTCCTGGACGCGGAAGCCCGCGAAACCCTTGGTGCGGGTCAGTTGCCGGGCCGGGTGGCCTTCGGGAATGTCGAACAGATCCAGCGAGAACGGCACTTCGGTCGCCATGCCGTCCTGAACGGTGTGGATCCGCACCGGGTTGCGGAAATACATGCCGGGAAAGAACGGCTGCACCGGAGAGATCCGGCCCTGCCCGCGCCACAGGCTGCGGTCGGCGCGGAAGCGGACCTGGTTGTGGCGGTCGTAATCCACCTGATCCAGGATGTCGGCATCGGGAATGTCGTCCGGGACATGGGGGCGGGCGGCCAGGTCGCGGGCCGTGTCGCGCAGCCGGTCGAAGGAAAACGGCCGGCTTTCGCCGGATGCGCCTTGCGCGCGCGCCAGATGCGGCAGCAGGAAGAACGCCCCGCCGCCCAGGGCGGCTTGCAGCAGGTGGCGGCGGTTGAAACGGTCGGTGGTCATGGAAACCCGGATTGCTGGCCTTTGGCGGCATCAAATGTTTGCTTCCGCCGCGAATGCAAGGCCATGCGAGAGGTTCGGCGGACCCTTGCCGCCCCATTGCCCGGATCCGTCGCGCCATTGCCATGGGGATGGCCAGGCCGCGCAAGGCGGCCCGGCCGGTCAGTCGCGTCACCAGATGAAGTCGTCGGCGTCCAGTTCGCGCAGCCGCGTGTCCTCGATCACCAGCGAATGGCTGCCCGCGCGGATGACGACATCCGATCCGCTCTGGCTGGCGGCGGCGCGGATGCTGGAAAAGCCGTTGAAGGCGGAAAAGGCCGACAGGTCGATCTCGTCGTCGCCGTTCTCGAAATCGGTGATCCGGTCGCGCCCGCCGTTGAAGATGAAGCGGTCGGCGCCTTCGCCCCCGGTCAGCAGGTCGTTGCCGGTGCCGCCGTTCAGAACGTCGTTGCCCTCGCCCCCGGTCAGGGTGTCGTTGCCCGCCTCGCCCAGCAGCACGTCATCGCCTTCGCCGCCATGCAGGATGTCATTGCCCGCGCCTGACGTGATGCGGTCATTGCCCTCGCCGCCGGTGATGGTGTCGCGGCCCGACCCGGTGACGGCGACATCGTTGCCTTCGCCCAGGGTCACGCTGTTGTTGCCATTGCCCGCGCTGACGATGTCGTTGCCCTCACCCGCGTCGATGCGGTCGCTGCCGCTGCCGGCCCAGATGCGGTCGTTGCCTTCGCCGCCGATCAGCACGTTGTTGCCTTCGTCGCCGCGGATCTGGTCGTTGCCCTCGCCGCCGTCGATGGTGTCGTTGCCGCCGCCGCCCGACAGGGTGTCGTCGCCGGACCGGCCATAGATCAGGTCCGCCACGCTGGTCCCGTTATAGCGGTTGTCGCCGTCGTTTCCACGATAGGTCGCCATGTCGTCTTCTCCTGCAAGGGCGGTAAGGGGGAAGGGCCGCGCCGCCCCGCCCATGGCCGCCGCGCCCGCCAGGCGGGGCGGGCTGTGCGCCCCTTCGCCTGGTGCAGCGTTTACGGGCGTGGGGCGGGGTTATTCCCGGCCGGACGGATTTTTCCGTCGCGGCAGCAAAAAGGCCCCCAGGGCAGGGGGCCTTTCGGGCGGGCCGAATGGGACGACGGGCTATTCGGCCAAGGCCGCCGCCTCGTCCTCGGGGGTCAGCGGATCGCCCGCGCCGGTCCGGGCCAGCCAGTCGTCCAGGGCCGCGAGGTCGCCCGATGCCGGGACATAGCCGTCGGTCGCGGTCATGACGCTGGCGAATTGCCGCTGCCAGCCGCCGCCGTCGCGGCAGGCGACGCTGACCGTCACGCGGGCGTCCCGCGCGGTCTCGTATTCCCGGCAGAACATCCCCTCGGCCGTGCGATAGGACGCGATCACCGTCAGGTCGCGCCCATCCTCCAGCACGGCCGCCTCGCCCGACGGCAGGCTGTCCAGGGCCGCGATCTCGGCCTGTTCCAGACCGGCGGGCGCGCCGCCCATCTGCCACCAGCCCAGCCCCACCAGGGCCGCCGTCAGCCCGGCGGCAATGGCCGCCCAAGGCGCGCGGTTCCGGTTGGCCGCGACCCCCGGAGTCGCCGGGGCGGGGGCCGCGGGCGCCTGCGCAGGGACGCTGGCCGCGCGGATCCGCGCGATCAGGTCGTTGTCGTCGCCCTGCCCGGCCGGGGGCGCCGACAGCGCGCGCAGCCGCGCCCGCGTTTCGGCGAAGCGGCGCAACCGGGCCTGGGCCTCTGGGTCGTCGGCGATCGCGGCCGAGACGCGCGCGGCCTCGGCCCCGTCCAGCTCTCCGTCCGCAAGGGCCATCAGGGTTTCGTCGTCAATCTGCACGGGCGGCTCCTTTCGAGCGGTATGGGGGGAATACGCGGGACGCGTCATCTTATTCCCAGCCTTTCCGCAAGCGCCAGCCGGGCGCGCGACAGGCGGCTCATCACCGTGCCCTTGGGGATGTCCAGGACGGCGGCGGCTTCGGCATAGCTGAGTTCCTCGATGCAGATCAGGTGCAGGATCTCCGCCTGTTCCGGGGGCAGGGTCCGCATCGCCTCCTGGGTGGCGCGCAACATCAGCCGCGCCTCGACCGCGCGGTCGCCGTCGTCGGGCAGGGCCTCGGGGATGTCGAAGACATCGACCTGCACGCCTTCGGTGCGCTGACGCCGCGTCAGGTCGATGAAGGCGTTGCGCGTGATGCGGAACAGCCACGGCTCCAGCCGCGCGGCCGGATCATGGCTGTCCGCCGCGCGGATCGCCCGTTCCACGGTGGTCTGCACCAGATCGTCGGCCAGATCCGGGCGGCGGGCCAGCGACATCGCATAGCGGCGAAGATTGGGCAGAAGCCGGATCAGGGCCTCGCCGAAAGCTGGGTTCATGCCACCCCTCTTGGATTTTTCCTGCGTCGGGGGAATATTTGCGGCTCTGCCGCGTCATTGTCCAGAAACGAACTGCCCAGAGGGGACCGGCCATGCCAAGGCTTTTGCTGTTTCTTGCCGTCATGCTTCTGGCCCTGGCCAGCCATCCGCGCCTTCAGCCCGACGGCTGGTCGCTGGTCGCCGCCGCCCAGGCGGATGACGACGACGATGACGATGGCGATAGCGGCGATGACGATGGGGGCTATGATGATGATGATGATGATGATGATGACGATGACGACGACCGGGTGGTCCGCCGCGCCCGGCCCGCCCCGGCGGCCCCCGCGCCCCTCCCGACCCGCGCCGAGAACGAGGTTCTGGCCCGCGGCCTGACGGATGGCGATCTGGCCACCCTCCAGGCCGAGGGGTTCGACCTCTTGCAACGGCGCGACCTGTCGGATGGCGACAGCCTGACGCGGCTGCTGAAGCCCGCATCCCTGACCATGAACCAGGCCCGCGACCGGGTGCGTGGTCTGGTCACCGAGGATCAGGCCGATTTCAACCATTTCTATCGCAGCGAACAGGCCGGTTCGGGGGCGCGCTGCGAGGGCGCCGATTGCCTGGCGCGCGACATGATCGGCTGGCCCGCCAGCCTTGCGGGCTGCGCCGCCCTGCCGCGCATCGGCATGGTCGATACCGGGCTGAACGCCGGTCACGCCGCCCTGGCGGGCGCCCGGATCCGCGTGCATCGGATCGACACGCAGGCGCCGCCCTCTGATCTGCTGCACGGCACCGCGGTCGCCGCGCTGCTGGTGGGGAACGGCGACAGCCGCAGCCCCGGCCTGGTTCCGGGGGCCGAGCTGATCGCCGTGGATGCCTTCCAGAAGGTCGCTCAGGATCAGCGCGCCGACGCCTTCGCGCTGATCGAGGCGCTGGATTACCTGGCCGCCCAGGAGGTGCGCATCGTCAACCTGTCGCTGGCCGGGCCGCATAACGCGGCGCTCGACGCCCAGATCGGGGAAATGGCTGCGGCGAATATCCTGCTGATCGCGGCGGCGGGCAATGGCGGACCCCGCGCGGCACCGGCCTTTCCGGCCGCCCATGACGCGGTGCTGGCGGTCACGGCGGTGGACCGGCGCGGCCAGATCTATCGCCGCGCGAACCGGGGCGAGCATATCGACCTGGCGGCGCCGGGGGTGAATGTCTGGACGGCGGCGTCGATCAGCGGCGCGCGCACCAAGACCGGCACCTCCTATGCCGCGCCCTTCGTGACGGCGGCGGCGGCCCTGGCGTGGCAGCGCGACCCGGCGCTGACGGCGGCCGACCTGCGCGACAGGCTGCGCGCCGCCGCCCGCGATCTGGGACCGGACGGGCCGGACGCGATCTTCGGCGCGGGCCTGATCGCCCCGCCGCCGCCCTGCTGAGGGCTTGGCAAGGCGGCGCGCCTCGTGCCACATCTGCCGCATGTCGCGTTTTGTCTGGATGATTTGCCTTTGCCTTGCCGGTCCCGCCGCCGCGCGGGATCTGCGCATCGCCACCTATGATCCCGGCCTGACGCGACCGGGGCCGGGCCTGCTGCTGCGCGACATCCGCCGCGCCGACCCGCAGGTGCTGGCCGCGGCCCAGGTGATCGCGGCGGCGGCGCCCGACGCGATCCTGCTGACCGGCTTTGACTGGGACCATGACGGGCTGGCGCTGTCGGCCTTTGCCCAGGTGCTGGAACAGACGGGCCATCCGATGCCGCACCGCTTCGCCGCCCGCCCGAACAGCGGGATGCCGACCGGGCTGGATCTGGACGGCGACGGCCGGGCCGGAGGGGCCGAGGATGCCCAGGGCTTCGGCCAGTTTTCCGGCCAGAACGCCATGGCGATCCTGTCGCGCCTGCCGCTGGGCCCGGTCACGGATCACACGGCCTTCCTGTGGCGCGACCTGCCCGGCGGCCTGATGCCGGCGTCCGTCCCCCAGGGGCAGCGCCTGTCCTCGACCGCGCATTGGGAGGTGCCGGTCCTGACCGATCGGGGATCGCTGCACCTGCTGGCCTGGTCCGCGACGCCCCCGGTCTTCGACGGACCCGAGGATCTGAACGGCCGCCGCAACCATGACGAGGCCGCCTTCTGGCTGGACCACCTGCCCGACGCGCCCTTCGTGCTGCTGGGCAATCCGAACCTGGATCTGGCGGATGGCGACGGGCGCGCGCAGGCGATGACGGCCCTGCTGGATCACGCCCAGGATCCGCGGCCCAAGGGGGCTTTCCAGCCGGACCAGGCGGGTGCCAATGCCGGGCAAAGGGGCGATCCGGCCCTGGATACGGCGGTCCATGATCCCGCCGGGCCGGGCAATCTGCGCGTCGATTACGCCTGGCCCGCCAAGGGATTGCGCGTGACCGGCAGCGGCGTGGTCTGGCCCGCGCCGGGCGATCCGCTGGCCGCCGCGGTCGAGGCCGCGTCGAACCATCGCCTGGTCTGGGTGGATATCGACCTGAATTCGCTGGAGGCGGCGCGCTAGGGTTGCGGGGATCGTTGGCGGGGCTGGTTTAGCCCTGCTCAATCGGATGATCCATCGCCGGGACGGAACCCTCACCATAGGGCAGACCCACGAAACGCCGGTTGCATTCTTCCCGCCGGGCCACTCTCTCCCGGTATAAGGGTGAAGGGTGAAGGGCGATTTGTCCCTGGCCGCCGCAGCCATCCCGGCGGCCCGCAAGCGGCGGCCTTCGCCCGCTGTCCCCTGATGGGCTGTCAGTATCGCGGCGCGTCTTCCTCGGCGCGGTGCAGCGCCGACAGGTTCAGCAGCACCTCGGCCCGGCCGAATTCGCGGGCGGCGTCGCGGCGGGCGGCGTCGAAGCGCGGCTGCATCCGTGCGACCTCGGCCTCGGCCTGGTGCAGTTCGCGCGCGCTGCGGCCGGCCTGGGCATTGGCGATCCGCGCCTCGGCCACCGACAGGGGCGCGGTGCTGCGATAGCTTTGGTCAAGCGCGGTGCGCATGGCGTCCGCGCGGCTCTGTGCCTGCTTCATATGCACGCTGAAGGCCGCGAACCGCTTGAGCTCCCGCTCGGCCTTGATCCGCGCGATGCGCTCCAGTTGCGCCAGCTTGTCGCTGTCCTTCATGTCACCACCCCGCTCTGGCCTTTTCGCGCATCTTTTCGGCAAAGCGGATCGCGGCGGCGACGGCGGCGAACTGTTCGCGGCGGATTTCCTGGCCGATCTCGACGGTGGCATGGATGGCGCGGGCGCAGGGCGGATCGGAAAAGATCGGCACCTTGCTGTCGCGCGCGCGTTCGCGGATCCGGGCCGCGACCTCGTCGGTGCCCTTGGCCAGGCAGACCGGCGCCCGGCCGCTGCCGCGCCTCCATTGCAGCGCCACGGCATAGTGGGTGGGGTTCACGATCACCACATCCGCTTTCGCGACATCGGCCAGCATCTGCCTGGTGGCGATTTCCACGGCACGCTGGCGGCGGGCGGCCTTGAAATGCGGATCGCCTTCGGAATCCTTGTATTCGTCCTCCATCTCCTTGCGGGACATGCGGTTCTTGCGGCGGTGGTCGAACCATTGCCAGCCCATGTCCAGTCCCGCGAACAGCACCGAGATCGCCAGCGCCAGCGCCAGCACCCGCCTCAGCAGGGTGCCCAGATCGGCGATCCAGCGGTCGCCGGCCAGCGGGCTGGCCATCAGATGCCCCAGAAGGCCGCGGAACAGGAACCAGCCGCCCGCGCAGACAAGCGCCACCTTGCCCAGCGAAATCGCGAAATTCACCAGCCCCGACTTGCCGAATTTCTGGCCCGCCGTCTTCATCGGGTTGATCCGGTTCAGGTCGAAGGCCAGCTTCTGCGGCGCAAAGACCAGCCCGCGCCCGGCGATCAGCGCCACCAGGATCGCCAGCGACGGGACAGTGGCAAGAGCCAGCACCGCCCAGCCCGCGTATTGGCCCAAGGCCAGGGCGATGGTCCCGATCGCGCCGGGCACCCAGCCCTCGGATCCCAGGGCGCGGGTGGCCATCGCCAGCCAGGCCTTGGCGGCAAAGCCCGCCCCCACGGCAAAGGCCAGCCAGGCGCCCAGATACATCGCCGCCACGTTCAGTTCGGCCGAACGCGGGATGTCGCCCTTTTCGCGCGCGCGCCGCAGCTTCTGCTCGGACGCCTCGAAGGGCTTGTCGTCGTTTTCCTCGCTCATGGCGCCCCCGGCAGCATATAGCCCAGGATCGCATCGGCCCACAGCCCGACCAGCACCGGCGCCAGCAGCGCAAGCGCCGCGAGCGCCAGCAGGATCGCGGCGGGAGAGCCGATGAACATCACCGGCAGCGCGGGCATGACGCGGTTGATGACCCCCGACAATGCCTGGAACATGAAGCCGCCCAGCGTGAAGGGCGCGGCCAGAAGCATGGCGATCCAGAAGCTGCGGGCGACCAGGCGAATCGCCTCGGATGCCAGGCCGTCCGCGTCGGGCCAGCCGCCGGGCGGCCAGATCGCGAAACTGTCGGCCATCAGCTGCACCAGCAGGATCGGCAGGCCAAGGGCCATCAGCACGGCCAGCCCTGCCAGATGGATCATGTTGCCGATGGGATGGGGCGCGGCCTCGTTCTGGCCGCCGACCAGCTGGGACAGGGACGCGGTGGCGGCGATGGCCGAGGTGGCGATGTCCAGCGACAGCGCCAGCAGGCGCAGGCCCATCCCGGCCGCCAGGCCGATCAGCGTTTCACCGGCCACTTGGCCCAGGGTGGCCAGCGTGCCGGCGGGCGGCAGGGCGGGGGGCACCAGCCCCGCCAGCATCGGCGTGATGGCCATCGCGGCGGCGGCGCGGACGCGGATCGGGATCACCCGTTCCCCAATGCCCGGCAGGACCAGCGCCAGGGCCTGAACGCGCAGATAGACCAGCAGCCAGGTCCAGCCGAATCCGGGGAGAAGCTGGGAAAGCTGGTCCCACATCATCCGACCTCGATGGTGCCGATCAGGCGCAGGTCGGCGCCGGGGTCGATTTCCTCCAGCCCCAGGACCGGCATGGCGATGCCGTTCGATCCCAGCACCGCGCGCAGCATCCGCCGCCGGTGATCGGGTGCGACCAGCACGGTCTGGAGCGCGGGTTCCAACGCCCCCATGGCGCGGCGCGCGGCGTCCAGCAGCTTGCGCGACAGGGCGGGCGTCATGGCGCCGCCCCCCGCGCGGCCCGTTTCCGCATCGGCG
Source organism: Paracoccus sp. S3-43 (assembly GCF_029027965.1). Lineage (NCBI taxonomy): Bacteria > Pseudomonadati > Pseudomonadota > Alphaproteobacteria > Rhodobacterales > Paracoccaceae > Paracoccus > Paracoccus qomolangmaensis. The sequence goes on along the minus strand of NZ_CP119082.1, from coordinate 3,021,207 downwards.
CGGACGAACTCGGCCTCCCATGCCGGATGCAGTTGCAGGGCCGAGATGTGGCCCGCGGGATCGCTGTATTGCTGGGTGATCTGGCCGCGCAGCCGTTTGCGGACCAGCTCATAGACCGTCTCGACCGATTCGATGCTGCGGAATTCGGCCATCGCATCGACGATCAGCGGCAGGTTGCGGATCGAGACCTTTTCGTCCAGAAGCGCGCGCAGCACCGCCAGCAGCGTCTCGGGCGAGACCTTGTCGGGGATCATGCTGTCGAAATAGCGCCGGTTGCGTTCGGCCCGCGCGCTGTCGGACAGGGTCTTCAACTCCTCGATCTGGCGCTGCATCGCGCTCAGGGTCAGCAGCGAGGACAGGTTGGCCCGCACGACCTCCATCAGATGCGTGGACAGAACCTCCATCGGGGTGACGACGGTCGCGCCCTGGGTCGCGGCGTCGTCCTGGGCGTCGCGGTCGATCCAGCGGGCGGGGCTGAGATAGACGGGTTCGCGCACCGCATCGCCGGGCAGGCCCTTCAGCACATGATCCGGCCCAAGTGCCAGGATGGCGCCGGGCCGCAGGCTGCCGCGTCCCCGCACCACGCCGTGGATGCGGATCTGATAGTCGCCGGGATGCAGGTCGTCGGTGTCGGTGATGCGCACGTCGGGCAGGATCAGGCCATAGGCGCGGGCGATATGGATGCGCAGGTTGGTGATCCGGCTGCCCAGCCCCCGCGCCTGGTCAAGCGCGATCAGCACCAGGTCCGAGCCGATTTCCACGCTGATCTCGTCGGTGTCCAGAACGTCGCCGATGCGGGCGGCGGGGCGGGGGGCGACGACGGTCTCGGCAGGCAGGTCGGGCAGGGCGGCGGCCGAAACCGCCTTGCGATGCAGCCGCCAGCCGCCGAAGGCCATGGCAGCCGCGATCGCCAGGAACAGCAGGCGCGGCATCCCCGGCACGAAGGACATCAGCAGCATCGCGGCCGCGACCACGGCGGCGGGCTGCCAGCCCCGGATCAGCTGGCTGGACAGAAGCCGCGCGGTATTGTCGGTCGCGCCCCCCCGCGACAGCAGCAGCGCCGCCGCCATCGAGGTGATGACCGCGGGGATCTGGCTCACCAGTCCGTCGCCGATGGTCAGGTGGGAATAGCTGGCCATGGCCTCGCCCACGGGCATGCCATGCGCCACGATGCCGATGCCAAGGCCGACCAGCAGGTTGACCAGGGTGATGACGATCCCCGCCACCGCGTCGCCCTTGACGAATTTCGACGCCCCGTCCAGCGAGCCGAAGAAATTGATCTCTTGCTGGTCGCGCGCGCGGCGGTTCTTGGCCTCCTGGTGGTCGATGGCGCCCGCGTTCAGGTCGGCGTCGATGGCCATCTGCTTGCCCGGCAGCGAATCGAGCGCGAAGCGCGCCGCGACCTCGGCCATGCGGCCCGAGCCCTTGGTGATGACCATGAAGTTCACGATGGAAATGACGGCAAAGACCGTCAGCCCGACCATCAGCGACCCGCCCGCGACGAAGCTGGCGAAGCCGTTGATGATATGGCCCGCCGCCTCGGTGCCGGTATGGCCCTGGGTCAGGATCAGCCGGGTCGAGGACACGTTCAGCGACAGCCGGATCACCAGCGTCATCAGAAGCAGCATCGGGAAGGCCTGGAAGTCGGTGGGCCGTTCCACCAGGGACGCCATGACCAGGATCAGGACCGCCGCCGCGATCGATAGCGCAAAGCCGAAATCCAGGACCGCCGGCGGCAGCGGGATCACCATCGAGATGACGATGAGCACCAGCCCCCCGGTGACAAGCACCGAGGTGTCGAGGGATTTCAGCCAGTTGGCGCGAAGGGCTGCGGTCATTCGGCACCTGCCTTCGCCGGGGCGGGATCAAGGATATCGGACAGCGCCCAGGGTTCGGCGGTCAGAAGCCCGGCCCGGCGCAGGAAGACCAGGGCCTGAAGGCGCGCCTCGGGCGACATGGCCATCAGCCGCGCGCGATAGTCGGCGGGCAGGGATTCGCCCTCCAGCAGCCAGCCGGTCGCCTCGTCGGCCAGGGCCGCGGCGTCGGGCAGAAGCGCCGGATCGGCCGGGGCGCTGCCGGACAGAGCGATCACCATCACCATCGCCCCGATCATCACGCGGCCTTCTTCAGGTCGCGCAGCGCGGCTTCCAGCGTGTTGAAGCTGGGGCGGACGTGATCGGGCACGGCCTGGCGGCCGACCTCGACGCAAATATTGGTGGCGTGCTGGTGCAGGCCCGCGATCAGCACCGATTTGATGACATCGAAAAAGGCCAGATCCTGCTTGATCACGCCGCCCAGGCGGCCCGCCAGCGGCGCCACGAAGCCATAGGCCAGGAACACCCCCAGGAAGGTGCCGACCAGGGCGCCGCCGATCATGCCCCCCAGCACGGCGGGCGGCTGGTCGATGGCGCTCATGGTCTTGATCACGCCCAGGACGGCCGCGACGATGCCCAGGGCGGGCAGGGCGTCGGCCATGCTTTGCAGCGCATGGGGGACATGCATCGCGTCCTCGCGCAGGCCGGCGAGGCGGCGGGCCAGGATCTCCTCGACCTGGTAGGGATCGTCATAGTTCAGGCTGGCCGAACGCAGCGTGTCGGCGATCAGCGAAACGACCTCGTGATCGGCCAGCAGGCGGGGATAGGCGGTGAAGATCGACGATTCGGTCGGGTTCTCGATATGCTGCTCCAGGGCGACGGGGTTCTCGCGCGCGACCTTCAGCAGCTGGAACATCAGGCACAGCACGTCCTGATGGTCCGATTCCTTCCATTTCGGCCCCTTGAACGCCCGGAGGATGCCGCCCGGCGTCTGCTTCAGCGTATGGCCGTCGTTGGTCAGCAGATAGGATCCGATGGCGGCGCCCCCGATCATCATCAGTTCGAACGGCAGGGAGTGCGTGATCACCCCCATCTTGCCCCCGGCGAGGATATAGCCGCCGAAGACCATGGCGAAGGTGACGACGATGCCGACGATGCCGAACATGGGCTTTCTCCTTCAGTCGTTCTGGACGCTGCGGGCGCCCATCTGGGCGGTCAGCAGCGCCGCCTGGCGCGGTTCGACCGAGGCGATGATGCGGGCGCCCGTCGCGGGCTGGACGCGCATCAGGATCTCGGCCGCGAAATCAGGGGGCAGGTTGGTCAGCACCGCCGCCGCCTCGGCGGGCTTCATCTGGTCATAGACGGCGACCAGGCGGTCGATATCCTCGCGCACGGCCTGGGAGGCGGTGTCGCGCCGCGACCGGATGCCGGATTTCTGCTGGCGCAGCTCGGTCGCGCGGGCCTTCAGCGCGGCCTCGGCGGTGGCGATCTCGGCCTTGCGGGTCTCCATCGCCTCCATGTAGCGTTCGATCCGCAGGGCGCGGTCGCGCAATTCGGTCGCAAGCGCCACCGCCTCGGGCACGTCGGTGCAGCCTTGCAGCAGATCGCCCGAACCGGCCGAGGCCGCGAAGAAGCGCGACACATTCCCCCCCTGCCAGATCGCGGCCCCGGCGGGGACGGCGAAGGCCAGCGTCAGCATGGTCAGGACGGATTTACGCATCGCCGTTCACCACCCGCTTGCGCAGCCGACGCATGGGAATCACCGGCGCGGGCGCGGCGGCCGGCGCCTGGGCCTGGGTGATCTTCTGGCGCAGATCCCACAGCGCGCGTTCCTTGCGCGCCGAGGCGATTTCGGTCGACAGGGCCTCTCCGGCGGCCGTCGCCTCGGCCTTGGCGTCGCGGATGGCGCGGTCCAGGCGGTCCACCTCGGAGGCCATCACGGCGATGGCGCCGCCGAGGCCCGTTTCCAGGTCGTTCAGCCTGCGCAGCCTGCGCGACAGCATCAGGCAGAACCCCCCAAGGCCCAGCGAGGCCGCCAGCAGCGCGGCCTGAAAGACATGGTCCAATGTCATTTGAAGCGAAACTCCGTGATGAGCAGATCCGTGATGGCGCTTTCGCCCAGGACATAGCGGGTGCGCGTCAGAAGCTCGGCCCGGATGATCTCCAGGACGCCGCGCTTGTCATAGGCCGCGGGGTCGATGCCCGACAGGAAGCTGGTGAAGGCGTCCGAGACGCGCGGCATCAGATGCGCGACCTCGGCCTGGTGGGCGCTGTCGGTTTCCAGGCTGGCGGACAGCACCAGGCTGCGGCCCGATCCGCCGGGGATGACCAGGTCGACCGTCGGCACCGGCACGAACACCGCCGAGGGCAGGACCGGCGCTTCCTCCCTCGCGGCCAGCAGGGCGGTGGGCGACCACAGCCCCAGATAGGTCGAGGCGAAGCCGCCCCCGGCCAGCAGGACGGCGGCAAGGATCGGCACCAGCTTCTTCTTGCCGGATGCCTGTGCGGGCGGGTCGAGGGCCTGATCGGCGGTCGCATCGGTCATGGTGATTCTCCGTCGTGACAAGACGGAATTAGCACCCCGCGACTAACCAAATCTTAACGCCGCCCATGTCATCAACGGCGGGACGAAGGAACCTGACGCTGATTCGAAAGGGCCGGTTTTGCAAAAACTGCAGGACTATTGGAACGAGCGAAGCTCACAACAGAAAGCCATCCTTGTGGCGGCGTTTCTGACAACATTCATGGTCATCGCGGGCTTTGCCTGGGTGGCGAACCGCCCCTCGATGAGCCTGCTTTACGGCGGGCTGGATTCCGCCCAGGCGGGCGAGGTCGTGGCCGGGATCGAACGCGCGGGCGTGGCCTATGAGGTGCGGGGCGATTCGATCTGGGTCGATGCCGCCAGCCGCGACAAGCTGCGCATGGATCTGGCCGCGCAGGGCCTGCCCGCGGCGGGCGGGGCCGGCTACGAGCTGCTGGACGGCATGTCGGGTTTCGGCACCACCTCGCAGATGTTCGACGCAGCCTATTGGCGCGCCAAGGAGGGCGAGCTGGCGCGGACCATCCTGGCGCTGCCCAACGTCAAGACCGCGCGCGTCCACCTGGCCATCGAGACCGGGCGCGGCTATCGCCGCGACAGCCAGGGCAGCGCGTCGGTGACCATCGGCACCAACGGCCAGGCGATCAGCCGCGACCAGGCGGCGGCGCTGAAATACCTGATCTCGTCGGGGGTGCCGGGCATGGCGCCCGAATCGGTGACGGTGATCGACTCCAGGAATGGCATCGTCGCCGCAGGCGAGGACGAGGCAGGCGCCGACCGCGCCGCCGAGATGAAGCGCAATGTCGAACGCATCCTGGAGCCGCATGTCGGCATCGGCAACGCCATCGTCGAGCTGAACCTGGATCTGGTCACGGAAAGCGAGCAGCTGACCGAACAGCGATTCGATCCCGACAGCCGCGCGATGATCTCGCAGGTGACCGAGGAAACCACCGACCAGAGCAATAGCACCGGGTCGGGCGCGGTCACGGCGGCCTCGAACCTGCCGGACGGAGATCAGGCCCAGGGCGACCGGACCGAGGCCAATCGCCAGGAAACCCGCCAGCAGGCCAATTACGAGGTGACCCGCGTGACCCGGGAAGTGTCCCGCGAGCCCGGATCGACCCGGCGCCTGACGGTGGCGGTGCTGGTCAACGGCGTGGCCGAGGAAAACGCCCAGGGCGAGACGCAGATGGTGCCGCGCCAGCAGGCCGAACTGGACGTGCTGCGCGAACTGGTGGCCTCGGCCGTGGGCTATGACGAAGCGCGGGGCGACCTGATCACCGTCAAGTCGCTGCCCTTCGCGGGCCTGGGCGAGGGCGGGACCGCCGCCGCCCCCGGCTGGATGGACCGGCTGGAACTGAACGGCCTGGCGCGGATCCTGCTGATCGGCCTGTTCGCCCTGGCGGTGGTGTTGCTGGTGCTGCGCCCGGTCCTGAAGGGCCGCGCCCGTCCGGCGCTGGACACCAGCCGCCCGGCCCTGGACGCGCCGGTTCTCAGCGGGACCGTCCTGCCCGCCGCCGAGGTCGTGCCCGAGCCGATGGCCGCGCCCGCGCCGCCCCGCGCGCCCGAACAGCTTGCGCTGCCCTCGGGCGATCCGGTGACCCGGCTGCGCAACATGATGAAGGAACGCCATGACGAAAGCGTCAAGATCCTGACCGGCTGGATCGACAACAAGGAGAACGCCCATTGACCCTTGCAGTCTTCAAACTCGAATCCTTCGGCCCGGCGATGGCGGCGCAGGGCGCGGCCCTGACCTTCAGCCGCGAGGCGGTGGACCAGGCCTTCGCCGACGGGCTGGCGGAAGGCATGGCCCGCCAGGCCGACGAACAGGTCCGCATGCTGAACGCCGGGCTGGACCGCCTGGCCCGCGCCCTGGCCGATGACGAGGCGCGCCGGGCAGACCTGCGCCGCGAGGCGGTCGAGGCCCTGGCCCCGATCCTGACGCAGATCCTCGATTGCCTGACCCCGGCGGCGGAATCGCGCCGCCTGGAAGCCGCCCTGACCGAGGAGCTGCTGCGCCTGGCGCGCACCGCCCCGCCGCTGCGCGCCAGCGTCGCCTGCGGGCCGGCGTTGCGGGCGATGGTGGACCGCTGCCTGGCCGATTGCGGGCTGGACGGGATCGAGGTCACCACGACCGAATCGGAGCGTATTTCCCTGTCGCTGCAAGGCGGCCGGATTGACCTGGACCCTGGCCGGGTGGCGGAGGACATCCGCGCGCTGCTGACCGAAATCAATGGGCCGAAACCGAACGGAGACGAGGCATCATGGACGCATTGAACCACCTGATCGACACCGACGCCATCCAGGTCGAGGTGACCGTGCGGCTGGGCCGGACTCGCCAGACCGTCGCGCAGCTTTCCTCGCTGCGGGCCGATGACGTCCTGCTGCTGGACCAGTCCATCGACGAGGGGGTCGAGATCTGCGTGGGCGATAAGGTCATCGCGCGCGGCGAACTGACCGCCGACGCCAGCGCCGAGGACCGGCTGTGCGTGCGCATCCTGCCCGCCCCCGGCGCGGCATGATCCCGCGCGCGGCGCTGGGGGCGGCGCTGGCGGCGATGCCTGCCGCCGCCCTGGCGCAGGACCAGCTGGGCCAGATCGCCGGGCAGATGGGCGCGGGGCTGCAACAGGGCCTGGGGCAGAACGCAGTCCTGCTGGTCGCGGCGCTGACGGCGCTGTCGCTGGCGCCCGGCATCGCGATCATGGTGACCTGCTTTCCCTTCATCGTCACCGTGCTGTCGATCCTGCGGCAATCGATCGGGCTGCAATCCTCGCCGCCGAACATGCTGATCGTCAGCCTGGCGATGTTCCTCACCTGGTTCATCATGGATCCGGTCCTGCGCGAGGCCTGGGCCGTCGCTGGCGCCCCCTTGCGGGACGGCACAATCACCCTGGGCGAGGCGATCCAGCGCGGCATCGGGCCGTTCCAGGGCTTCATGGCCGCGCGCACCGACCCCGACACCTTGGCGGGCCTGGCCGAGATCGCGCCGGGCACCGGCGACCGATCCGCCCAGCTGTCCGTGCTGATCCCCTCCTTCATGCTGTCCGAAATCCAGCGCGCCTTCGAGATCGGCTTCCTGATCGCGCTGCCCTTCCTGATCATCGACCTGGTGGTCTCGGCCGTGCTGATGTCGATGGGGATGATGATGGTGCCGCCGGTGGTGGTGTCGCTGCCCTTCAAGCTGGCGTTCTTCGTCGCGGTGGACGGCTGGTCGATGATCGCGGGGGCCTTGGTGCGCAGCTATCAGTGACGCGCGACTTGCGCGGCGGCGTCGTTCCGGGGCAGATGCGCGCCAGGACGGCGAGGGGCTTTGCGCGATGGCATCACGATCCGAGGGACAGCTGGCCGGGACCGGCAGGCGATGAGCGTGGATCTGCGCGACATCGGCGTGACGCTGGCGGGGCGTCCCGTGCTGCATGGCGTTTCGGCCCATCTGGCCGAGGCGCGGGTGGGCATCGTCGGGCGCAACGGGTCGGGCAAGACGACGCTGGCGCGGGTGATCGCGGGGCTGATCGCGCCCGATTCCGGGACTGCCCGGATCGGCGGCATCGACATGGCGTGCGACCGCCGCGCGGCTCTCGAAAGTGTTGGAATTATTTTCCAGAATCCCGATCACCAGATCATCTTCCCGACTGTCCTGGAAGAAATCGCCTTCGGCCTGACCCAGCAGGGCCGCCGCCCCCGCGATGCCGAGGCCGCGGCCCAGGCCATGCTGGACCGTTTCGGCAAGGCGCATTGGGCGGGCGCGGCGACGCACAGCCTGTCGCAGGGGCAGAAACAGCTTCTGTGCCTGATGGCGGTGCTGGCGATGCGGCCGGGGGTGATGGTGATGGACGAGCCGTTTTCGGGCCTCGACATTCCGACGCGGATGCAGCTGATGCGCTATCTGGACGGGATCGCGGCGCAGGTGCTGATGGTGACGCATGATCCGGGCCAGCTTCGCGGCTTCGACCGGATCCTGTGGCTGGACCAGGGGCGGCTGGTCGCGGACGGCCCGACCGGCGAGGTGCTGCCGCGCTTTGAAGCGCAGATGCTGGATTGGGGGCGTCTCGATGATCTCGCTGACATCGCCCGTTGAGACCTGGGCGCATCGCCTGCCTGCCGGGGCCAAGCTGCTGATCCTGTCGGCGCTGACCGTGGCGCTGTTTCTGGCCGACCGGCCCTGGGTGCTGGCCCTGGCCCTGCTGGCCATCGCGGCGCTGTATCTGTCGGCGGGCGCCGTCTTCCTGGGGCAGGGGCTGCGCCATCTGCGGCTGCTGTGGCCGTTCCTGCTGCTGATCGCGATCTGGCACGGGCTGACCGGGCAGGTGCAGGCGGGCTTGATCATCGCCCTGCGCCTGCTGGCGGCGCTGGCGCTGGCGAATTTCGTGACCATGACCACGCGGCTGACCGACATGATCGCGGTGCTGACCTGGCTGCTGGCGCCGCTGCGCCGGATCGGGCTGCCCGCCCGCGCGGTGACGCTTGCCATCGCCATGGTCCTGCGCTTCACCCCGATGCTGGTGGAGAACGGCCAGAGGCTGTCGATGTCCTGGCGGGCGCGGTCGCACAGGCGGCCGAACTGGCGGATTGTCATGCCGATGGCCGCCTTGGCGCTGGACGACGCCGATCATGTCGCCGAAGCTCTGCGCGCACGGGGCGGGATTCTGCCCGATACCGGATCACGGAGGGACTGAGAGATGGAACGCAACATGACCCGGATCGCGCTGTTCGCCGCGCTGATCGCCGCCCTGGGGCTGATCCCCAGCCTGACGCTGGGCTTCGGCGTGCCGATCAGCGCGCAGAGCATGGGCGTGATGCTGGCGGGCGCGATCCTGGGGGCGCGGCGGGGCGCGCTGGCGGTGCTGCTGCTGATGGCGCTGGTGGCGCTGGGCCTGCCGCTGCTGGCGGGCGGGCGCGGCGGGCTGGGGGCCTTCGTCGCGCCGACCTCGGGCTTTTTCATCGGCTGGCCGGTCGCGGCCTTCGTCACCGGGCTGATCGTCGAACGCTGGCGCGGCGCGCCCCTGGCGGTGACGGCGGCGACGGCCTCGGTCATCGGCGGGATCGTGGTGCTCTACGGCTTCGGCATCGTCGGCATGTCGATGACGCTGCACAAGACCCTGGCTGAATGCGCGGTTCTGGTGACGGCCTTCCTTCCGGGCGACCTGATCAAGGCGGTGCTGACCGGGCTGATCACGCAGGCCCTGGCGCGGTCGCGCCCCGACAGCCTGCTGTCGCGCCACTGAGGGGAAGCCGGATTTTCGGTGGCAGATCAGACACGTCTTTGACCTGTCACAGGGCCGGTCTATGCTTGGCGCCGATTGACCAACGCCCCGGCGGGGCGACCTTATCGGGGGACGATACATGACCACATTTCATCGCCGCGGGCTTTTGAAGGGCGCCGCGGCAACTGCGGGCCTGTCGCTGGCGGCGCCGCTGATCGCGCGGCCGGGCTTTGCCCAGGGCTCGGGCACGCTGAACATCTTTGCCTGGGCGGGCTATCTGAACGACGAGATCCTGGCTGCCTTTGAAAAAGCCACCGGGATCAAGCCGAACTATACGCCCTATGGCACCAATGACGAACTGCTGAACCAGCTGCGCGCCAACAATGGCGCAGGCTTCGACCTGATCTGGCCGACCGTGGACCGGGTGCCGAACTATGTCGAATTCGGCCTGGTCCAGCCGCTGGACGAAGCGAAGATCGAGGTGGCGAAGGTGCTGCCCTCGGCCTGGGAGAACTCGACCAGCCTGGGCGCGGTGGTCGATGGCAAGCGCTATCAGGTGCCGACCGACTGGGGGACCGAGGCCGTGGCCTTCGACCGTGACCAGATGCCGCTGGAATACGGCAAGGCTTCCTATGGCGACCTCTGGGGCGAAGGGGCGGAAGGCAAGGCCACGGTGCGCGCCCATTCCGCGCTGGCGGGCCTGGGCCTGTGGCTGGAATCCGAGGGCAAGCTGCCCCGGCCGCTGCTGGACGCCTTCAAGACGCCCGAGGCGCAGGTCGAGATCTTCGACGTGATCCTGGCCGAGGCGATCGCCCGCAAGGGCAACATCATCCAGTTCTGGAACAATGAAAACGAGGCCCAGGGCGCCTTCCGCGTCAACGGCGCGGCCATCGGCCAGACCTGGGATTCGACCGCCGCCGCCCTGTCCAAGGAGGGCCTGCCGGTGGGCTTCATCGCGCCCAGGGAAGGCGCGCTGGCCTGGATGGAGGGGCTGTCGATCCCCAAGGGCGCGGCGAACCTGGACGCCGCCTATGCCTTCATCAACTGGTTCCTGACGCCGGAAGCCGGGGCGATGTATAGCAACGCGACCTCGATCAACTCGACCGCCGTGGGATCGGCCGACCTGCTGTCGGATCAGGCCAAGGCCTTCTTCGCCGCCGCCTATCCGGGCGACGCGCTGGAGAAGCTGTGGTGGTGGCCGATCCAGGAAAACTGGTATGTGACCAAGCGCAACGAATACCAGGACCGCTTCCTGTCGGCCTGACGACCAACCGGGGCAGGGGGCCGGCCCCTGTCCCTGACCAGCGGGGGACGGATGTCGCATTCGGTAGAGCTTGACGGGATCGGGATGCGCTTCGGCACGACGCAGGCGGTCAGCGGGGTGTCCTTCACGGTCCAGCCGGGCGAGTTCTTTTCCATCCTCGGGCCGTCGGGCTGCGGCAAGACCACCATCCTGCGGATGATCGCCGGGTTCATCGAGCCGACCGAGGGGCGGGTGCTGATCGGCGGCAAGGATATGCGCGGGCTTGGCCCGAACCAGCGGCCGACGGCGATGATCTTCCAGTCGCTGGCGCTGTTCCCGCTGATGCCGGTCTGGGAAAACATCGCCTTCGGGCTTGAAGCGCGGGGCCTGGGCCGCACTGAGCGCCGCAAGCGGGCCGACGATCTGCTGCGCCTGATCGCGCTGGAGGGTTACGGCGATCGGATGCCCGGCGAATTGTCCGGCGGTCAGCGCCAGCGCGTCGCCATCGCGCGCGCGCTTGCGGTCGAGCCGGGCGTGCTGCTGCTGGACGAGCCCTTGTCGGCGCTGGATCTGAAGCTGCGCCAGCACATGCGGGCGGAATTGCGCAGCTTGCAGAAGCGCACCGGCGTCACCTTCATCTATATCACCCACGACCAGTCCGAGGCGCTGGCCATGTCCGACCGCGTGGCGGTGATGTCGGCGGGCCTGCTGCAACAGGTCGCCACGCCGCGCCAGCTTTACGACCACCCGGCCACGCCCTTCGTGGCCCGCTTCGTGGGCGAGACGAACGCCATCGCGGGCCGGGTCAGCGCCGTGGGCGACGGGGTGGTGCGGGTGGATACCGCGTTGGGTCCGCTGCACGGGCGGGCCGATCCGCCGCTGGCCATCGGCCAGGCCGCCACGCTGTATGTCCGCCCCGAGGCGCTGGTGCCCGGCGTCGGCGCCAATACCCTGCGCGCCCGTGTCGGCCGCATGGATTTCGAAGGGGCCTTCGCCCTGATCCACGGCCAGTTTGCCGACGGCGCGGCGCTGACGGCGGCGGTGCCCTCCACCCGTCTGGCCGACGCGCCCGCGCCGGGGACGGATGCCAGCTTTTCCTTTGCGCCGGAACATGCGGTGGTGCTGGCCGATGCGTGATCTTTACGCGCGCTTTGGCGGTGGCTTGGCGACGATCTTTCTGTCGCTGGTGCTGGTCTGGCTTGCGGCGATGGTGCTGGCGCCGAACCTGATGATGATCGACTATGCGCTGCGCCCGAACCTGCCGCCGGCGCAGATCGGCGGGCCGCAGGACGTGTGGTCGCTGGACAATTTCCTGTATCTGGCGAAGGAGGGCGTGCATCGCGCGATCTTCCTCAAGACCATCTGGGCCAGCGCGCTTGTCGCGGCGCTGACGCTGGCCGTCTGCTATCCGGTGGCCTTCTGGATGGCGCAGCGCGCGACGCCCGGCCAGCTTTCCATCGCGCTGATGCTGGTCATCATCCCCTTCTTCATCAACGAGGTGCTGCGCACGCTGGCCTGGTTCATCCTGCTGGCCTATCGCGGGCCGCTGAACGCGGTCTTGCAGGGGATCGGGTTGATCAACGCGCCGATCCGCTGGCAGGGCGATGGCGGCGTGCTGGCGGGGATGGTCTATGCCTATATCCTGTTCATGCTGCTGCCGATCTATAACGCCATCGAATCCCTGGACAAAGCGCAGCTTGAGGCCGCGCGCGACCTGGGATCGCCCACCTGGCGGACGCATTGGCGGATCGTCATCCCGCACGCCAAGGCGGGCATCGCCACGGGCTGCGTCTTCACCTTCATGCTGGCCGCCGGATCCTATGTCGCGCCCGCGCTGCTGGGCAGCCCCGGCAGCCGCTGGTTCACCGAGATCATCTATAACTGGTTCTTCGAGGGCGGCGACTGGAACCGGGGCGCGGCCTATGCGCTGACGCTGCTGGTTCTGTGCCTGGCGGTGGTGCTGGTCACGCTGCGCGTCTTCCGCGTGAACCTGACGGATGTGGCGAAATGACCGCCGACCGGATCTTTCGCGGGCTGTTCGTGCTGTATCTGCTGGCTTTCCTGGCCTATCTGTTCATGCCGCTGATCATCATGGGGGCCGCCGCGTTCAACACCAGCCGCTTTCCGACGGTGATCCCCTGGCAGGGCACGACGCTGGACTGGTTTGCGGCGATGTGGGCGGATGCGGCGATGTGGCGGGCGCTGTGGACCTCGGGCCTCGTGGCGATCTGCGTGGTGCTGGTGGCGCTGCCGGTCGGCACCGCCGCCGCGCTGGTGCTGACCACGCTGCACGCGCGGGCGCGCAGCTTCGCCTATGCGGTGATGGTCTCGCCGCTGCTGACGCCGGGGGTGGTGATCGGGATTTCCACGCTGATCCTGTGGCGGCAGGTGGGGGTTGGCGGAGGCACCCTGCTGATCGTGGTGGCGCAGACCACCTTCATCATCTGCTATGTGATGCTGATGGTGATGGCCCGGCTGCAACGCTTCGACCGCACGCAGGAGGAAGCGGCCCTGGGCCTGGGCGCGTCGCGGCTGATGGTGTTCCGCCGGGTGCTGCTGCCCTTCCTGCGGCCCGCGCTGCTGGCATCCGGGGGGCTGGCGGTGCTGCAATCGGTGGAAAACTACAACACCACGCTGTTCGTGCGCGGCTTTGAAACGCCGCTGACCGTGTTCATCGCCACCAAGGTCCGCACCGGCCTGACGCCTGCCGTCAACGCCCTGGCCCTGGTGATCATCGCCGTCACGATCATCGGCGCGGTGGCATACGAAATTGCCCGGCGCAGGCAACTCAGCGCGCGTCCGCGTTCCTGATCGGGCTGCCCGACATCTGCGCCACCGCCTCCCGCAACCGCTTTGCCAGCGGCGACAGCGGGCGGCGCTTCAGATCCAGCAGGAAATAGGGCGATACCCGGATCGGCTGCGGCGTCGGGATGATCGTGAACCCGGCCCCGACCGGCGGACGGATCAGCAGTTCGGCGACCTCTTGCGAGACCGGGGTGATCGCGTTCGACTGCGCCAGATAGGCGATGGTCAGCAGAAGCGACGGGCTGTTGACGATGTTGTCGGGTTCCGACAGCCCGACGCCCGCGAAGGCGGCCAGCGTCGCCTCGCGGATCGGCGCGCCGCGCTGCTGCATGATCCATTCCTGGCCCACCAGTTCGGTCAGCGTCACCAGCCGGGCGCGGGCCAGCGGATGGTCGGCCCGCGCCATCAGCGCGACCTTCTCGTCCGACATCGGCAGGATGTTGAAGGCATCGCTGTCGAATTCCGGCAGGATCCGGCCCAGCACGAAATCCATCTCTCCGGCAGCCAGCTGCATCAGCAGATCGCGCGAGGGCATCACGTCCACGGTGATGTCCGCCTGCGGGCTTTCCTGCTTGATCTGCCGCATCGCGCTGACCAGATAGCTGACCGCCGGCCCGGTGACCGCCCCCACCCGCACCGATCCGGCATAGCCGCCGCGCAGCGCGCGCACGTCGGCCTCGATGCTGGCCATCTCGCGCAGGATCACGCGGGCGCGGCGCAGGACGGCGGTGCCGATCTCGGTCGGCTCCATCCCCTTGGGCTGGCGGATGAACAGGGCGGCACCGACATGGCGCTCCGCCTCGGCCAGCATCCGGGACGCGGCGGGCTGGGTCATCGCCAGCGCCTCGGCCGCCATCTGCAACTGACCGTGCAGCGCGATCTCGTGAATCAGCCGCAGTTGCGGGGGCTTCAGGGCACGGATGGACATATCATTTCCGATATGAAGATTGCCGATTTTCTCATTTTACCGGCATGATGAACCTTTGCTACACCTTTCTCATCCATTCGGAGGAGGCGTGGCCCGAGGCGCCGCGCAAGGGGAGGTTACAGATGACGTTCAGAACCGCTGCGGTCGCGCTGGCGATCGGGGTCTCGTGGCTGGCGACCGGCGCCATGGCCGAAACCATCGGCATCGCGATGCCGACGAAATCGTCCGCCCGCTGGATCGACGACGGCAACAACATGGTCAAGCAGTTGCAGGAAGCCGGCTACGACACCGACCTGCAATATGCCGAGGATGACATTCCGAACCAGCTGGCCCAGGTGGAAAACATGATCACCAAGGGCGTGAACGTGCTGGTGATCGCGGCCATCGACGGCACCACGCTGTCGAACGCGCTGGAAAACGCCGCCGCCGCCGACATCAAGGTGATTGCCTATGACCGCCTGATCCGCGGGTCGGAACATGTGGACTATTACGCAACCTTCGACAACTTCAAGGTCGGCGTCCAGCAGGCGACCACGCTGGTCGACGGGCTGAAAGAACGTTTCCCCGACGTGAAGCCCTGGAACGTCGAACTGTTCGGCGGCAGCCCCGACGACAACAACGCCTTCTTCTTCTATGACGGCGCGATGTCGGTCCTGCAGCCGCTGATCGACGACGGGTCCATCGTGATCGGGTCGGGCCAGACCGGCATGGAAAAGGTCGGCACCCTGCGTTGGGATCCGGCCGTGGCGCAGTCGCGGATGGATAACCTTCTGTCCTCGAACTATGGCGACAAGCAGGTGCATGGGGTGCTGTCGCCCTATGACGGACTGTCCATCGGCATCCTGTCGTCGCTGAAAGGCGTGGGCTACGGGTCGGGCGACATGCAGATGCCGATCGTCACCGGCCAGGACGCCGAGGTTCAGTCGGTGAAATCCATCGAGGCGGACGAACAGTATTCGACCATCTTCAAGGACACCCGCGAACTGGCGAAAGTCACCGTCGGCATGGTGGACGCCGTGCTGAAAGGGACCGAGCCGCAGATCAACGACACCGAAACCTATGACAACGGCGTCAAGGTCGTGCCGTCCTATCTGCTGGAGCCGGTGCCGGTGACCAAGTCGAACTGGAAAGAGGTTCTGGTCGATTCCGGTTACTATACCGAAGACCAGTTGAAGTGATGCCTGCGCGGCCCCGGCGCGTGCCGGGGCCGCGTTTCGAAGGGGGGAAAAACGCGATGACGGCCATCCTGGAGATGCGGGGCATCACCAAGACGTTTCCCGGCGTCAAGGCGCTGAACGATGTGAACCTGTCCGTGCGCGAAGGCGAAATCCACGCCATCTGCGGCGAGAACGGCGCCGGCAAGTCGACGCTGATGAAGGTGCTGTCGGGCGTCTATCCCCATGGCAGCTATGACGGCGAGATCCTCTATGACGGCAAGCCCGCGCGGTTCCGCGACATCCGCGACAGCGAACATGCGGGCATCGTCATCATCCACCAGGAACTGGCGCTCGTGCCGCTGCTGTCGGTGGCCGAGAACCTGTTTCTGGGCAACGAGGTCGCGACGGGCGGGATCATCAACTGGCCGCTGGCCTATCAGAAGACCGAGGCGCTGTTGAAGAAGGTCGGCCTGACCGAGGCGCCGACCACCCGCGTCGAAAAGCTGGGCGTCGGCAAGCAGCAGCTGGTGGAAATCGCCAAGGCGCTTGCCAAGAACGTGCGCCTGCTGATCCTGGACGAACCGACCGCCGCGTTGCAGGAAAACGACAGCCAGAAGCTGCTGGACCTGATGCTGGAACTGAAAAGCCAGGGCGTCACGCAGATCATCATCAGCCACAAGCTGAACGAGATCCGCCGCGTCGCCGACCGCGTGACGGTGATCCGCGACGGGTCCACCGTGTCCACCTTGGACCGCAGCGAGATCACCGAGGACCGGATCATCCGCGACATGGTCGGCCGCGACATGGCCCACCGCTACCCCGACCGCATCCCGCAGATCGGCGAGGTGCTGATGGAGGTGAAGAACTGGTCGGTCATGCATCCCGAACAGCCCCGCCAGGTGATCCGCGACGTGTCGATGTCCGTGCGCAAGGGCGAAATCGTCGGCATCGCGGGCCTGATGGGGTCGGGGCGCACCGAATTCGCCATGAGCCTGTTCGGCCGCAGCTATGGCCGAGACATCACCGGAGAGGTGACGCTGGCGGGCGCGAAGCCCGACTTGTCAACCGTCACCAGGGCCATCGACGCGGGGCTGGCCTATGTGACCGAGGACCGCAAGGTTCTGGGCCTGATCCTGGACGAGCCGATCCTGCGCAACATCTCGCTGGCGAACCTGCAAGGCATCGCCAAGGGCACGGTCCTGTCGCGGGGGCGCGAACAGCAGGTAGCGGAACGATACCGCAAGGCCATGAACATCCGCACCCCCACGGTCTTTCAGCGGGCCGTGAACCTGTCGGGCGGCAACCAGCAGAAGGTGGTGCTGTCCAAATGGCTGTTCACCGATCCCAAGGTGCTGATCCTGGACGAACCCACGCGCGGCATCGACGTGGGCGCCAAGTTCGAGATCTACAACATCATGAACGAGCTGGCCGGGCAGGGGCACGGAGTCGTCATGATCAGCTCGGAAATGCCCGAACTGCTGGGCATGTGCGACCGCATCTATGTCATGAACGAGGGCCGGATCGCCGGTGAACTGACCCGCGAACAGGCCAGCCAGGAACGGATCATGGCCCTGATCCTGCAAGACGGAATGAAGGGGGAGGCCGCATGAGCACGGCTGACGCGAACAAGCCCGCCGCCACGGGCATCGGCGCCCATCTGGGCAGCCACCTGCGCGAGAACGGCATGATGCTGGCCCTGGTCGCCATCGTGCTGTTCTTCTTCGTCATCGTGCGCGCCGTCCAGGGCGTCGATTTCCTGTCGGCGCAGAACATCACCAACCTGTTCCTGCAAAACAGCTATGTCATCATCATGGCGCTTGGGATGCTGCTGGTGATCGTCGCCGGGCATATCGACCTGTCGGTGGGATCCGTCGCGGCCTTCACCGGGGCGGTGGCGTCGATGCTGCTGGTCAGGATGGACCTGCCGGTGCTGCTGGTGATCCCGATGGTGCTGGTCGTCGGCGGACTGATCGGCGCCGCGCAGGGATACTGGATCGCCTATTGGAAGATCCCGTCCTTCATCGTGACGCTGGCGGGGATGCTGGTCTTTCGCGGGCTGACGCTGTGGCTGCTGGGCGGCCAGAACATCGGCCCGTTCGAGCGGTCCTTCCAGTCACTGTCCACGGGCTTCATCCCCGACCTATTCGGCCCCGACAAGCCCAACTTCACCGCGCTGATCCTGGTCGCCGTGGCCGCCATCGCCATCGTCTGGGCGGGCGTCCGCGGCCGGGCGAGGGAGGCCGAATTCGGCATCGCCCCGGAACCCGCGGGCTTCTTCTGGGCGCGCAATGCCGTGGTCGTCATCGCGCTGCTGTTCGTGGGCTGGAAGCTGGCCAGCTTCCGGGGGCTGCCGAACGTGCTGCTGATCATGTCGGTGCTGATCGTGCTCTATGCCTTCTTCACCGAATCGACGACCACGGGGCGGCGCATCTATGCGCTTGGCGGCAACGCCAAGGCGGCGAAGCTGTCGGGCATCCGAACCGAACGGCTGGTATTCCTGACCTTCGTGAACATGGGCGTGCTGGCGTCCCTGGCCGGGATGATCGTCACCGCCCGGCTGAACAGCGCCACGCCCAAGGCGGGCGTCGGGTTCGAACTGGACGTGATCGCGGCGGTCTTCATTGGCGGCGCCTCGATGGCCGGGGGATCGGGGCGCATCATCGGCGTCGTGGTCGGCGCGCTGATCATGGGCGTGATGAACAACGGCATGTCGATCATGGGGATCGGCATCGACTATCAGCAGGTGATCAAGGGGCTGGTGCTTCTGGCCGCCGTGATCTTCGACGTTTACAACAAGACCAAGCAAGGCTGACCCATGTTTCTGTCGCAACTGAAAAGCCCCGGCGTGGACCGGGCTGTCGCCGCACGGACCGACGATGGCGCTTGGATCGTGCCCGGCGCGCGGACCACCCGCGATCTGGCGCAGGCCGCCATCGCCGCAGGGCATGGGCTGAAAGCCGAGGTTTCGGCGCGCGGGCAGGGCGAAGCGGTGGATCTCGCCGCCGCCCTGGCGGATGGCCGGGTGCTGTTGCCGCTGGATCACGACGATCCGGCGCATCTGCACCTGACCGGCACCGGGCTGACCCATCTGGGCAGCGCCTCGACGCGCAATTCCATGCACGCCAAGTCCGATGCCGAGACGCTGACCGACAGCATGAAGATGTTCCGCATGGGGCTGGAGGGCGGCAAGCCGCAGGGGGGCGCGGCGGGGGTGCAGCCCGAATGGTTCTACAAGGGCAACGGCGTCAACGCGGTGGCGCCCGGCGCGCCGCTGGTGTCCCCCGGCTTTGCGCTGGATGCGGGCGAGGAACCCGAGATCGCGGGCCTCTATCTGATCGGCCAGGACGGCACGCCCTTCCGGCTGGGCTTTGCCCTGGCGAACGAGTTTTCCGACCATGTGACCGAACGCGGCAATTACCTGTGGCTGGCCCATTCCAAGCTGCGTCCGGCAAGCTATGGCCCCGAGATGCTGGTCGGCGATCTGCCCCAGCATGTCGAGGGCACCAGCCGGATCCTGCGCGGCGGCGCGGTGATCTGGGAAAAGCCCTTCCTGTCGGGCGAGGCGAACATGAGCCACAGCCTTGCGAACTTGGAACATCACCATTTCAAATACGCGCTGTTCCGCCAGCCGGGCGACGTGCATGTGCATTTCTTCGGCACCGCCACGCTGTCCTTCGCCGATGGCGTCAAGGCGCAGGCGGGCGATGTCTTCCAGATCGAATCCCCGGCCCTGGGTTTGCCCTTGTCGAACCCGCTGGACCAGCAGCCGGACGGCGGCATCCCCGTTGCCGTCGCCACACTCTGAGGCTATCATGACCTTCGCACCCGCCCCTTGGCCCCGCCAGCTTCGTTCCCAGCATTGGTACGGGGGCACCTCGCGCGATACGATCTATCATCGCGGCTGGATGAAGAATCAGGGCTATCCGCACGACCTGTTCGACGGACGCCCGGTGATCGGCATCCTGAACACCTGGTCGGACCTGACGCCCTGCAACGGCCATCTGCGCGAACTGGCCGAAAAGGTGAAGGCGGGCGTGTGGGAGGCCGGCGGCTTCCCGGTCGAGGTGCCGGTGTTTTCGGCATCGGAAAACACCTTCCGCCCCACCGCGATGATGTTCCGCAACCTCGCCGCGCTTGCGATCGAGGAAACGATGCGCGGCCAGCCGATCGACGGGGCGGTCCTGCTGGTCGGTTGCGACAAGACCACGCCGTCGCTGCTGATGGCGGCGGCCTCGACCGACATTCCGTCCATCGTGGTGACGGGGGGGCCGATGCTGAACGGCTATTTCCGGGGCGAGCGGGTCGGGTCGGGCACCCATCTGTGGAGGTTCAGCGAGGCCGTGAAGGCCGGCGAGATGACGCAGGAGGAGTTTCTGGAGGCCGAGGCCAGCATGTCCCGGTCCACCGGCACCTGCAACACCATGGGCACGGCCTCGACCATGGCGTCCATGGCCGAGGCGCTTGGCATGGCGCTGTCTGGCAATGCCGCGATCCCGGCGGTGGATTCGCGCCGCCGGGTGATGGCGCAGCTTTCGGGGCGGCGGATCGTGCAGATGGTCAAGGACGACCTCAAGCCCAGCGACATCCTGACCAGGCAGGCGTTCGAGAACGCCATCCGCACCAACGGCGCCGTCGGCGGATCCACCAATGCGGTGATCCACCTGCTGGCCATCGCGGGCCGGGTCGGCGTCGATCTGACGCTGGACGACTGGGACCGCTGCGGGCGCGACGTGCAGACCATCGTCAACCTGATGCCCTCGGGGCAATACCTGATGGAGGAGTTCTTCTATGCGGGCGGGCTGCCGGTGGTCCTGAAGCGGCTGGGCGAGGCCGGGCAGTTGCACAAGGACGCGCTGACCGTCAGCGGCATGACGATCTGGGACGAGGTTCGCGACGTGGTGAACTGGAACGAGGACGTGATCCTGCCCGCTGACCGGCCGCTGACCGAACAGGGCGGCATCGCCGTGCTGCGCGGCAACCTGGCGCCCAGGGGGGCGGTGCTGAAGCCCTCGGCCGCCAGCCCGCATCTGCTGGTCCATCGCGGCCGCGCGGTCGTGTTTCAGGATATCGACGACTACAAGGCCCGGATCGAGGACGAGGATCTCGACATCGACGAAACCTGCGTCATGGTGATGAAGAACTGCGGTCCCAAGGGCTATCCGGGCATGGCCGAGGTGGGCAATATGGGCCTGCCGCCCAAGGTGCTGCGCAAGGGCATCACCGACATGGTGCGGATCTCCGACGCGCGCATGTCGGGCACCGCCTATGGCACGGTGGTGCTGCATACCAGTCCCGAGGCGGCGGCGGGCGGCCCGCTGGCGGTGGTGCGCGACGGCGACATGATCGACCTGGACGTGCCGAACCGGCGGTTGCATCTGGACATTCCAGACGCCGAACTGGCCGCGCGGCTGGCCGAATGGCGGCCGCTGCCCGACCAGCCCGCCAGCGGCTATGCCTGGCTGCATCAGGCCCATGTCGAGGGGGCCGATACCGGCGCGGATCTGGATTTCCTCAAGGGTTGCCGGGGCAATCCGGTCGGAAAGGACAGCCACTGATGAAGATCGCGCTTGCGGGCATCGGCAAGATCGCCCTGGACCAGCATGTGCCCGCGCTGAACGCCAGCCCCGACTGGGATCTGGCCGCGACCGTCAGCCGCCACGGCACGGTGGACGGGGTCGAGGCCTTCACCGAGATCAGCGCCATGCTGGACGCGCGCCCCGACATCGGCACGGTCAGCCTGTGCCTGCCCCCCGTGCCGCGCTTTGCCGTGGCGGAGGCGGTGCTGCGCGCGGGCCGTCACCTGATGCTGGAAAAGCCCCCCGGCACCACCCTGGCCGAGGTTCATGCCCTGTGCGATCTGGCCGAACGGCAGGGGGTCACGATCTATGCCACTTGGCATTCGCGCATGGCGATGGGGGTGGCCGCCGCGCGCGACTGGCTGGCGGGCAGGACGATCCATGAAGGCCGCATCACCTGGCGCGAGGACGTGCGCAAATGGCATCCCGGCCAGGAGTGGATCTTCGAGGCGGGCGGCATGGGGGTCTTCGATCCCGGCATCAACGCCCTGTCGATCCTGACCGAGATCCTGCCCCAGCCCGTGCGCCTGCTGTCGGCCGATCTGGATTTCCCAGCGAACCGGCAGGCCCCCATCGCCGCGCGGCTGCAATTCAGCCAGCGGATCGAGGCGGATTTCGATTTCCGCCAGGAAGGCCCGCAGACCTGGGACATGGAGTTCCAGACCGACGGCGGCGCGCTGGCGCTGCGGATGGGCGGCAACCGGCTGGAGATCGACGGTCGGCATGTGCAGGGCGCCGATGACATCATGGGCGAATATCCCGCGCTTTATGCACGCATGGCAAGGCTGATTGCCGCGGGAATGCGCGAAACGGACCTTGCGCCCATGGTTCTTGTGGCCGATGCCTTCACCCTCGGGCGGCGGAACACCGTCGCGGATTTCCATTTCTGAGGATACGAGCTATGACCTTCACCCCCCAGGGCAAACATCTGATCGCAGGCGAATGGCTGACCGGAGAGGGGACGTTCCGATCCGCCCCCGCCCATGGCGCGCCCCATGACTTCAGCAGCGGAACCGTCGATCTGGTGAACCGCGCGGCCGAAGCCGCCGAGGAAGCCTTCGCCGATTATGCCGCCACCAGCCGCGACGCCCGCGCCCTGTTCCTCGACGCCATCGCCGACCAGATCGAGGCCCGCGCCGAGGCGATCACCGCCATCGGCACCGCCGAGACCGGCCTGCCCGAGGCGCGGCTGAACGGCGAGCGCGGCCGCACCACCGGCCAGTTGCGGCTGTTCGCCGATCATATCCGCAAGGGCGATTACCTGGACCGCCGCCACGATCCGGCGCTGCCCGACCGCCAGCCCGCCCCGCGCCCCGACCTGCGGCTGATGCAGCGGCCCATCGGCCCGGTGGCGGTCTTCGGCGCCTCGAACTTTCCCTTGGCCTTTTCCACGGCGGGCGGCGACACCGCCGCGGCGCTGGCCGCCGGTTGCCCGGTCGTGGTCAAGGGTCATCCCGCCCATCCTGGCACCGGAGAGATCGTCGCCGAGGCGATCCACGCGGCCATCCAGGCCACCGGAATGCCCGCCGGGGTCTTCAGCTTCATCCACGGCGACAGCCATGCGGTCGGCGCGGCCCTGGTCCAGCATCCGCTGATCAAGGCGGTGGGCTTCACCGGCAGCCTGCGCGGCGGCCGGGCGCTGTTCGACCTCTGCGCCGCCCGGCCCGAGCCGATTCCCTTCTTCGGCGAATTGGGCAGCATCAACCCCGGCTTCGTCTTGTCCCAGGCGCTGGCCGCGCGCGGCGCCAAGATCGCCGAAGGCTGGGCGGGCAGCCTGACCATGGGCGCGGGCCAGTTCTGCACCAATCCCGGCCTGATCGTGATGCCCAAGGGCGTGCTGGCCGATGCCTTCGCCACCGCGGCGGGCGATGCGCTGGCCAGGACCGCCCCCCAGGCGATGCTGACCGACGGCATCGCCGAGGCCTATCGCGCGGGCGCCAGCCGTGCCGCCGGGGTGGCGACGCCGGTCTTCGAAGGCGCCAGCGAAGGCCGCAACGCCCTGCCCGCCCTCTACAAGACCACGGCCGAGGAATTCCTGCGCGACCATACCCTGGCCGAGGAGGTGTTCGGCCCGCTGGGCGTGATCGTCACCGTCACGGGCGCGGACCAGATGCTGGAGGTGGCCCAGGCGCTTGAAGGTCAGTTGACCGCCACGCTGCACCTGGACGACGGCGACATGGATGTGGCGCGCCGCCTGATGCCGGTGCTGGAACGCAAGGCGGGCCGGATCCTGGCGAATGGCTGGCCCACCGGGGTCGAGGTCGCGGATGCCATGGTCCATGGCGGGCCTTACCCCGCGTCCACCAATTTCGGCGCGACCAGCGTGGGGACCATGGCGATCCGCCGTTTCCTGCGCCCGGTCAGCTATCAGAATATCCCCGAGGCGCTGTTGCCCGAGGATCTGCGGGGCGTCTGACGTCCCGCACCATCGCCCGGCATGAGGGCCGGGCGATTTCACGCAACGGGAGGATTACCATGACCATCAAGACCCTGCTGGGGACCGCAGCACTTCTGGCGGTCACCGCCACCGGCGCCCTGGCCGAAGGCGAGACCGTGGGCTTTTCGCAGATCGGTTCCGAATCCGGCTGGCGGGCGGCGGAAACCACGCTGACCCGGCAACAGGCCGAGGAACGCGGCATCCAGCTGCAATTCTCGGACGCGCAGCAGAAGCAGGAAAACCAGATCGCCGCGATCCGGTCCTTTGTCGCGCAGGGCGTGGACGCGATCCTGCTGGCCCCGGTCGTCGCCACCGGCTGGGATTCGGTCTTGCAGGAAGCCAAGGAGGCTGAAATCCCGGTCGTCCTGCTGGACCGGCAGGTGGACAGTTCCGACGACCTGTATCTGACCGCCGTGGGGTCAAACCTGGTCCATGAGGGCGAGGTCGCGGGCGAATGGCTGGTGAAAGAGGTCGGCGACCGCGAATGCCGGATCGTCGAGTTGCAGGGCACCACCGGATCCAGCCCCGCCATCGACCGCAAGACCGGCTTTGAAAACGCCATCAAGGACCATCCGAACCTGACCATCGTGCGCAGCCAGACCGGCGATTTCACCCGCGCTCTGGGCAAGGAGGTGATGGAGAGCTTCATCCAGGCCGAGAACGGCGGCAAGGACATCTGCGCGCTTTACGCCCATAACGACGACATGGCCGTGGGCGCGATCCAGGCCATCAAGGAGGCCGGGCTGAAACCGGGCACGGATATCCTGGTCGTCTCCATCGACGGGGTGCCGGATCTGTTCCAGGCGATGGCGGCGGGCGAGGCGAATGCCACGGTCGAACTGACGCCCAACATGGCGGGGCCAGCCTTCGACGCCCTTGCGGCCTATTGGAAGGACGGCACCACGCCGCCGAAATTCATCCAGACCGAATCGAAGCTGTTCACCCAAGCCGACGATCCGGCGGGCGAATACGAACGCCGCAAGGGTCTGGGCTATTGATCGCCTTGCCGGGCCGCCTGTCGCGGCCCGGCATCCACGATGAAGGGGGCAGTCATGCTGCTGACCATCCGGTCGCTGACCAAGACATTTCCGGGCACGCTCGCGCTGGACGGCGTCGATTTCGACCTGCGCGCGGGCGAGGTCCATGCCCTGCTGGGCGAAAACGGCGCGGGCAAGTCGACGCTGATCAAATGCCTGACCGGCGCCTATCGCCGCGACGGCGGCGCCATGACGCTGGAGGGCGCGCCCATCGACCCGCGATCGACGGTCGAGGCTCAGGATCTGGGCATCGGCACGGTCTATCAAGAGGTCAACCTGCTGCCGAACCTGACTGTGGCGCAGAACCTGATGTTCGGGCGCGAACCGCGCCGATGGGGCCTGATCCAGACCCGCGCGATGCGGGCGCAGGCCCGCGCGATGCTGGCCGAATACGGGCTGTCGCTGGACGTGGACCGCGACCTTGGCGCCTATTCGGTGGCCATCCAGCAGATCGTCGCCATCGCCCGCGCGGTCGCCCTGTCGGGCAAGGTGCTGATTCTGGACGAACCGACCGCCAGCCTTGACGCGGCCGAGGTGCGGATGGTCTTCGACGTGGTGCGCGGCCTTCGCGAACGCGGCCTGGGCATCGTGTTCGTGTCGCATTTCCTGGATCAGGTGTTCGACCTGACCGACCGGGTGACCGTCCTGCGCAACGGCCGCAGGATCGTGACCGAGGACACCGCCAGCCTGAACCGGGTGCGCCTGATCGAACACATGCTGGGGCGGGAACTGGAAGCCGCGACCAGCCATCAGGCCCGGTCGCGCGGTCCCCGCCCGCCGATGCTGGAGTTTCGCGGCATCGGCCGCCGCGGCGCGGTCGAACCCTTCGATCTGGCGGTGGGGCAGGGCGAGGTCGTGGGCCTGGCGGGGCTGCTGGGATCGGGCCGGACGGAAAGCGCCGAACTGCTGTTCGGGCTGAAGAACGCCCATTCCGGCGCGGCGCGCGACCAGACGGGGCCGCTGGATCTGCGCAGCCCGCGTTCGGCCATCGCGGCGGGCTTCGGCTTCGTCCCCGAGGAGCGCAAGACCGACGGCATCGTCGCCGACCTGTCGGTGCGCGAGAACATCATCCTGGGCCTGCAAGCCCGGCGCGGCTGGGCGCGGCCCATCCCGCGCGCCGAGCAGAACCGGCTGGCCGACGACTATATCGCGCGGCTGGACATCCGCACCTCGGGCCGGGAAAAGCGCATCGGCGAACTGTCGGGCGGCAACCAGCAGAAGGTGGTGCTGGCCCGCTGGCTGGCGATGAACCCGCGCTTCCTGATCCTGGACGAACCGACGCGCGGCATCGACGTGGGCGCGCACGCCGAAATCGTCCGGCTGATCCATGAGCTTGTGGAACAGGGCATGTCGCTGCTGGTCATCAGCAGCGAAATCGAAGAGCTGATCGCCGTGTCCGACCGGGTGATCGTGCTGCGCGACCGCCGCCATGTCGCGGAACTGACCGGAGACCAGATCGCGCCGAACCGCATCATGGGCGCCATCGCCGCCACCGAGAGGGCCGCGTGATGCAGATGCTGAAACGCCTTGCCCCGCAACTGATCGCGCTGGCCGCCCTGGTCGCGGTGGTGACGGTCTTTTATCCGGCCTTTCTCAATATCCAGATGAACGACGGGCGGCTGGTCGGGCCGGTGATCGATGTGCTGAAACGCTCTGCCCCCGTTGCGCTTCTGGCGGTGGGCATGACGCTGGTGATCGCCACGCGCGGCATCGACCTGTCGGTGGGCACGATCATGGCGATCTGCGGCGCGGTCGCGGCATCCGCCGTGGCGGCGGGCTGGGGCCTGCCCGCCGGGCTGATCCTCGCCCTGGGCGCGGGCGCAATGGCGGGGCTGTGGAACGGCACGCTTGTCGCGATTGTCGGCATCCAGCCCTTCGTCGCCACGCTGATCCTGATGACCATGGGGCGCGGCATCGCGCAACTGATCACCGAGGGGCGGATCCTCACCTTCACCGATCCCGGTTTCGCATGGATCGGGTCGGGCGCGGTTCTGGGCCTGCCGGTGCCCACCTGGATCTGGATCGCCACCGCCATCGCCACGGCGGTCCTGATGCGCCGCACCTCGCTTGGCCTGCTGGTCGAGGCGATCGGCATCAACCGCCGCGCCAGCGCGCTTGCCGGGGTCAACGCCACGGTGCTGCTGATCGCGGTCTATGTGGCGTCCGGGCTGTGCGCGGCCCTGGCCGGGCTGATCGTCACCGCCGACATTCGCGGCGCGGATGCCAACAATGCCGGGCTGTGGCTGGAGCTTGACGCGATCCTGGCGGTGGTGATCGGCGGCAATTCCCTGCTGGGCGGGCGGTTCTCGATCGCCGCCTCGGTGATCGGCGCGCTGATCATCACCACGATCAGCATCGGCATCCGGCTGATCGGCTTTCCCTCGGAATACAACCTCATCATCAAGGCCGGGCTGGTGCTGGTGATCCTGGTGCTGCAATCGCCGCGCATCAGCGCCGAATGGCGGCTGTGGCGCGACAGCCACCGCGCCGGGCGCGAGGCCGCGCTTCGGAGGCAGGCATGAACACCCGCGCGCTTCCCCTGTATGTGACCATCGGCATCTTCCTGCTGGCCTATGCGGTATTCTGGCTGCAATTCCCGAACATCCTGTCCACCCGAGTCATTGGCAACCTGCTGACCGACAACGCCTATCTGGGCATCGTCGCGGTCGGCATGACGCTGGTGATCCTGTCGGGCGGCATCGACCTGTCGGTGGGATCGGTGATCGCCTTTTCCGGGGTCTTCATCGCCGTGCTGCTGCGCGACACCTCGCTGCACCCGCTGGCGGTCTTCGCGCTGCTGCTGGCGCTGACCACGGCCTTCGGGGCGGGCATGGGCTTTCTGATCGACCGGCTGGCCATGCCCGCCTTCATCGTCACGCTGGCGGGGATGTTCCTGGCGCGCGGCGCGGCCTATATCCTGTCGATCGATTCCGTGCCGATCCAGCATCCGTTCTATGACTGGCTGCAATCGCTCTATTGGCTGATGCCGGGCAAGGGGCGGCTGCGGCTGATCGGCATGGTGATGGTCGCCACCTTCGTCCTGGGCATGATCGTCGCGCACAAGACCCGCTTCGGCGCATCCGTCTATGCCCTGGGCGGGGGCGAGGCCGCGGCGCGGCTGATGGGCGTGCGGCAGGGGCGCACCACGGTGCTGGTCTATGCCTTTTCCGGCGCGATGGCCGGGCTGTCGGGGATCGTCTTCTCGATCTATACCGGGTCGGGCTATTCGCTGGCGACGGTGGGGACGGAACTGACGGCCATCGCCGCCGTGGTGATCGGCGGCACGCTGCTGACCGGGGGGGCGGGCTATATGGTCGGCACCTTCGTCGGCGTCCTGACCATGGGGCTGATCCAGACCTATATCGTCTTCGACGGCAGCCTGTCCTCCTGGTGGACCAAGATCGTCATCGGGATCCTTCTGCTGGCCTTCATCCTGCTGCAAAAGGGCCTGCTGAAACTGTCGCAGATGCGGCTTGCGAAAGGGGTATCATGATCCACGACCACCGCCATTGCGAACTGGGCGAGGGGGCGCTGTGGCATCCCGAGCGCCGGCAGTTCTTCTGGTTCGACATCCTCGGCCACCGGCTGCTGTCGCAGGACGACAGCGGCCCGCTGGAATGGCGGTTCGACCGCATGGCCTCGGCCGCGGGCTGGATCGACCGGGACCGGCTGCTGGTCGCCACCGAGACCGGGCTGGCGGTCCTGTCGCTGGCCGATGGCGCGCTGACGGATGTGGCTGCGGTCGAGGCCGACAACGCCGTCACCCGGTCCAACGATGGCCGTGCCGACCGGCGGGGCGGGTTCTGGTTCGGCACCATGGGCAAGAAGGCGCAGCCGGGCGCGGGCGCGATCTATCGCTATTACCGGGGCGAGGTCCGCAAGCTGGTGGACGGCATCACCATCCCCAACGCGATCTGCTTTTCGCCCGATGGCGCGGGGGCGCATTATGCGGACACGCATCGCGGCATCATCTGGCGGCAGTCGCTGGACGGCGATGGCTGGCCGGTGGGCGAGCCTCGGGTCTATCTGGACCTGACGGTGCAGGGCTGGTCGCCCGATGGCGCGGTGATCGACGCGGATGGCGGGTTCTGCTGCGCGATCTGGGGGCAGGGGGCGGTGATGCGCTTCGATGCGGAGGGCAACCGCACCCATCACCTGCCGGTCGGCGGGCGGCATTCCTCCTGCCCGGCCTTCGGGGGGCCGGATCTGACGCATCTGCTGGTCACGACCGCGCGCCAGGGAATCACCGATCCCGACCCGGCCCAAGGCAAGACCTATCGCCTGGAACCGGGCCTGACCGGCCTGGCCGAACCGGGTGTGATCCTGTGACCTGGACCCTGCCCGACGGACGCCGCGTGGATCGGCTGACGCTGACCGGCGGCGGGCTGACCGCGCAACTGCTGACCCTGGGCGCGACCGTGCAGGACTTGCGGATGGAGGGCGTTGACCATCCGCTGGTGCTGGGCTGTCCCGTCCCGGCGGATTACCTGGGCGACGGCCTCTATCTGGGCGCCATCGTCGGGCGCTTTGCGAATCGTATCGGCGGGGCGTGCTTCACGCTGGACGGGCGGGAATACCGCACCGATCCGAATTTCCGCGGCCGCCACACGCTGCATGGCGGATCGCGCGGGACGAATTGGCACATCTGGACGGTCGCGGACGCGCGAGAGGACCGCGCCACCCTGACGCTGACCCTGCCGGACGGGGAGATGGGCTTTCCCGGCGCCATGGCCATTCGCGCGGACATCGCCTTGGGCGATGGCGCGCTGATCGTCGATCTGTCGGCCACCACGGATGCGCCGACGCCCTGCAACCTGGCGCATCACGGCTATTTCACCCTGGACGACAGCGGCGATGTGCGAAGCCACCGGCTGCGCATTGCGGCGGATCGCTTTCTGCCGGTGGACGGCGATCTGATCCCGCTGCCGGGCACGGCGCCGGTTCAGGGCACGCGTTTCGATTTCCGGCAAGGCCGCGCCATCGCGCCGGGGGAATACGACCATAATTTCTGCCTGTCGGACGGGCCTGTCCCCCCTCGGATCGTCGGGGAACTGACGGGACAGACGGGGCTGCGGATGCGGATCGAGACGGACCAGCCGGGGTTGCAGGTCTATGACGGCGCGCATTTCGACGGGTTGCCGGGACTTGACGGGCGGCGCTATGGCCGCTTTGCCGGGGTGGCGCTGGAGACGCAGGGCTGGCCCGATGCGCCGAACCGCCCCGATTTCCCAGACGCGATCCTGCGGCCCGGCCAGACCTATCGCCACCACACGGCCTACAGGTTCAGCCGATGACCGCGCTGATCGGCATCGACTGGGGCACGACCTCGTTCCGCGCCTGGCGCATGGGCGCGGCGGGCGAGGTGCTGGAAACCGCCAGCGACGGCCCCGGCATCCTGGCCGCAAGCGCCGTGCCCGGAGGGTTCCGCCAGGCCCTGCAAGACCGGATCGGCGGCTGGCTGGACGGCGCGCCGGTGATCGCCTCGGGCATGATCACCAGCCGCAACGGCTGGGTCGAGACGCCTTACCTGCCGCTGCCGCTGGACGCCGCCGCGCTGGCGGACAGCCTGACGCTGCATGACGGCATCCATTTCGTGACCGGCGCGGTCAGCGATCCCGACGGCCCCGCGCCCGACGTGATGCGCGGCGAAGAGACCGAGATCATCGGCCATCTGGCGGGCGGGGGCGCGGACGGGCTGTTCGTCCTGCCCGGCACCCACAGCAAATGGGCGCGGGCCGAGGGCGGGCGGATCGCCGCCTTCCGCACGGTCATGACCGGCGAAGTCTTTGCCGCCCTGCGGGACCATTCGATCCTGGGCCGGTTGATCCAGCCGGGGCCGGGCCGCGAGGACGCCTTCCGCCGTGGGGTCGAGGCCGGGCGGCGGGACGGGGCGCTGCTGGGGCGCATCTTCAGCGCCCGGACACTGGCGCTGATGGACCGGCTGGCGCCGGACCATATCGCGGACTATCTGTCCGGCCTGCTGATCGGGGACGAGGTCGCCCAGGGCGCGCGGGACGCAAGCGGCCCCGTCACGATCATCGGGCGCGGCGATCTGGCGGCGCGCTATCGCATGGCCCTCGACATGATGGGCATCGCCGCCGTTATCGCGCCGCCGGGCATGGCGCGGCGGGGGCTTTGGGAAATCGCCCGGATCAAGGGGCTTTCATGACCGATTTCGACACCGCCTTCGCCGCCAATCCGCTGATCGCGATCCTGCGCGGGCTGCGCCCGGACGAGGCCGCCGCGACCGCCGCCGCGCTGACCGGCGCGGGCTTCACGATCCTGGAGGTGCCGCTGAATTCGCCCGACCCGCTGGACAGCATCGCCCGGATGGCCGCCGCCGCCCCCGGTACGATCGTCGGCGCGGGCACGGTGCTGCGGCCCGAACAGGTCGTCGCGGTGTCCGATGCCGGGGGCCGGATCATCATCGCCCCGAACTTCGACCCCCGCGTCGCCTCCGAGGCCGGGCGGCTGGGCCTCGCCTATTGCCCCGGCGTCGGCACCGTCAGCGAGGCCTTCGCCGCGCTGGAGGCCGGGGCCGCCGCCCTGAAGCTGTTCCCGGCCGAGATGATCCCCCCCGCCGCCGTCAAGGCGATGCGCGCCGTTTTGCCGCGCGATGCCCGGCTGCTGCCCGTGGGCGGCATCGACCCGACGGCGATGGCGGGCTATCGCAAGGCGGGCGCGGACGGCTTCGGGCTGGGATCGGCGCTGTATCGGCCCGGCCAGGACGCGTCCGTCACCGGCGACCGGGCCCGCGACTTCATGGCGGCCTGGCAGGCCCTGCCCATGACATAAGTTAAGCCGTCCGGCCCTGGGGGAACATTGCCGAAAGGGGCGCGTTTTGGCCGATGCGCCGGTGGGAGGCGTATCACATTCCGGGAGGATCAGATGAAAGCCACATTCACTTGGGTGGCCAGCGGCGCATTCCTGGCGTTGACGGCGGTTTCCGCGCAGGCCGACTGTGCCGCCGAACTGGCGCGCCTGACCGAGGGCGGCACGGCGACCGAAGGGATCTCGAAGGACGGATCGCTTGCGCCGCTGGAAGGGGCGTCGGAGGCGGCGGACGCGGATGCCGCCGCCACCGAGGCCGTCGATACGGCGGAGGCCGCGGGCATGAACAGCGCGGCGCCGACGGACGGCGCTTCGGCTGAGGGGGCCTCGACTGACGGGGTGTCGGCTGAGGGGACGGCATCCCCCGATACCGCTGCGGCCGAGGGCGGAGAGGGGATCGCCAAGGACGGGACGCATGTGCCCTTGGAGGGCGCGTCGGGTCAGCAGGCGGGGGTCGCCATGTCGGGCGCCGATGCCCAGGCCCAGCAGGAGGGCCAGCCCACCGCCGCCGAACAGGCCGACGGCGGCGCCATGGACCATTCCGGTCGCGACGCCCATCTCCAGGCCGCGCGCGACGCGCTGGCCGCCGGGAACGAGGATGCCTGCATGGAAGCCGTGAAGGCCGCCCAGTCGTCCTGAAGCCTGCTTGGCCGGGGGGCCTGCGTCCCCGGCCGCCTGCCGCGTCGCCGCCGGGTCATGCGAAAAGACTGGAATGCCGCGCCGCTTTCTGATGAGAGAGGCGCCATCACAGCCTGGCCCCGGATGGACGACGCGATGAGCATACATCTTTACCCCAACGACCTGCCCGACGACCTGATCCTTGGCCCGGTCGTCGCCATCGACACGGAAACGATGGGGCTGGATCCCCGGCGCGACCGGCTGTGCCTGGTGCAGCTGTCGTCGGGCGATGGCGATGCGCATCTGGTCCAGATCGAACGCGGCCAGACCGAGGCGCCGAACCTGTGCCGGATGCTGACCGATCCCAAGGTAATGAAGCTGTTCCATTTCGGCCGCTTTGACATCGCCGCGCTGGAAAACGCCTTCGGCGTGGTGACGGCGCCGGTCTGGTGCACCAAGATCGCCTCCAAGCTGGTGCGCACCTATACCGACCGGCACGGGCTGAAATACCTGCTGAACGAACTGGTCGGCGTGGACGTGTCCAAGCAGCAGCAGACCAGCGACTGGGGCGCCCCCGACCTGACCGACGCGCAGCTGGAATATGCGGCATCGGACGTTCTGCACCTGCACAAGCTGAAAGAGTCGCTGGAGGACCGGCTGCGGCGCGAGAACCGCATGGGGCTGGCCCAGGCCTGCTTCGATTTCCTGCCCGCCCGCGCCCATCTGGACTTGCTGGGCTGGGGGGATGAAAACGACATCTTCCGGCATTAGGTGAGGCAAGCCGGGGGCGCCAAGCCGGGGGCGCTTCGCCCCCCGGACCCCCCGAGGATATTCAGGTGAAGAAGAAGGCTGCGGTTTGAGCGATTATCTGGAAACGGCGCGGCGCGTCATCCTGACCGAGGCGCGGGGGCTGGCCCTTCTGGCCGAGGGGCTGAACGGCGATTTCGCCCGCGCGGTGGATCTGATCCTGGGGGCGCGGGGGCGGGTGATCGTGTCGGGCATGGGCAAGTCGGGCCATGTCGGGCGCAAGATCGCGGCCACCTTCGCCTCGACCGGGACGCCCGCGCAGTTTGTCCACCCGGCCGAGGCCAGCCATGGCGACCTGGGCATGGTCACAGAGGCCGACGTGGCCCTGGTCCTGTCCAACAGCGGCGAGACGCCGGAACTGGCCGACCTGATCGCGCATACAAGGCGGTTCGGGATTCCGCTGATCGGCGTCGCCTCGCGGCCCGAATCGACGCTGCTGCGCCAGGCGGACGTGGCGCTTGTCCTGCCCGCCGCGCCGGAAGCCTGCGGCAGCGGCATCGTGCCCACCACCTCGACCACCATGACGCTGGCGCTTGGCGATGCCCTGGCCGTCGCGCTGATGGAACACCGGCAGTTCACGCCCGAGCATTTCCGCACCTTCCATCCCGGCGGCAAGCTGGGGGCAAAGCTGGCCAAGGTGGGCGACCTGATGCACCGCGACATGCCGCTGGTGCCCGAGGATGCGCCGATGACGGATGCGCTGCTGGTCATCAGCCAGAAGGGTTTTGGCGTGACGGGCGTGACCGACCGGGCCGGGCATCTGGTGGGCATCATCACCGACGGCGACCTGCGGCGGCACATGCAGGGCCTGCTGGATCGCCGCGCGGCCGAGGTGATGACCCCCGGACCCCGCGTGATCGCGCCCGACGCCCTGGCCGAAGCCGCGCTGGCGCAGATGCAGGAGCGCAAGATCACCTGCCTGTTCGCCGTGGCCGAGGGGATGCCGCAGGGCATCCTGCATATCCACGACTGCCTGCGGGCCGGGATCGTCTAGGGCGATGAACCGCACCCGGATCGTCCGCTGGCTGCGTGTCCTGCTGCCCCTGGCGGCGCTGGCGATGCTGTCGGTGCTGTTCCTGTTCTCTCGCACCGGCGACGGGGAATCGCAGATCCCCTATGCCGATGTCGACGCCCAGTCGATGGCCCGCGACCCGCGCCTGGTGGCCCCCGAATATGCGGGCGTGACGGCGGACGGGGCGCAACTGGTCCTGCGCGCGACCGAGGCCGCGCCTGCCGGGGGCGGCGGCAAGGCCCGCGACCTGCACCTGGACTGGCAGCGCCCCGACGGGCTGCGGGCTGACCTGACCGCGCCCCAGGCGGGTCTGGACGGCGGCGCGATCCGCCTGGGCGGGGGGGTCAGGATGACCACATCCTCGGGCTGGACGGTCGATGCGCTCAGCGTCGAGGCCGCGACCGACCGGTCCCGGATCGCCGCCCAGGACGGCGTGCAGGCCCAGGCGCCCTTCGGCAGCCTGTCGGCCCGGCGGATGGAGCTTGCGCCGGACGCCGCGGGGCGCGCTTCGATCTTGAATTTCTCGGGCGATGTCCGTCTGATATACCAGCCCTGACCCAAAGGACCGAACCGATGCTTCGCCCCCTGCTGACAGCCCTGATCCTTGCCGCAACCCCGGCTGTCGCGCAGAACGTCGCCTTCGGGGGGATGCGCGCCGACGTCAAGGCCCCGGTCGAGGTGGCGGCGGACACCCTGTCCGTGAACCAGGCCGACGGCAGCGCGGTCTTTACCGGCAACGTGGTGATCGGCCAGGGCGAGATGCGGCTGTCCGCCGACAGCGTGACGGTGATCTATGCCGAGGGCGGGCAAGACCGCATCCGGTCGCTGGACGCCAAAGGCAACGTGACGCTGGTGTCGGGCCAGGACGCGGCCGAAGCGCAGGCCGCGACCTATGATGTGGAATCGGGCAATGTCACGCTGACCGGCGACGTGGTGCTGACGCAGGGGCAGAACGTGCTGACCGGCGAGACGATGCAGGTGAACCTGGAATCGGGCACCGCACAGGTCCAGGGCCGGGTGCGGTCGGTCCTGCAACCGGGCGGCAACTGATGCGGGGCGCGGCGGCGCGTTCGGGCGACGGGCTGCGGGTCCGGGGGCTGCGCAAGTCCTATCGCAACCGCCCGGTGATCCGCGACGTGTCGGTCGATCTGGCGCGCGGCGAGGTCGTGGCCCTGCTGGGTCCGAACGGGTCGGGCAAGACCACCTGCTTTTACTGCATCGCCGGGCTTGTGCCGCCCGATGCCGGGCAGGTGCTGATCGACGGGCAGGACGCCACGCGCCTGCCGATGTTCCGGCGCGCGCGGATCGGCATCGGCTATCTGCCGCAGGAAATGTCGATCTTTCGCGGCTTGACGGTCGAGCAGAACATCATGGCCGTGCTGGAGGTCGTCCACGAGGATCCCCGCCACCGCCGCGACCGGCTTGAGGAGTTGCTGGGCGATTTCTCGATCGAGCATCTGCGCGCCGCCCCCGCCCTGGCCCTGTCGGGGGGCGAACGCCGCCGGGCCGAGATCGCGCGCTGCCTGGCCTCGGATCCCAGCTTCCTGCTGCTGGACGAACCCTTCGCGGGCGTCGATCCCATTGCCGTGGGCGAGATTCGCGGGTTGGTCCACGACCTGAAATCGCGCGGCATCGGCGTGCTGATCACCGACCACAACGTGCGCGAGACGCTGGGCATCGTCGACCGGGCCTATATCCTGCATGACGGCATCGTGCTGATGTCGGGCAGCACCGACCAGATCGTCGCCGATCCCAAGGTGCGCGAGGTCTATCTGGGCGAAGGCTTCCGCATGGCCTGATGGTCGTGGGTTGGCGGCGCGCGAAATCGCCTGACACGGATCTGCGCCCCGTTGACAGAACCGGTTTGCTGTCACCAAATTGATTCACGGGGGCGCGGACCAAGACCGCACCTCGCCAACCCCGTTTCCGCCGCGCGCCGGCTGCTTTGAACGGGCCGGCGCATGGAAGACGGGCAACCGAGAGGAAAGACGATGCGCTATACCATCAGCGGAAAACAGATCGATATCGGCGATGCGCTTTCGACGCATGTGAAGACGCAAGTGGGCGAAACGGTCGGCAAATATTCGCAGCGCCCCACGGATGCGACGGTCACCTTTTCCAAGGATGCCCATCAGTTCCTGTGCGACGCCGTGGTGCATCTGTCCACCGGACTGAACGTGACCGCCCGCGGCGCCGCGACCGAGATCTATGCCGCCTTCGAGGCCTGCCGCGAAAAGATGGACAAGCAGCTTCGCCGTTACAAGCGCCGCCTGAAGGATCACCACAAGGACAGGTCCGAACCGGTTGAATTCGGCCAGGCAGGCATGTATGTGCTGGCCGCCGACGAGGATGAATGGGAAGCGCAGGACAGCGGCCTGCAACCGATCATCATCGCCGAGATGGAAACCCGCGTGCCCACATTGTCGGTGGGCGATGCGGTGATGCAGATGGAACTGTCGGGCACCCCGCTTCTGGTGTTCCGCAATGAAAAGCACGGGGGCGTCAATGTGGTCCACCGCCGCGACGACGGCAATGTGGGCTGGATCGACCCGCGCGGCAATGGCTGAGGCCGCCGCGCGGAACGCCTGACAAACGAGAGTTGACGCGCCCCCGGCATTCTGCGCGGGGGCGCTTGAGCCTTTGGGAAAGACGCCAGCCATGCAGTTGACCGAAATCCTCAAGCCCGGAGCCGTGCGGTCCCTGGGGCAGGTAACGTCCAAAAAGCGCCTGTTTCAGGAGCTTGCGGATCTGGCCCATGCCGAATACGGCCTGAACGCGACCGAGGTTCTGGACGCGTTGCAGGAACGCGAAAGCCTGGGGCCGACCGGCGTCGGCCAAGGCGTGGCCTTGCCCCATGCGCGGCTGCATGGGCTGCACACGGTGGTGGGCCTGTTCGTGCGGCTGGAAAAGCCCCTCGATTTCGACGCGGTGGACCGCCAGCCCGTCGATCTGGTCTTCGGCCTGCTGGCGCCGGAATCCAGCGGCGTCGATCACCTCAAGGCCCTGGCGCTTGTGTCCCGCACCCTGCGCGACACCGACCTGCGCGCCAAGCTGCGCGCCAATGACGACCCGGTGGCGCTGCACGCGGTTCTGGCCGCCCAGGGCGTCAAGGCCGCCTGAGGGTTTGATCCGGGGCGATTCGGTCCTATAGTGACGCTCTCTCTGCCCCAGAGGAGGCCGGATATGAGCAAGCATATTATCGACCAACCCCGAGAGAACAGCGGCGCGCGCCTGCGCGAATTCGCCCGATACGAACGCGAATCGGGCACCCATCCCGCCATCGAAATCCTGCATACCCGTCCGCAGATGCGGGCCGAGGACAACCGCCAGGCGGCCGAATTCCTGCGCATCGAACGCGAACAGATGCGATGACCGCGATGGGCCGCCCTTCGGGGCGGCCTTTTCCTAATGCGCGGCGGGGATGGTGCGCCGGGCAGCATGAAGGTCAGGATCGGCACCGGGCTGCGGGCCGCGCCGATGATGATGCTGAAGATGCGCAGCGTCATCCCCGCCGCGATTCCCGCGGGGCAGAAAGGCTCGCTGCAACAGATCCTCTCGATGCGGCTGGGCCACGACCCAGATCGGCATCGCCGCCCAGAACGGATTTTGCAGCCCAAGCGCCACGGCCAGCGTCAGGGCGGCGGCTGCCGCAGCGAAAAGCTGCAAGAGATCCAGGATGCCTGGGGGTTCATCTGATCGCCCGGTTGTCGTCCGCCGCTTCATGCACCCTTGCCGCGGACGAGGCAAGAAAGCGAAGGGCCGCCCCTGCGGACGGCCCGGATCCGAGGGATGCGCTTGCACGCACCCTGCGCGCGGGCTGTTACGCCCTGACCAGCTTTTCGTAATCCTCGCTGATCTTCCGCGTGGTCTGCCCGACCTGGAAATGCCAGTCGCCGATCTGGCCGACCGGGGTCACCTCGGCGGCGGTCCCGGTCAGGAAGCATTCCTGGAAATCCTCCAGCTCCTCGGGGCGGATGCGGCGTTCGTGGACCACGGTGCCGTTGTCCTTCAGCATCTGGATGATGGTCTGGCGGGTGATGCCGTTCAGGAAGCGGTCGGCCTGGGGGGTATGGACCTCACCGTCCTTGATGAAAAAGATATTGGCGCCGGTCGCCTCGGCGACATAGCCTTCCCAGTCCATGAACAGCGCGTCGGAACAGCCCTTGGCCTCGGCCGCGTGCTTCGACATCGTGCAGATCATGTAAAGACCGGCGGCCTTGGCGGCGGTCGGGATGGTTTCCGGCGACGGGCGCTTCCATTTCGCCACGTCCAGCTTCGCGCCCTGCCATTTCGCGTCGCCGTAATAGCTGCCCCATTCCCAGCAGGCCACGGCCATGCGGACCTTGTTGCGCGCCGCCGACACGCCCATGTCGGGGCCCGAACCGCGCCACATCACCGCGCGGACATAGGCGTTGGTGAAGCCGTTGGCCTTCAGCACGGATTCCTTCGCGGCGTCGATCTCCTCGGCGGAGTAGGGCGACTGCATGTCCAGCAGGCGGGCCGATTCGATCAGCCGCAGCGAATGGTCGTGGCCCTTGAAGATCGTGCCGTCATAGCACCGCTCGCCCTCGAAGACCGAGCTTGCGTAATGCAGCGCGTGGGTCAGGATATGCACCTTCGCGTCGCGCCAGTCGACCAGTTCGCCATCCATCCAGATCTTGCCGTCGCGATCGTCATAGGCCGCCGTCATCATTCTCTCCAATCCCGCCGGGCTTTTCAATTCTTGCGCGGGTCCGCCCGGAACCGGCCCTTTTGTTGCGCGAAGCCCTTGACGCCTAGCAATCGAATCGTGGAAAGTCAACAACACTGCCCTATCACCGGGGCAACCGGGAAAAGGAGTGGCGATGGCCGAGACGATGCGCGTTCATACCCTGATGGGCGAGGATCTGCTGTTCCTGACCGACGACAAGCTGCGTCGCGGGATCGAGGCGATGTTCTTCGCCTATCGCGCCTTCACCGCCGACCCGGACCTGATACTGGCAGGGCTGGATTACGGCCGCGCCCATCACCGGGCGCTGCATTTCATCCATCGCGATCCGGGGCTGACGGTGACATCGCTGCTGGACGTGCTGGGCGTGACCAAGCAGTCGCTGAACCGCGTGCTGCGCGCGCTGATCGACGACGGGCTGGTGGAAAGCCGCATCGGCCGCCGTGACCGGCGCGAACGGCTGCTGTTCCTGACCGACAAGGGCGCGGCCCTGGAACGCCGCCTGTCCGAGGCGCAGCGGGCGCGGATGCGCCAGGCCTATCGCGCGGCCGGGCCGCAGGCGGTGGCGGGCTTTCGTCAGGTGCTGGAGGCGATGATGGACCCCGAGACGCGGGCGCAGTATCAGTCGATGAAGGATCTGCCCGAATAAGGCCCGCGACATGAGCCAGTCTGACGCCCATCTGCTGATCGTCGACGACGACGAACGCATCCGTGCGCTGCTGGGCCGGTTCCTGCGCAAAAGCGGCTTTCTGGTCACGCTGGCCCGCGACGCCGCCCAGGCCCGCCGGTTGCTGGCCGGGCTGGACTTCGACCTGATCGTGATGGACGTGATGATGCCGGGCGAAGACGGCTTTGCCCTGACCCGGTCCTTGCGCGAAAGGCTGACCACGCCGATCCTGCTGCTGACCGCCCGCGGCGAGACCGAGGACCGCATCACCGGGCTTGAGGTCGGCGCGGACGATTACCTGCCCAAGCCCTTCGAGCCGCGCGAACTGCTGCTGCGTATCAACGCGATCCTGCGCCGCATTCCCGCCCCCGAGGTTCACCAGCCCAAGTTCCTGACCCTGGGGGCGCTGCGCTATGACATCGACAAGGGCGAATTGTGGCAGGGCGAAAGCCATCTGCGCCTGACCGGCACCGAACAGGCGCTGCTGCGCCGCCTGGCCGCCAGCCGGGGCGAACCGGTCAGCCGCGCCGACCTGATCGACGATCTGGGCCGGGGCGGCGGGGACGAGGGCGACAATTCCGAACGCGCCATCGACGTGCAGATCACCCGGCTGCGGCGCAAGATCGAACCCGATCCCAGGGAACCGCGATTCCTGCAAACCGTG
Source organism: Paracoccus sp. S3-43 (assembly GCF_029027965.1). Taxonomy (NCBI): domain Bacteria; kingdom Pseudomonadati; phylum Pseudomonadota; class Alphaproteobacteria; order Rhodobacterales; family Paracoccaceae; genus Paracoccus; species Paracoccus qomolangmaensis. Next base: position 2,981,160 of record NZ_CP119082.1, on the reverse strand, counting down.
CGCGGCACGGGTTACATGCTGGTGGTGGACTGACGGTGGACCGGCCGACCTATCACGGGATCGAACTTGATGCCGCCACGGCGCTGGCGCTGCTGGAATGGCAGGCCGAGATGGGCGTGGACGAACCCATGCTGGACGCCCCGGTGGACCGCTTCGACCTGGCGGCCCCCCCCGCGCCGCCGCAGATCCCGCTGGCCCCCCCGGCGGCCCCCGCCCTGTCGCTGACCCCCGTCGATGACGGCCTGCCCGCCCGCCTGGCCCAGGCCGAGGCCCTGGCGGCGTCGGCGGCCACGCTGGACGCCCTGGCCGCCGCGCAGGAAGGTTTCGACGGGATCGAGTTGAAGAAAGGCGCGCGGAACTTCTGTTTCGCCGACGGCAATCCCAAGGCCCGCGTCCTGATCCTGGGCGAGGCGCCGGGCGACGAGGAGGACCGCCAGGGCCGCCCCTTCGTCGGCCGCGCGGGGCAGTTGCTGGACCGGATGTTCGACGCCATCGGCCTGTCGCGCCGGGCGGTGGATGCGGAAAAGGCGCTCTACATCACCAATGTCCTGACCTGGCGTCCCCCCGGCAACCGCGACCCCCGCCCCGACGAGATCGCCGTCAGCCTGCCCTTCGTCCGCCGCCATATCGACCTGGTGGCCCCCGACCTGATCGTGCTGATGGGCAATATCGCCTGCGACGCGGCCATCGGGCGGCGCGGCATCCTGCGGCTGCGCGGGAACTGGGTGCAGGCCTATGGCCGCCCGGCGCTGCCGATGACCCATCCCGCCTATCTGCTGCGCAACCCCCCGGCCAAGCGGGAAGCCTGGGCCGATCTGCTGTCGCTGGCCGCGCGGCTGGAGGGGGCGGACAGACCCTGACGGCCGCCGGGGGCTATCCGGCGCAGCCCCGCATCTCGACCGCGCCCTGGTCGTCGACCAGGGTAAAGACCAGCCGGTCGCGGGGCAGGTCGAAGGGGGCGGCCTGGGGCGGGACGAAATCGGCCGTCAGCGTCGTGACGCCACCATCCGTCCGCAACTCGGCGCCCGAGGTCCAGACTTCGGCATCGGCCAGTTCCATCGCCGCCAGGGCGACGGGGCGGGGCAGGGTGGCGGTGACGCGCATCCCGTCGGCGATCGGCTGCACCGCGCAATCGGGGCTGCCGGGGGTCGTGCGGGGCACCCGGTCCATCGCGGCAAGGATCGCGGGATCCGGCCCGGCCCCCGGCGCGCCCGCCGTCAGGGTGACATGGGCCGGGACGCAGATGTTCTTGCACAGCCCGAAATCGACCGTCACCGCCAGTTCGACCCCGCCGCCGGGGGCTGCCGGGGTCGCGGTAAAGGGCAGCACCAGCCGGTCGTGATAGCCAAGCGCCGTCCCGTCGTCGGACGGAATCGCCTGCGGGGCGGGCCAGTGCAGCGTCACGCGGTCCAGGTTGCCCGATTCGGACCAGTCGAAGACCGGGGGCAGGCCGCTGTCGCCGGGATTGCGCCAATAGGTCTTCCAGCCGGGTTCCAGCCGGAACTCTATGGCGGCGATGCGGCTTCCATCCGACCGGGTCCAGCCCGGCAGGATGCGAATGCCGGCCAGGCCGGGGGTGGGGGCTTCGGCGGCCAGGGGCAGCGCCGTGAGACACAGGCAGGGTAGAAGGGTCAGGGCGGAACGGATCATGGCCCAAGCGATAGCGGCAGGCGGGGCGCGGATGAAGTCACAATTGCGCGCAGGGCTTGCAACACCGGACGCCAACGCCGATCTAGGACGGAAAGGAGAACAGATGAGCAGTCCCCACAGTCACGACAGCAGCTCTGCCGGCCTTCCGTCCGGCGCGGCGGACCCGTCCAACCTGACCGGCAAGATCCTGATCGCGATGCCCGGCATGGCCGATCCGCGTTTCGAACGCTCGGTCGTGCTGGTCTGCGCCCATACCGACCAGGGCGCGATGGGCCTGGTCCTGAACCGGCCGCTGCCGGAAATCGACTTTGGCGACCTGCTGGAACAGCTTGGCATCGAGACCGACGCCGCCGCCCGGCGGATCGAGGTCCGTTTCGGCGGTCCGGTCGAACCGGGGCGCGGCTTCGTGCTGCACAACGTCCCCGAACATGGCGACGACCCGGAAGGGCGGCTGCGCATCGGCCGGACGCTGGCCATGACCACCACGCGCGACATCCTGGAGGATCTGGCCAGCGGCCATGGCCCGGCCTCGGCGGTGCTGGCGCTTGGCTATGCCGGATGGGGTCCGGGACAGCTGGAAGACGAGATGCTGCAAAACGGCTGGCTGACCGGCGACGGGGCCGAGGATCTGATCTTCAGCACCGCCCATTCCGACAAATGGCAGACCGCACTGCGCGCCCAGGGCATCGACCCGTCGCTGCTGTCGGCGGCGGCGGGCCGGGCCTGAGCCGCCAGCCGCTATCCCGCGGCGGTCTGTCGCGGCAGCACCCAGTTCGGGCGCGGGAAGTGGCAGGTATAGCCGTTCGGGAAGCGTTCCAGGTAATCCTGATGTTCGGGTTCGGCTTCCCAGAAATCGCCGACCGGCTCGACCTCGGTCACGACCTTGCCGGGCCACAGACCCGAGGCATCCACGTCGGCGATGGTTTCCAGGGCGACCCGCTTCTGATCCTCATCCGCGTAATAGATCGCTGACCGATAGCTGGGGCCGATGTCGTTGCCCTGCCGGTTGGGGGTGGTCGGATCGTGGATCTGGAAGAACACCTCCAGCAGCTTGCGATAGGTGACGATGCCGGGATCGAAGACGATCTCGATCCCCTCGGCATGGGTGCCGTGATTGCGATAGGTGGCGTTCGGGATGTCGCCGCCGGTATAGCCGACGCGCGTCGCGATGACGCCGGGCAGGCGCCGGATCAGATCCTGCATCCCCCAGAAGCAGCCGCCCGCAAGAACCGCGCGTTCGCTCATCGGCCCGCCTCCTCGACCTGGGGCAGCCAGGCGCCGTAGCCCTCGGCCTCCATCCGGTCCTTCGGCACGAAGCGCAGCGACGCCGAGTTGATGCAGTAACGCAGGCCCCCCGCATCGGGCGGACCGTCGGGGAAGACATGGCCCAGATGGCTGTCGCCATGCTTCGACCGGACCTCGACCCGGACCATGCCATGCGAGCTGTCGCGGTGTTCGGTCACGTTTCCGTCGATCGGCTTGGTGAAGGCGGGCCAGCCGCAGCCGGAATTGTATTTGGCCGACGACGCGAACAGCGGCTCGCCCGAGACCACATCCACATAGATGCCGGGTTCGAAATGGTGGTCGTATTCGCCGGTAAAGGGCCTCTCGGTGCCGTTTTCCTGGGTGACGCGACGCTGTTCGGGCGTCAGCCGGGCAATGGCTTCGGCGGTTTTCTGATAGGCCATGCTTGTCCTCCGCTGGTCCTGTTCCGCCCCAATATGGGGCGCCGGGCGCGGATCGCAAAGGTCAGCCGCAGATCGCGGCCCTTGCGGCGGCATATTCGGCGGCCAGCCGGTCGATCCGCGCGGCGGCGGGCACGATGTCGCGCACCGCGCCGATGCCCTGGCCGGATCCCCAGATCTGGCTCCAGGCCTTGGCCCTGGACGCATTGCCGCCGAAATTCATCGCGGACGCGTCCGCTGTTTCCAGCTTGTCCGGGTCCAGCCCCGCCGCCCGGATCGACGGCGCAAGGTAATTCCCCGACACCCCCGTGAACAGCGACGATGTGACGATATCCATCGCCCCGCTTTCGGTGATCATCCGCTTGTAGTCGGCGGGCGCGTTCGCCTCGGTCGTGGCGATGAAGGGACTGCCGATATAGGCCAGATCGGCCCCCATCGCCTGCGCCGCCAGCACCGCCCGGCCCGTGGCGATGGCCCCCGACAGCAGCAGCGGGCCATCGAACCAGTCGCGGATCTCCTGGATCAGGGCAAAGGGCGACAGCGGCCCGGCATGGCCGCCCGCGCCCGCCGCAACGGCGATCAGCCCGTCCGCGCCCTTTTCAATGGCCTTCTTCGCGAAGACGTTGTTGATCACGTCATGCAGCGCGATGCCGCCGCAGTCATGGGCGGCCTGGTTCACCTCGACCCGCGCGCCCAGGGACGTGATCCAGATCGGCACCTTGTGGCGGTGGCAGATCTCGATGTCGCGCTCCAGCCGGGCATTGCTGCGGTGGACGATCTGGTTCACGGCAAAGGGTGCGGCGGGCCGGTCGGGGTTGGCCTGGTTGTGGCGGTCCAGCTCTTCGGCGATGCGGGTCAGCCAGACGTCCAGCAGGGGCGGCTCGCCGTCCTTTTCGCGCGCGTTCAGGGCGGGGAAGCTGCCGACGATGCCGGCCTTGCATTGCGCGATGACCAGATCCGGCCCCGAGACGATGAACATCGGCGAGGCGACGACGGGAATGCGCAGGTCTTGCAGGATGGGTGGCAGCATGTGATCCTCCGGGTCTGGCACGACGATGGCGCGGCAGGCGGCGCGGGGCAATGGTAACGCGGCGGAAAATCTCGCGCTTTCGTGAAACCGATGCCGTCCCAAGGGGTTAGAGTTCCGGATCCCCGTTGCAAAGGAGAATGCGCGCCAATGCAGCCGCCAGCCCTGTCCCTTCCCGCCCTGACCGCAGACACCGCCCTGTTCCTGGATTTCGACGGCTGCCTGGTCGAGATCGCGCCCCGCCCCGATGCCGTGACGGTCCCGCCTGGGCTGGCCCGACGGCTGGAACGGCTGCACGAGGCACTGGGCGGGGCGGTGGCGCTGATCTCGGGGCGGGACGTGGCGAATCTGCGGCGTTACCTGCCCGGCTTTCCCGGCGCGATGGCGGGCAGCCATGGGGCCGAACTGGCCCTGGGCGGCAAGGACATCGCGGCGACCCATGATGCCGATCTGGACATTCCCGCCCTGCACGCCGCCGCCGCCGGGGCGGTGGCGGCGCATCCCGCGATCCTGGTCGAACGCAAGCCGCATGGCGTCGCGCTGCATTACCGCGCCGACCCGTCGCTGCGCCTGGTGGTCGAGGAGGTGATGCAGCAACTGGCCGACGCCCATCCCAACATGGTCCTGCAACCCGCCAAGATGGCGGTGGAACTGCGCCCGGCGGGCACCGGCAAGGACGGCGCCCTGGACCGGCTGATGGCCATGCCGCCCTTTTCGGGCCGCGTCCCGGTCTATGCGGGCGACGACCTGACGGACGAGGCGGCGATGGCCCGCGCCCAGGCGCTTGGCGGGGACGGTATCAAGATCGGCGCCGGGGACAGCGTCGCGCGATACCGGCTGGACGACCCCGCCGCCCTGGCCCGCTGGCTGGACGAAGCCCTTGGGGGCCTGCGCTGATGTCGCGTCTTGTCGCCGTGTCGAACCGCATTCCGCTGGGCGACAACCCCTCGGGCGGGCTGGTCGTCGCCTTGCAGGACGCGCTGCGCACCTCGGGCGGGCTGTGGGTCGGCTTTTCGGGCGAGACGGTCGAGGATCCGGCCGACGCCCTGGCCTTCCATGAAGGGGCGGCGTTCCAGCGCGCCTCCTTCGACCTGACGCCGCAGGATCACGACGAATATTACCTGGGCTATTCCAATTCCGTGCTGTGGCCCGTCTGCCATGGCCGCGCGGATCTGATGCGGATCCTGCCGGAATACCTGGACGGCTATCGCCGGGTCAACGAACGCATCGCCCGGCTGCTGGCCCCGCATCTGCGCCCCGATGACCAGATCTGGGTGCAGGATTACCAGTTGTTCCCCTTGGCGCAGGAATTGCGCAAGCTGGGGGTTCGGGGACCGATCGGGCATTTCCTGCACATCCCCTTTCCCGGTCCCGCCGATTGCGCCACGCTGCCGAACCCGCCAGAGCTGTTCGACTGGCTGTCCCATTACGACCTGCTGGGCTTCCAGGCGCAGCGCGACCTGGACAACTTCGCCGCAAGCGCCCGCAGCCTGACCGATGCCGAACAGATGTCGGACCATGATTTCCGCATCTCGGACCGCCACATCCGCGCGGGCGTCTTTCCCATCGGCATCGACGCGGCAGCCTTCATCGCCGAGGCCGAGGGCGCGCGCGAGGAAGACCGGATGCGCAGCCTGACCGGATCGCAGATGATGATCGGCGTGGACCGGCTGGACTATTCCAAGGGCATCCCGCAGCGGTTCCGGGCCTTCCAATATCTGCTGGAAAATGACCCCTCGCTGACCGAACAGGTGATGCTGCTGCAAATCGCCCCGCCGACGCGGGAATCCGTGGACGCCTATCAGCAGATCCGAGAGGAGACCGAACATCTCGCGGGCCGCATCAACGGCCAGTTCGCCACCGTCAACTGGACGCCGATCCGCTTCATCCACCGCCCGATCCCCCGCAACGAGCTTGCGGGCCTCTATCGCCAGTCCCGCGTGGGCCTGGTCACGCCCCTGGCCGACGGCATGAACCTGGTGGCCAAGGAATATGTCGCGGCCCAGAACCCCGCCGATCCCGGCGTCCTGATCCTGTCGCGCTTCGCCGGCGCGGCCGAGGCGATGACCGATGCGCTGATCATCAACCCCCATGATCCCTGGGAACTGGCCCAGGCCATGCAGCAGGCCATCGCCATGCCGCTTGACGAACGCCGCGACCGCCACGCAGCCCTGCTGCGCGGCGTGGTCGAACAGGATGTCGGCTGGTGGTCTGCGACCTATCTTCGGGCCCTGGCACAGGCCAGCGGCTGATCTTCATCTTGGCGCAAATATCCCGCAGGGGGTGCGGGGGACGCGAAGTCCCCCGCCTGCGCAACTCAGCGCGCGGCCAGCAGCTCCGGGACCGACAGCAGGATGAACTCGTTATCCGCCGCCTTGCCGATCTCGCGCCCGCCCGAGAAGGGCAGGTTGTTGTCGTTCGCCACCAGGATATGCGTGTCGTCGACGCGGGCCACGTCCTCGATGGTGAAGAAGGGAAAGCCGAACCGGCTGTCCGCCGTCAGGCCCTCGGGGGCCTTGTTGTCGGGATCGGCGATGTCCAGCAGGTCGATATGGCCGATGCGGCGGATGAAGCCCTCGGCATCGACGCTGGCGGTATCGACCAGCACCACGTTCTTGACTCGCGCGGGCTGGGGATAGCAGGCGGATTGGTCCGCCGCCCCCTCGGCGCAGGCGCGGGCCGCGTCGCCCTCGCCGTTGTCGCGCTCGATCACCAGGGCGCGGGTGTCGTCGATGAAGTTGAAATCGCCGATCGCTGTCGCGCCCTCGGCCAGGCGGAAGCGATAGCTGTCGCCGGTCCAGTCGCCCTTCGCGGTGTCGAAGGTGATGACGCGCAGGAAGTCACCCTCGGGCTGGCCGTCCTCGGCCAGCAGCGGCTTTTCCAGCATCCCCCACAGCAGGCCGGTGCCGGGTTGCAGGGCCATGCCCTCGTATCCGCCGGACCGCTGCACGCGGAAATCGGTGCCGGGCTGCGCGGGGACCGTGGTGCCGGGCGTGTCGGGGCCGGTCAGCGCCGCGCCGTCCAGCATGGTCTGGTGGACCGACAGAACCCGCCCGTCACGCGCCACACGCAGGACGAAGGGCCCGAATTCGTCGCCGATCCAGATTTCGTCGTTCAGGAACTGGATGCTTTCCGGGTCGAAATCGGCGCCGGTCAGATAGCGTCCCTCGGTCGCCTCGTTGGCGATGCGGAAGGGCACCTTGCGGTCGGGATCGCGCAGGAAGATCGTGTCCAGGCGAGAGACCTTGCCGGTCTCGAAATCGGGCTGCATCCGGTGGAAGAACAGCATCGCGTCCGGGCTGTTCACCTTGGAGCCGAAGCCGTTATCGGTCAGCGTGAACCAGCTTCCATCCGTGTCGCGATTCATCGCCAGGCCCGACATGCCCTGCACCGGCTGGCCGATGAAGGGCAGCCAGATGCCGGTCTTGTGGCCGCCATAGGCCTTGCCCACGTCGCCTTCGACCGACATCGGCGTTTCGTTGCGGGTCGTGCCGGTGAACTTGCCCGACACCCACAGGTCGCGCGGCGCATCGGCGGGCGGCGTCACCATGGTGAAGGCGGGCAGGGTCGCGTGACCGGCCAGGGTGGCGGGAAAGCTGTCCTCGGCCAGGGCGGCGGTGGTCAGAAGCGGGGCGGCAGAGCAGGCCAGCAGGGCCAGGATCGGGCGCATGGGCGGTTTCCTTCGTCGGTTTCGAAGGCACCTGCTAGGCCGGGATCGTGACAGCGATGCGGCATTGATGTGGCAGGGCGATGAAACCCGGCCTCAGCCCGCCGCGCCCCCCGGCCCCTTGCCGTCCGAGGCTTCGCGGACACGCGCGATCCGCGCCTCCATCTTGCGCCCCTTGCGCCGGTGATAACGCCGAACCAGCGGGATGGTGATGTAATAGGACAGGGCGGCGGCGATCGTGCCCATGACGGCGCCGCCGACCGCATAGGGCAGGAAGATGCCGTGCCAGAACTCGGCCAGCCCGCTCCAACTGGTGGGGCCGGGGCCGAAGGCCGACATGACGTTGTGCCAGGTTTCCGCCGTGGCATGGGCGAATTCGCGGAAGATCACCTGGGGCGACATGTCGCCCGGCAGGCCCAGGATCGTCCGCCCCAGCCCCACCGCGCCAAGCGCGATGAAGGGCGTGGTCAGCGGATTGCCCGCGAAGGTGCCTACGAAGGCCGCCAGAACATTGCCCCGGATCGCCAGGCACACCAGGGCCGCGACGATGAAGTGAAACCCGTGCAGCGGGGAAAACGACAGGAACACCCCCGCCGCCACGCCGCGCGCGATGCGGTGCGGCTGGTCGGGCAGGCGGCGCAGGCGATACCACAGATAGGTGGTGGACCGCCGGAACCCGCCCGGCGGATAGACGAATTCGCTGGCCAGTTGCCCATATGTGCGCGGCTTGCTGCGCTTGAACACGGCTGTCGTTCCCTTCTGCCCCAGGCTATGCCCGCCTCAGGGTTTCTTCGCGATATCGCGGATGCGTGCAACCTGTGCGACATCGCTTTCCGCTTCAAGCGCGGTCAGAAGGTTGTGCAGGTGTTCCTGGTCCCGCAGCTCGACCTCGACCTCGATGCGATAGAAGTCGGGCTTGCGGTCCATGAATTCAAGGTTCGAGATATTCGCCCCCTGCGCCCCGATCAGGCTGCAAATCCGGCCCAGCACGCCGGCATCGTGGCGGATCGTCAGGCTCAGCATCGTGGAATAGACCGCCGGGTGGCGGCCCGCGCGCCATTGCACGTCGACCCAGCGGTCGGGGCTGTCCTCGTATTCCGCCAGCACCGGGCAGTCGATGGCGTGGATCACCACGCCCTTGCCGCGATAGGTGATGCCGACGATCCGTTCGCCGGGCAGCGGGCGGCAGCAGGGCGCGCGCTTGAAATCCGCGTCCGCCTCGACCCCCGCGAAGGGGCGGGTGCCGTCGATCTCGTCCTGGTGGGCGGCCAGGTCGGGATAGAGAACCTGCAACACCTCCTTGGCGGAATTTTCCGCGCTGCCGATCCGGGCCAGCAATTCGTCGCCGTCGGCGATGCCCATCTGCTTGGCGGCGGTGCGCAGCGCCTTGTCGGTGACCTTGCGGCCGACATGTTCGAAGCTGACCCGGACCAGTTCGCGGCCCAGGCGGATGAAGCGGTCGCGGTCCTCCTCGCGCAGAGAGCGGCGGATCGCGGCCTTGGCGCGGCCGGTGACGACGATGTCCAGCCAGGTCGATTGCGGGCGCTGCCCGGAGGCCGCGATGATCTCGACCGACTGGCCGTTCTTGAGCCGCGTCCACAGCGGCACGCGGATCCCGTCGACCTTGGCGCCGACGCAGGAATTGCCCAGCCGGGTGTGGATCGCATAGGCGAAGTCGATGGGCGTCGCGCCCTTGGGCAGTTGCAGCACGTCGCCCTTGGGCGTGAAGCAGAACACCTGGTCCTGATACATTTCCAGCTTGACGGCTTCCAGGAACTCGTTGTGGTCCTCGTCCTCGAAACGGTCGGTCAGGCTGTCGATCCATTCGGCGGGATTGACCGCGAAGGGGTTCCTGGTGCGCGCGCCGTCGCGATAGGCCCAATGGGCCGCGACCCCGGATTCGGCGACCTCGTGCATCTGGCGGGTGCGGATCTGCACCTCGACCCGCTTGCCGTCGCGCCCCGAGACGGTGGTGTGGATGGATCGGTAGCCGTTCGATTTCGGCTGGCTGATGTAATCCTTGAACCGCCCCGGCACCATCCGCCAGCGGTGATGGATCACCCCAAGCGCGCGATAGCAGTCCATGTCGGTGCGGGTGATGATCCGAAAGCCATAGATGTCGGACAGCCGCGAGAAGGCCAGTTGCTTTTCCTGCATCTTGCGCCAGACCGAGAACGGTTTCTTGGCGCGGCCGAACACATCGGCCTCGATCCCCTCGCGTTCCAGCTCGACCCGGATATCGGCGGTGATCTGGCCGATGATGTCGCCGCTGTCTCGTTGCAGGCTGACGAAGCGGCGGATGATGGAATTGCGCGCCTCGGGGTTGATGACCTTGAAGGCCAGATCCTCCAGCTCCTCGCGCATCCACTGCATCCCCATGCGCCCGGCCAGCGGCGCATAGATGTCCATCGTCTCGCGCGCCTTCTTGACCTGCTTTTCGGGGCGCATCGACCGGATCGTGCGCATGTTGTGCAGCCGGTCCGCCAGCTTGACCAGGATCACCCGCAGGTCGCGGGACATGGCCATGAACAGCTTGCGGAAATTCTCGGCCTGCTTGGACTGCGCGCTGGACAGTTCCAGGTTGGTCAGCTTGGTGACGCCATCGACCAGATCGGCGATCTCGGCCCCGAAGGTGGCGGTCAGGTCTTCCTTGGTGGACCGCGTGTCCTCGACCGTGTCGTGCAGCAGGGCGGTGATGATGGTCGCGTCGTCCAGCCGCATTTCCGTCAGGATCGCGGCGACAGCGATGGGATGGGTGAAATAGGGCTCGCCCGACTGGCGAAACTGCCCCTCGTGCATCCGCATCCCGTATTCATAGGCGTCGCGGATCAGGGTCGCGTTGCTGCGCGGGTTATAGTTGCGGACAAGCGCGATAAGGTCTTCGACATCAATCATTCTTTGCCGAAGACCCCTGTTTTCGTGACCTTAACGCTGGTTCGCTTCCAGCATCATGCGCAGCATCCGTTCCTCGGATTCCTCGTCGGCAGGGCGGGGGCGATCCACCTCGGCACCCAGCAGCAGGGCCATGGCATCTTCTTCCGGCTCATCGACCTCGATCTGGGTCTGGGTCGATTCGATCATCCGTTCGCGCAGGTCGTCCACCGGCTGGGTTTCCTCGGCGATTTCGCGCAGGGCGACGACCGGGTTCTTGTCGTTGTCGCGATCCACCGTCGGCGGGCTGCCTGCGGCGATCTCTCGCGCGCGATGCGAGGCCAGCATCACCAGATCAAAGCGGTTCGGGACTTTGTCGACGCAGTCTTCGACCGTTACGCGGGCCATGTCTCACCTGTGCAGTTGCGAATCGGGTATCGGGGGCGAAACCGAGGTTTTGAACGCCCCATGCGCCATTGTCAAGCCTCGGCAAGCCCGCTGCCGGGCGCAAGCGGTGTCATGCCCGACAGGGCATCGGGTCCAAGTCGCGCCAGCATCTCCGACACCGGCCGCCCGGTCAAGGGGTGGCGCCAGCCGGGCGCGATCTCGGCCAGGGGGGCCAGGACGAAGCCGCGATCGGCCATCCGGGGATGGGGCAGGATCAGCCGGTCGGGCGCCGTGACCCGCTGGCGATCCGGGGGCAGGTCCATCCAGTGCCGCAGCGTCGCGGCATCGGGCAGGATCAGGTCGTCCAGGGCGATCAGGTCCAGATCCAGCACCCGCGCCGACCAGCGGCCGGTGCCGCGGTCGCGCCCGAAATCGGCCTCGATCCCGTGCAGGCGGTCCAGCAGATCCTGTGGTGCCAGGCCGGTGCGAATCGCCGCCACCGCATTGGCGTAATCGGGGCCCGACCCCTGCGGAAAGGCGGGCGTGCGCCAGATGCGGCTGATCCTTTCCATTGAAATATCCGGGCTTGCGTGCAGAATCGCCAGGGCATCGCGCAGGGTCCGGGCCGCGTCGCCCCGTGCCGAGGGCAGGTTCGCGCCCAGGGAAACGATACCGAAAGACAAGTTTTCCATAGGCCCCTGTTCGTTCTATGAAGTCCGCGAAGGCCGTCATGGCGCGCTTCGCCCGCGTGTTGAACGAGCAGTTTCATTGAAGGCAACAAAAATGTTTTACAAGGATGATCGCCTGGCGATCTTCATCGACGGAGCCAATCTCTATGCTTCGGCCAAGGCCCTGGGCTTCGATATCGACTACAAGCTGCTGAGGCAGGAATTCGACCGGCGCGGCAAGCTGATGCGCGCCTATTACTATACCGCGCTGATGGAGGGCGAGGATTATTCCCCGATCCGCCCGCTGGTCGACTGGCTGCACTATAACGGCTATTGCGTGGTGACGAAGCCCGCCAAGGAATATACCGACACGATGGGCCGCCGGAAGATCAAGGGCAACATGGACATCGAGCTGACCATCGACGCCATGCAGCTTGCCCCCCGGCTGGACCATGCGGTGATCTTTTCCGGCGACGGCGATTTCCGCCCGCTGATCGAGGCCTTGCAGCGCCAGGGCGTGCGCGTGTCCGTGGTGTCCACGATCCGCAGCCAGCCGCCGATGATCGCGGATGATCTGCGCAGGCAGGCGGACAACTTCATCGAGCTGGACGCGCTGCGCGATATCGTCGGCAGGCCGCCGCGGGAACAGCAGTCGGGCGAGGGCTGAATTGCGAAGACCCGCGCATCCACTGCGGGCCGCCGAAAGGGGCGGCGCGCGTTAGACCAGCCGCCCTTCCTGCATCGCCGCCCGGATGAATCCCGCGAACAGCGGCGCGGGGGCGAAGGGTTTGGACTTCAGTTCGGGATGGGATTGCACGCCGATGAACCAGGGGTGGTCGGCGTATTCCACCGCCTCGGGCAGCTTGCCGTCGGGCGACATGCCCGAGAAGCACAGCCCCGCCTGTTCCAGGGCTTCGCGATAGGTGGCGTCGACCTCGTAGCGGTGGCGGTGGCGGTCCTCGATCTCGGTCGCGCCGCCATAGACTTCGCTGATCCGCGAATCGGGGGTCAGCATCGCGGTATAGGCGCCCAGCCGCATCGTGCCGCCCTTGTCGTCGCCGACCTTGCGCTGCACCGTATAGTTGCCCTGCACCCATTCCTTGAGGTGATAGACGACCGGGGTAAAGCGCGTCTTGCCCGCCTCGTGGTCGAACTCCTCGGATCCGGCGTCGGGCATTCCGGCCAGGTTGCGCGCGGCCTCGATCACCGCCATCTGCATCCCCAGGCAGATGCCCAGATAGGGCACCTTCTTTTCCCGCGCGTATTTCGCGGCGGCCAGCATCCCTTCGGTGCCGCGTTCGCCGAAGCCGCCGGGCACGATGATGCCGTGATAGCCGTCCAGCAGATGCGCGCCTTCGCCCTCCAGCTTCTCGCTGTCCACCCAGTCGGCCTTGACGCGCACGCGGTTGGCCATGCCGCCATGGGTCAGCGCCTCGGCGATGGATTTGTAGGCATCCTCAAGCTGGGTGTATTTGCCGACCACGGCGATGCGGACCACGCCTTCGGCGTTTTCCAGCCGGTCGATCACATCCTCCCATTTCGACAGGTCGGGGCGCGGGGCGGGGCTGATCTGGAAGGCGTCCAGCACGGCGCGGTCAAGCCCCGCGCGATGATAGGCCAGCGGCGCCTGGTAGATCGACTTCAGGTCATAGGCGGGGATCACCGCGTCGGGGCGGACATTGCAGAACAGCGCGATCTTGGCGCGTTCCTTTTCCGGGATCGGATGTTCGGACCGGCAGACCAGCACGTCGGGGGCCAGGCCGATGGATTGCAGTTCCTTGACGCTGTGCTGGGTGGGCTTGGTCTTCAATTCGCCCGAGGCCGAAAGATAGGGCAGCAACGTCAGATGCATCAGAATGCACTGGCCGCGCGTTCGTTCGTGGGTGAACTGGCGGATCGCCTCGAAGAAGGGCAGGCCCTCGATATCGCCCACCGTACCGCCGATCTCGCACAGCATGAAATCGGCCTCATCCTCGCCAAGGGCCAGGAAGTCCTTGATTTCATTGGTGACATGGGGAATGACCTGGATGGTCTTGCCCAGATATTCACCGCGCCGTTCCTTTTCCAGCACGTTGGAATAGATCCGCCCCGCCGAAACGCTGTCGCTGCGCCGCGCGGCGACGCCGGTGAAGCGTTCGTAATGGCCCAGATCCAGGTCGGTTTCCGCACCGTCATCGGTCACGAAGACCTCGCCATGTTCGAAGGGCGACATGGTGCCGGGATCGACGTTCAGATAGGGGTCCAGCTTGCGCAGCCTGACGGTGAAGCCCCGTGCCTGCAACAGCGCGCCCAGTGCCGCCGAGGCCAGGCCCTTGCCAAGCGAGGACACGACGCCGCCGGTGATGAAGATGTAACGCGCCATGAAGGCCCCCGTGAATTCTGAAAGCGTGAGATGCAAATTCTGATTGGCTGCGGGCCGTCGGACAGCCAGCATCACGGGACTTGAGATATAGCCGATTCGCCCCGTGGCCGCAAGGAACCGCAAGTTGATGTGGGGCGGAAAGGCGCCGCCCCTATTTCTGGTGTGACTTAGTTGGCGGGCGCCGGGCTGGCCGGGGTCGCGGGCGCAGCGGGCGCGGGCGGCGCCACGGGTTCGGCGGCCGGTGTTGCGGCTTCGGTTGCCGGGGCTTCGGGCGCAGCGGTATCGGCTGCCGGGGCGGCCCCTTGCGGCGCGGGCGGGGTCAGCGGATCGCCCGCCGCGCCGCTGGAGGGCGGCGGCACATAGGCCGGAACCTGCGGCAGCGTCGAGTCCTGGCGGCCTGCGGGCACGCCCAGCTGGTCCATGATCGAGCTGTTGGACACCTGCCGCGCGGCGATGATGGTCAGCGCGATCGAGGTCACGAACAGCGCGATGCCGAAGATCCAGGTCAGCCGCGTCAGCGCGTTGGCCGCCTGGCGGCCGGTCATGACGCCGCCCCCGCCGCCGCCCATGCCAAGCCCGCCACCCTCGGATCGTTGCAGCAGCACCACCCCGGTGAGCAGCACCGCGAGGATCAGATGGATGGTCAGGACGACGTTTTCCACGGCTTTCGGCCTTTCGCTTTCGGACGCGCCTATCTAGTCATCCGGGCAGATGATGGCAAGCGAGTGTGAACCATGCCTGCGCTGATGATCCAGGGCACCGGATCGAATGTCGGAAAGTCGCTGCTGGTGGCGGGCTTGTGCCGCGCGGCGCAGCGCCGGGGCCTGTCGGTCGCGCCCTTCAAGCCGCAGAACATGTCGAACAACGCCGCCGTGACGGCGGATGGCGGGGAAATCGGCCGCGCGCAGGCCTTGCAGGCGCGGGCCTGCGGGCTGGAACCCGTGACCGACATGAACCCGGTCCTGCTGAAGCCCGAGACCGACACCGGCGCGCAGGTGATCCTGCACGGCCGCGCGGTGGCGCGGGCCGAGGCGCGCGATTATGCCGCGCTGCGTCCGCGCCTGCTGGCGGGGGTGATGGACAGCTTCGCCCGCCTGACCGCCGCCCATGATCTGGTGATCGTCGAAGGCGCGGGCAGCCCGGCCGAGGTGAACCTGCGCCCCCGCGACATCGCCAATATGGGCTTCGCGCGGGCGGCGGGCGTGCCGGTGGTGCTGGCGGGCGATATCGACCGGGGCGGGGTGATCGCGCAGATCGTCGGCACCCAGGCGGTGATCGACCCTGACGACGCGGCGATGATCCGGGGCTTTCTGGTCAACAAGTTCCGGGGCGATCCGCGCCTGTTCGACGACGGCTATCGGCTGATCGGGGCGCGCACGGGCTGGCGCTGCTTCGGCCTGGTGCCGTGGTTCGCGGATGCGCACAGGCTGCCCGCCGAGGATGCGGTGGACCTGCGCGCCTCGCAAGGGCAGGGGCCGCATGTCGTCTGCCTCTGCCTGTCGCGGATCGCGAATTTCGACGACCTCGACCCGCTGGCGGCCGAGCCCGGCCTGCGGCTGACCATGCTGGGGCCTGGCCGCGCGATCCCCGGCGATGCCGGTCTGGTGATCCTGCCCGGCACGAAATCGACCTTGGGCGATCTGGCCTTCCTGCGCGCGCAGGGCTGGGACATCGACCTGATCGCCCATCACCGGCGCGGCGGGCATGTGCTGGGCATCTGCGGCGGCTATCAGATGCTGGGCCGGGTGATCCGCGACCCTTCGGGCAGCGACGGCAGGGCGGGCGAGGTCGCGGGCCTGGGCCTGCTGGACGTGGAGACCGCGATGGCCCCCGACAAGCGGCTGGAGCGGATCACCGGCACCGCGCTCGGCCAGCCGGTGACGGGATACGAGATCCATATGGGCCGCAGCGCCGGTCCCGACTGCGCGCGGCCCTTTGCCCATATCCCCGGTCCCGACGGCGCGGTCAGCGCCGATGGCCGGGTGGCGGGCACCTATCTGCACGGGCTGTTTTCGGGCGACGCCTTCCGCGCCGCCTGGCTGGCGCGGCTGGGCGCGCCCTCGCAGCCGGGATACGAGGCCGGGGTGGACCGGGTGCTGGACGATCTGGCCGACCATCTGGAAGCGCATCTGGATGTGGACGGGCTGCTGGCCGTCGCCTCAGGCGGCTGACAGGCGCAGCACTTCCTTCACATCGGCATCCTCGTTCATCCACTCGAACAGGCGCGCGACGTTCGGATAATCCTTCCAGGTCTTCGCCACCTTGGCCGACCATCGCGCCATGACGAAGGCATAGGCATCGGCCACCGTGCGGCGGTCGCGATAGAGATGGCCGCCCGCGCCGATCAGGTCGTCCAGATAGGCCATCACCCGATCCACCCGCGCCTCGGCCGCCTTTTTCACATGGTCCAGCGACGGCTGCGAATGATCGGCGGTGAAGCGCTGCGGGGCGAACAGCGGCCAGAAGGCCGGATGGAAGTCGCCGGTCAGGAAGGACATGGCTTCGGCGAATTCGAACCGGCCCATCGTGTCGCCGTCGGGGCCAAGCCGGGCGGCGGGATGGGTTTCGGCGATATATCCAAGGATCGCATCCGCCTGGGTCATCGCGCGCGGCCCGCCCAGATCGAGCGCGGGCACCTGCGCCAGCGGGTTGACGCGCTTGAACTCGGCGGACGCGTAATCGACCTTTACCGCCTCAAAAGCCGCGCCCGCCCAGCGAAGCGCGATCCAGGGGGCCAGGGCGCAGGTTCCCGGTGCGTAGAACAGTCTCATGGTGATCCCCTTCCGTTGGGTTGCGATGGTGGCGCGGCGGGGATGGTATTGCAAGCTTGTGACGGGCTTGCGGCTGGACGAAACGGCCCCGCCGCGCTACCTCAGGCATCATGGAACACGCGAAACCGCCCCTGATGCTGTATCTTGCCGCGCCGCGCGGGTTCTGCGCGGGCGTGGACCGCGCCATCAAGATCGTCGAACTGGCGTTGCAGAAATGGGGCGCCCCCGTCTATGTCCGCCACGAGATCGTCCACAACAAGTTCGTCGTCGACAGCCTGCGCGACCAGGGCGCGGTCTTCGTCGAGGAACTGGACGAGGTGCCCGACGACC
The DNA here is from genome assembly GCF_029027965.1 of Paracoccus sp. S3-43. NCBI lineage: Bacteria > Pseudomonadati > Pseudomonadota > Alphaproteobacteria > Rhodobacterales > Paracoccaceae > Paracoccus > Paracoccus qomolangmaensis. The sequence goes on along the minus strand of NZ_CP119082.1, from coordinate 2,963,742 downwards.
GCCCGGTGATCTTTTCGGCCCATGGCGTGCCCAAGGCCGTCCCCGCCGAGGCGCGGCGGCGCAACATGATCCATGTGGACGCGACCTGCCCGCTTGTGACCAAGGTCCATACCGAAGCCGCCCGCCATCATGCCGAGGGGTTGCAGATGGTGATGATCGGCCATGCGGGCCACCCCGAGGTGCTGGGCACCATGGGCCAACTGCCCGAGGGCGAGGTGATCCTGGTCGAGACGGCCGAGGATGTGGCTCGCCTCGCCCCGCGCGATCCGGGGCGGCTGGCCTTCATCACCCAGACCACGCTGTCGGTGGACGACACCGCCGAAATCGTCGCGGCGCTGAAGGCGCGTTTTCCCGCCATCCACGGCCCCGCGCGCGAAGACATCTGCTATGCCACCACCAACCGGCAGGCCGCCGTCAAGGCGATCGCGCACAAGATCGACGCGCTGCTGGTGATCGGGGCGCCCAATTCCTCGAACTCGAAACGGCTGGTCGAGGTCGGGCGGGCGGCGGGCTGCGCCTATTCGCAGCTGGTGATGCGCGCCGACCAGATCGACTGGCGCGCCATCGACGGCGCGACGGCGGTGGGCGTCACGGCGGGCGCAAGCGCCCCCGAGGTGCTGGTGAACGAGGTGATCGACGCCTTCCGCGCCCGCTATGACGTGACGGTCGAGATCGTCGAGACGGCGCAGGAAAACGTCGAATTCAAGGTGCCGAAGGTGCTGCGAGAAAGCGCCTGACGGCGCAGGCCAACCGGCGGCCCCCCCGAGGATATTTGGACCAAGGCAAAGAACGGATGCGGCTTTATTCGATGCCCTCTTCGGGCAACAGCGACAAGGTCAGGGCGGGCACCAAGGGCGGTTTCGACATGGCGCGGTTTGCGGCGGTGAACCGCTGGCTGGATCGCGTCGCCGCGCTGCCGGGATATGCGGGGCTGGATGGCTGATCTGTTCGCCTGGACCGACGGCGCGTGCAGCGGCAATCCCGGCCCCGGCGGCTGGGGCGTGCTGATGCGCGCCATGGACGGGGATACCGTCGTCAAGGAGCGCGAACTGGCCGGGGGCGAGGCGCTGACCACCAACAACCGGATGGAGCTGATGGCCGCGATCAGCGCGCTGGAGGTTCTGGCCCGGCCCACCGCGATCACCATCACCACCGACAGCGCCTATGTGAAGAACGGCGTGACCCAGTGGATCCACGGCTGGAAGAAGAACGGCTGGCGCACCGCCGACCGCAAGCCCGTCAAGAATGCCGAATTGTGGCAGCGCCTGGACGAGGCGCGGCGGCGCCATGACGTGACCTGGGCCTGGATCAAGGGCCATGCGGGCCACCCCGAAAACGAACGCGCCGACGAACTGGCCCGCGCGGGCATGGCGCCCTTCAAGCCCGTAAGGGCCACGGGGTGACGCTGGCGGATCTGGTCCCGTGGCTGGACTATGCCAGCGTGCTGGTCTTTGCGTTGACGGGCGCCCTGGTGGCCAGCCGGGCGCAGCTTGATGTCGTGGGCTTCGTCTTCTTCGCCACGCTGACCGGCATCGGCGGCGGCACGGTGCGCGATCTTGTGCTGGGGCGCGATCCGGTCTTCTGGGTGCAGCGGCCGGAACTGATCCTGCTGACGGCGGGCGCGGCGGTCGTGGTGTTCTTCACCGCGCATCTGTTCGAAAGCCGTTATCGGCTGATCGTCTGGCTGGACGCCTTCGCGCTGGCCGTGGCGGTTCCGGCGGGTGTGGGCCTTGCGCTGGAGACCGGCGCCGGGCCGGTCGTCGCGGTGGCGATGGGCGTCGTCACCGGCACCTTCGGCGGGCTGATCCGCGACGTGGTGGGCAACGAACTGCCGCTGGTCCTGAAGCAGAAAGAGCTTTACGTCACCGCGACCTTCGGCGGCGCGGTGGTCGGCGTCGCGCTGATCGGCGTGGGCATGCCGCGGCCGATGGCGCTGATCTTCTGCGGGCTGGTGGTGATCGCGCTGCGGGCGGGCAGCCTGGCTCTGGGCTGGAGCCTGCCGACCTACAAGGCGCGCCCGCCGCGCCGCTAGCGCAGGATCGGCGGGCCTTCGCGGGTGGGGCGGACATCCTCGACCCCCATGCGCAGGCCCTGGCCGATGCGGTGGGCCAGGGCCGACCAGGCGCGGGCGGTTTCCGGCGGCAGGGTGCGGCGCAGGGTCTCGTCGAACAGCGCCAGCCAGACCGGGAAATGTTCCGCGCGCACGTCGCCCGCCCGCATATGGGCGCGCATCGGGCTGCCGTCATAGCTGCGTTCATAGAGGATCGCGTTGCGCCAGAAGGCGGCGATCCTCGCCTCGTGCGCGGGCCAGTCGGCGACGTGGTTGGCGAAGACCGGGCCCAGCACCTCGTGCCGCCGGACGGCGCCGTAGAAGACGGCCACCACGCGGTCGATCTGGTCGGCGGTCACGTCGAAGCGGGGCGGGATCATGGCGGCTTGTCTGTTCATGGTCGGGTCTTATGTGGCGCGCGGCCCGCCCCGGCGCAAGGCGCGGTTTGACGCATGGGGCGGCGGCTGCTATGGCCGCGCGCCGCTCGAAAGGAAGCCCGATGGCCCATTACACCGACGCCCTGACCCAGCTTGGCGTCCCGACCGACCTGCCCGCCAGCCCCGAGGAGGCCGTGCTGGAGAGGGTGCCGAACCCCCAGGCGGGCGAGGTCTATGCCGTCCGCTTCACCCAGCCCGAATTCACCAGCCTGTGCCCGATCACCGGCCAGCCGGATTTCGCGCATCTGGTGATCGACTATGTGCCCGGCGACTGGCTGGTGGAATCGAAGTCGCTGAAGCTTTACCTGGGCAGTTTCCGCAACCACGGCGCCTTTCACGAGGATTGCACGGTGGGCATCGGCAAGCGGCTGGTCCAAGCCATCGCGCCGCAGTGGCTGCGGATCGGCGGATATTGGTATCCGCGCGGCGGGATGCCCATCGACGTGTTCTGGCAGACCGGCCCGGCGCCCGCCGGGCTGTGGCTGCCGGATCAGGGCGTCGCGGGCTATCGCGGCCGGGGCTGACCGAGGGTCAGCGCAGGTTCCGCCACAAAAGCAGCGCCGCATCCGACAGGTCGCCCGCGCGGGCCAGGATATGCTCGGCCCCGATGCCGCCGCCGGGCCGGGCGGCATCCAGCCGCGCCAGCAGGCGCAGGATGCGGCGGCGATGGATGCCCGTCCAGGCCTGCACCGGGTCGGCGACCAGCCCCGCGAAGGTCGTGACCAGAGACCCGATCACCGCCAGGGCGATGCTGGTCAGGACCACCGCCCAGGGCGACAGCTCGACCGGAAAGGCCCAGTACCAGGCGCGGCCCAGCCTGTCGCCCAGCAGGAAATCGTTCACCGCCGTGGCATGGGCGCGCAGTTCCGCCAGCGGCCCGGCCAGCGAGATCACCCCCGGCGTCGCGCGGTTGAACAGCAGCCAGCCGCCCGCCAGCACGATCAGCGACGTGGTGATCTCGGACACGGCGTTGCGGGTCTCGGCCAAGGTCGCGGCTTCGTGGCGCACGGCGGCGGGCGGCGCGCCGGGGCCGATGCCCTGGGCGTCCAGGTCGGCGACCAGGCGGATCAGGTCGGCCTCGATCACCCGGCCCATGTCCGAGGGCAGGAACACCCGCCGCGCCGCCAGCCAGGCGCCCGCGCGGCCCGCGCCCAGCCGCGCCAGCAGCCAGGCCAGCAGCCGCGTCAGCAGGAAGACCGGCGACAGCATCACGTTCAGCGGCGCGCGCAGCAGATCCAGCCCAAGCGCCGCGCGGTGCAGCCGCCACGTGCCGCGCGGCCCGTATCGGTCGCGGACGAATCGCGATACGGCGGCGCGGCGGCGGGCCATCGCCGTCTCTGTCAGGGTTGCGGGCACGCGGACGCCTTTCTATAGAGGTCGGCATGGAATTTCTGGCGTTCGGATCCCGAATTAGCAACCCGGTGGCGTGAGGTTTCGCGCCGCCGGGTCATGCCTGTCCGAAGCTCATCCCCGAAGGAAGCCCCGATGGCCGCCGATACGCCCGCCGATACCGCCACCTCCGCTGCCCCCGACTACCGCGACACCGTGTTCCTGCCGCAGACCGATTTCCCGATGCGCGCGGCCCTGCCGCAGCGCGAACCGGAATGGCTGGCCCGCTGGGACCGGATCGGCATCTATGACCGCCTGCGCGAGCGCGCCGCTGAGAAGGGGGGCCGCGCGCCCTTCATCCTGCATGACGGCCCTCCTTACGCGAACGGCCACCTGCATATCGGCCACGCGCTGAACAAGACGATCAAGGACATCGTGGTGCGCAGCCACCAGATGATGGGCCGCGATGCGCGATACATTCCCGGTTGGGACTGCCACGGGTTGCCGATCGAATGGAAGATCGAGGAGAAATACCGCGCCGAGGGCCGCGACAAGGACGCCGTGGACGTGGTCGAGTTCCGCCAGGAATGCCGCCGCTTCGCCGCCGACTGGATCGACATCCAGCGGGACGAATTCAAGCGCCTGGGCGTCACCGGCAAGTGGGACGATCCCTATCTGACGATGGACTTTCACGCCGAGGCGGTGATCGCGGCCGAATTCATGAAGCTGGTGATGAACGGCGCGCTGTATCAGGGGTCGAAGCCGGTGATGTGGTCTCCGGTGGAAAAGACCGCCCTGGCCGAGGCCGAGGTGGAATACAAGGATCACACCAGCCACACGATCTGGGTGCGGTTCCGGGTGGAATCCTCGCAGGGTATTTGGGCAAAGAAGCCCGCCAACGTGGTGATCTGGACGACGACGCCCTGGACCATTCCGCAGAACCGGGCGGTCGCCTTCAACCCGGCGATCGGCTATGGGCTTTATGAGGTCGGCGCGGTGGCCGAGGGCGCAACCGCCGTGGCGGGCGAGGTGCTGGTGCTGGCCGATGCGCTGGCCGAAAGCGTCATGAAGGCCGCGAAGGTCGAGGAGTTCAGCCGCCTGGGCGACGTGGCTGCGGCGGATCTGGAGGGCGTGGTGCTGGCCCACCCGTTCCGCGGCGTCGAGGGCGGCAGCGGCGAGTGGGACTATGACGTTCCCCTCCTTCCCGGCGATCACGTCACCGACGACGCGGGCACGGGCTTTGTCCATACCGCGCCCAGCCATGGCGACGACGACTATCAGCTTGGGCTGAAATACAAGCTGCCGATGACCTATAACGTCGAACCGGACGGCAGCTATCGCGCCGACCTGCCGATCTTCGGCGGACAGGCGATCATCGACGCCGAGGGCAAGGACGGCCCCGCCAATGTCAGCGTCATCAAGCACCTGGCCTATGCGGGCGCGCTGCTGGCCAAGGGCCGGATCAAGCACTCCTATCCCCATAGCTGGCGGTCCAAGGCGCCGCTGATCTATCGCAACACGCCGCAATGGTTCGCGGCCATCGACAAGCCGCTGACCGACGGCATGAACGACTATGGCGACACGATCCGCACACGGGCGCTGACCAGCATCGACAAGCTGGTGACATGGTGGCCGCAATCGGGGCGCAACCGGATCCATGCGATGGTGGAAAACCGCCCCGATTGGGTGCTGTCGCGCCAGCGGGCCTGGGGCGTGCCGCTGACCTGTTTCGTGCGGCGCGGCGCGAAGCCCACCGACGACGATTTTCTGCTGCGCGATCAGCGGGTCAACGACCGGATCATCGCCGCCTTCGAATCCGAGGGGGCCGATGTCTGGTATCGCGACGGCTTCAAGGCGCAGGTGCTGGAAGGGGTGGCGGATCCCGACCACTACGATCAGGTCATGGACGTGCTGGACGTGTGGTTCGACAGCGGATCCACCCATGCCTTCGTGCTGCGCGACCGCGCGGACGGGGCGGCGGACGGGATCGCCGATGTCTATCTGGAAGGCACCGACCAGCATCGCGGCTGGTTCCAGTCATCCTTGCTGCAAGGCTGCGCGACCAGGGGCCGGGCGCCCTATCGCAACGTGGTCACGCATGGCTTCACGCTGGACGAGAAGGGCATGAAGATGTCCAAGTCGCTGGGCAACACCATCGTGCCCGCGAAGGTGATCGAGCAATACGGCGCCGATATCCTGCGGCTGTGGGTGGCGCAGGCGGATTACACCGCCGACCAGCGGATCGGGCCGGAGATCCTCAAGGGCACCGCCGACAGCTATCGCCGCTTGCGCAACACTTTGCGCTTCCTTCTGGGGGCGCTCGACGGGTTCACGGATACCGAGAGGCTGGACCCGGCGCAGATGCCCGAACTGGAACAGTGGGTGCTGCATCGCCTGGCGCAGCTGGATCACGCGGTGCGCAAAGGCTATGATCAGTTCGATTTCCAGGGCGTGTTCCAGACACTGTTCCAGTTCTGCACCGTGGATCTGTCGGCCTTCTATTTCGACATCCGCAAGGACAGCCTGTATTGCGACGCGGTGGACAGCCCGCGCAGGCGGGCCGCGCGGACGGTGCTGGACATCCTGTTCCACCGCCTTGTCACCTGGCTTGCCCCGATCCTGCCCTTCACGACCGAGGATGTGTGGCTGTCGCGCTTTCCCTCATACGACGACAGCGTGCATCTGCACGATTTCCCCGACACGCCCGCCGACTGGCTGAACGAGCCGCTGGCGGTCAAGTGGGACCATGTGCGCCGCGCCCGCCGCGTGGTGACGGCGGCATTGGAGGTGAAGCGCGCGGACAAGACCATCGGCGCCAGCCTCGAGGCCGCGCCGATCGTCCATGTCGAGGATCGCGACATGCTGGCCGCGCTGAAATCGGTGGATTTCGCGGATGTCTGCATCACCTCGGACCTGTCGCTGACCGCCGACCCGGCCCCGGCCGAGGCCTTCCGCATGGCCGAGATCCCCGGCATCGGCGTGGTCTTCGAACTGGCCGAGGGCCAGAAATGCCAGCGTTGCTGGAAGATCCTGCCCGATGTGGGCACGCACCGGCATCCGGGCCTCTGTGCCCGCTGCGACGACGTGCTGGCCTGACCATCCCGACCCGCGCGAGGGGACAGTCCCGCGCGGGTCGCCTGCTTGACGTGGCCGAGCCCTCGCCCCATCCTGCCGCCGCGTGAACAACCGGCAGGATCCCGATGTACAAGCCCGACCCCGACCGTTACGACCGGATGCAATACCGCCGCTGCGGTCGGTCCGGGCTGAAACTGCCCGCGATCAGCCTGGGCCTTTGGCACAATTTCGGGCATGACACGCCGCACCAGACCAAGCGTGACATCTGCCGCACGGCCTTCGATCTGGGCATCACCCATTTCGACCTGGCCAACAACTATGGCCCGCCCCCCGGCAGCGCCGAGGAAGCCTTCGGGGAAATCCTGCGCAGCGATTTCGCGGGCCATCGCGACGAACTGGTGATCAGCAGCAAGGCGGGCTGGACCATGTGGCCCGGCCCCTATGGCGAATACGGCAGCCGCAAATACCTGATCGCGTCCTGCGACCAGTCGCTGAAAAGGCTGGGCGTGGATTACGTCGACATCTTCTATTCCCACCGCTTCGATCCCGACACCCCGCTGGAGGAGACCATGGGCGCGCTGGACCGGATCGTGCGGTCGGGCAAGGCGCTCTATGCCGGGATTTCCAGCTATAACAGCGCGCGGACGCGCGAGGCGGCGGCGATCCTGCGCGACCTGGGCACGCCCTGCCTGATCCACCAGCCCAGCTACAACATGCTGAACCGCTGGATCGAACGCGACGGGCTGCTGGATACGCTGGACGACGAGGGGATCGGCAGCATCGTCTTTACCCCGCTGGCGCAGGGGATGCTGACCGGCAAATACCTGAAGGGCATCCCGCAGGACAGCCGCGCGGCGCAGGGCAAGTCGCTGGCGCAGGACTGGCTGACCGACGACATGATCCGCCGCCTGAACGGGCTGAACGATCTGGCGGCCGCGCGCGGGCAGACGCTGGCGCAGATGGCGGTCGCCTGGGCGCTGCGCGACGGGCGCGTGACCAGTGCGCTGATCGGGGCGTCCCGCGCCTCGCAGGTGGCCGATTGCGTCGGCGCGCTGGACCGGCTGGATTTCAGCGCGGACGAACTGGCGCGCATCGACGACCTGTCGGCGGGCGGCGACGTGAACATCTGGCGCGGTTCGACCGAGGGCGCGGGCGAGGAGTGACAGACAGCGCGCCGTGATCGTGCTAGGCTGGCAACAGTCAGCGGGGGGATCGCCATGCCTGTGGTCAGCGTCAGCCTGATGAACGTGCCGGGGACCGAGGCCGCCGTCGGCTGGGCGGGCGGCCATTGCCTGATCGCCGACCGGCCCCAGGGCAAGGCGGGCGGCATGGGCCTGGGCTTCAACGGCGCGCAGCTGCTGGCGCTCGCCATCGGCGGCTGCTTCTGCAACGACCTGCGTCACATCGCGCATCGGCGCGGGGTGGGCATCGCCTCGGTCGCGGTCAAGGTGCATCTGACGATGGAGGGCGAGCCGCTGATCGCCACCGGCGCGGACATGATGGTGCAATGCGCCACCGAGGACGGGTCGGACCCCGCGCCGCTGATCGAGGAGGCCAAGGCCGGTTCGATGGTCGGCTGTTCCCTGCCGCGCGGGATCCCTGTGCAGGTCTCGGTGGGGCAGGGCTAGTCCCACCACCGGCCGCTTCCCAGCCGCGCAGCCGTTTCTTGATCCGGTCGGGCGCGACGGCGGCTTCCAGCACCGCCAGCGCCGCGTCGGGTTCGCGGGCATGGCGCAGCGGCAGGTTGCGGTAATGGCAGGTCATGCCGCCGTCCAGCCCCGCAAGGTCGGGGCCGGGGTTCGGCGACGATCAGGCGGCCGGTGAAGCCGGGGCGGAATGGCGCAGGCCGGCCGCGAAGATGATCGCCTGGAGTTCCAACCACCCGCCTTGCGCGACGATCAGAAGGTTCGGCGTCATCACCCGCCCAACAGGTCGAAGACGGTTTCCTTGGGGCGGCACAGCCGCGCACTCTGGGGGCCGAAGACCACCGGGCGTTCGATCAGCGCCGGATGATCCGCCATGGCCGCGATCAGCGCGTCGTCGGACAGCGACGGATCAGCCAGCCCCAGGTCGTCATAGGGCGTGTTCTTCCGCCGCAGCAATTCGCGGGGCGTGACGCCCAGCCGGTCCAGGGCGTTGCGCAGCTCATCGACCGAAGGCGGCTGCGCCTGATAATCGCGCACCGTCACGTCCGCCCCCGCATCCCGCAGGGCTTGCAGCACAAAGCGGGATGTCGAGCATTTCGGATTGTGCCAGATCGTATAGTCGGACATGCGGCCTCCTGCGGTCGCCGCGACCCTAGGTGTTCAGTCCCGGCATCTGGTGGATCGGGTTTAGGATGAATCTGTCTGGCTCTGATGTCCAGATCTTGCAGATGTATTCGTAGGGCGTGAGGCCGCCGAGGGTCTTGAGCCTACGCGCGAAGTTGTAGGCTGCCATGAAGTCGGCGAGATGCGTGCGGAGCTCGTCGTGGCTGGTGTAGTGAAAGCGTTTGACGGTGGCGTCCTTGATCGTGCGGTTCATCCGCTCGACCTGACCGTTGGTCCACGGGTGGTTGGGCTTCGTCAGGCGGTGCTCAATGCCGTTGGCCTCGCAGATCATGTCAAAGCGCATAGGTCTGGAATAGATGGTGTTCCGGTTCCGAGGCTGCTCGGCGAACTGAATACCGTTGTCGGTGAGGATGGTATGGACCTGATAGGGCACGGCTTCGAGCATGTGCTGCAGGAACTCCCAAGCTGTCTTCCTGTCCGCCTTGTCGACGAGCTGGGTCACGGCAAACTTGCTCGTGCGGTCAATGCCGACGAACAGGTAAAGCTTGCCTTCAGCAGTCTGCACCTCGGCGATGTCGATATGAAAGAAGCCGATAGGGTAGCGCTTGAACTTCGACCGTTTCGGCTTGTCGCCTTCCACGTCGGGCAGTCGAGAGATGCCGTGGCGCTGAAGGCACCGATGCAGCGCTGAGCGTGTCAGGTGTGGAATTGATGGCTGCAGGGCATAGAGGCAGTCGTCCAGCGGCAAAAGCGTGTGCAGCCTGAACGCGACGATGGCCGCCTCCTCGGCTTCTGTCAAAACCGTGGAGCGTGGCTCCTTCGGCCCTGTCTTGAGATCATCGACCGTCGCTCGCTTGCGCCACTTCGCCACTGTCTTGGGGTTAATGCCGAGCTCCCGGCTCAGCGTCGCGAGCGAAGCTTGCGATCGTTGTATTGCAGCTCTGACGGCGTGCGTGGTCGTGGCGCTCCCGTGACGAACCTGGCCCATAATGCTTCCCTCCATCCCTGAGAAAGGATCGCACCATCAAACCGTGGGATCAAACACCTAGCGCCCCACTTCCGGGATGGGAAGCGCGCTTGTCGCCTTGATCTCCTCCATCGACAGCAGGGCGGTGACGTTGTGGATCTTCACCTCGCCGATCAGGGACTGGTAGAAGCGGTCATAGGCGCGCGCGTTGCGCACCTGCACCTTCAGGATATAGTCGATGTCGCCCGCCAGCCGATGCGCCTCGATCACCTCGGGGCGGTCGCGCAGGGCTTTCAGGAAGCGCGCGGCCCAGTCCTTGTCATGTTCGCTGGTGCGGATCAGGACGAAGAAACAGGCCTCCAGCCCCAGGGCCTCGGGGTCGAGAATCGCCACCTGCCTGCGGATCACGCCCGCCTCTCGCAGCTTGCGGATCCGGTTCCAGACGGGGGTCTTGGACGCCCCCACGCGGTCGGCGATCTGGTCCAGCGACAGGCTCGCATCCTCTTGCAACAGGGACAGGATTTTGCGATCCACCTCGTCGAGCCGGAAATTTGTTTTCGCTGCACCTGCAATCTGTGGAAGCTGTTCCGACATGTCCGACCATCTGGGCTGAATGTCCTTATTTTCCAGACCCTATCGCAAAGATCCAGAACAAAATTCTATATTAGAGAGACCAATCCGAAAGGGTCCGACCATGAGCAAAGCCTTCGTTCCGACGGCCGCCAAGCCCGGCGTCATCACCGCAAACGATCTGCGCGAAGGCCATAACGTCTGGATGTGCGAGGACGGCTGGACCGCCGATCCCGCGCGCGCGACCCTGTTCGAGGACGAGGCCATCGCGGATCTGGCGCTGCTGAAGGCGGTGGGGCAGTCGAACATCGTCGTCGGCCCCTATCTGGTGGAAGCCCGGCGCGGCCCCAACGGCCCCGAGCCGACCCATTTCCGCGAGGCGTTCCGCCAGCGTGGACCGTCCAACTATTTCCACGGCATCCAGACCCTGAAGCAAGCCAAACTGACCGAGGCCAGCAATGTTTGACGTTCGTCCCGTCGAGACCGACTATGTGCGCCACCGGGCGGCTCAGTTCCGCGCCCAGGTCGAACGCCGCCTGGACGGCAGCCTGACGGAAGACGAATTCCGCCCGCTGCGCCTGATGAACGGCGTCTATCTGCAACTGCACGCCTATATGCTGCGGATCGCCATCCCCTATGGCACGATCAGCCCCGACCAGATGCGCATGCTGGCCCATCTGGCGGAAACCTATGACAAGGGCTATGGCCACTGGACCACGCGGCAGAACATCCAGTTCAACTGGCCCCGGCTGGTGGACATCCCCGACATGCTGGACAAGCTGGCCTCGGTCGGGATGCACGCCATCCAGACATCCGGCAACACCATCCGCAACGTGACGACCGACGCCTTCGCGGGCGCCGCCGCCGACGAATACATGGACCCGCGCCCCTATGCGGAACTGCTGCGCAGTTGGTCCACCGACCATGCGGAGTTCCAGTTCCTGCCGCGCAAGTTCAAGATCGCCATTACCGGCGCCGCGCGCGACCGGGCGCTTGTCGCCGCCCATGACATCGGCCTGCGCCTGCGCCAGCAGGACGGCAGGACGGGTTTCGAGGTCTGGGTGGGCGGCGGCCTGGGCCGCACGCCGATGCTGGGCAAGGTGATCCGCGACTTCCTGCCCGAGGAAGAGCTGCTGGCCTATATCGAGGCGATCATCTCGACCTATAACCTGTCGGGGCGGCGCGACAACAAATACAAGGCCCGCATCAAGATCACCGTCCACGAACGCGGGCTGGACGTGTTCAAGGCCGAGGTCGAGGAGGAATTCCAGAACCGCCGCCGCGACTTCCACGGCGCCGACCGCGAGGCCCTGGCGATCTTCCGCGACCGCTTCGCCGCCCCCGCCTTCCGCAACGGCGCAACCGACACCTTCGAGGCCGAGCGGGCGAAGAACGGCGCATTCCGCAGCTGGACGGACACGAACCTGCATCCGCACAAGGTCGACGGCTATGCCAGCGTGATCGTGACCTTCAAGACGCATGGCGCGACGCCGGGCGATGCGGGCGCGGACCAGATGCGCCTGCTGGCCGACCTGGCCGAGCAATACGGCCATGCCGACCTGCGCGTCAGCCACGACCAGAACGTCGTGCTGCCCCATGTCCACAAATCCGACCTGCCCGCCGTCTATGCGGCGCTGCAAAAGGCTGGGCTGGCGACGGCCAATGCCGGGCTGACCAGCGACATCATCGCCTGCCCCGGCATGGATTACTGCACGCTGGCCACCGCGCGCTCGATCCCCATCGCGCAAGAGATCGCGACCCATTTCAAGGATAACGGCCTGGAAGACGAGATCGGCAAGCTGAACATCCGCATTTCCGGCTGCATCAACGCCTGCGGCCATCACCATCTGGGCCATATCGGCATCCTGGGCCTGGACCGCGCGGGGGTGGAGAACTATCAGATCACGCTGGGCGGCGACGGCTACGACATCCCGGCCATCGGCGAACGCGCCGGCGCTGGCTTCCCCTATGACCAGGTCGTGCCCGCCATCGACCGGCTGCTGCGGGCGTATCTGGAGGTGCGGGCGGACGCGTCCGAACGCTTCATCGACGCCTATCGCAGGCTGGGCCCCGCGCCCTTCAAGGCCGCCCTCTATCCCGAGCCTGCCCATGCTTGACGATACCCTGGACAGCCGCGCCGCGCGGCTGAACGACCGCTATCGCCATCATGCCGCGACCGAGGTTCTGCGCCGCGCGGTCAGCGACCCCGACCTGGGCCGGGTGACGCTGGTATCCTCTTTCGGCGCCGAATCGGTGGTGCTGCTGCATATGGTCAGCGTGGTGGCGCCGGGCCTGCCGGTGCTGTTCATCGACACGCAGATGCTGTTCCCCGAGACGCTGGAATATCAGCGCGACGTGTCGGCGAAGCTGGGCCTGACCAATGTGCAGATGATCCGCGCCAGCGAGATCGAGGTCGCCCGCCACGATCCCGACGGCACGCTGCACCAGGTCGACGCCAATGCCTGCTGCGATTTCCGCAAGACGGTGCCGCTGGAACGCGTCCTGTCGGGCTATGACGCCTGGATCACCGGACGCAAGCGGTTCCAGAACAGCGACCGCGCCGCGCTGGAATTCTTTGAACCCGAGCCGCCGTCGCGCCTGCGCATCAACCCGCTGGCCCATTGGCGCAGCGAGGATGTGCAGGAATACATGGCCGAAAACAACCTGCCGCGCCATCCGCTGGTGGCGCGCGGCTATCCGTCCATCGGCTGCGCGCCCTGCACCTCGCCGGTGAAGCCGGGCGAGGATCCGCGCGCCGGACGCTGGCGCGGGCAGGCCAAGACCGAATGCGGCATCCACTTCATCGGCGGCAAGATCGTCCGCGGAAAGGTTCCGGCATGACAGACCGGCTGAACAGCGAACGCGTCCTTGCGCGCGACGACGGCTTTCACCCGCTGGTCCAAGAGGCCGAGGAAACCCTTGCCTCGGACACGCCGCTGGCGGAACTGGCCCAGCATCTGGACCGCGAGTTGATCGCCATCGACTTTCCGTCCTTCACCGACGGGCGCGGCTTTTCGCTGGCGCGCCGCCTGCGGGAACTGGGCTTCAAGGGCCGGTTGCGCGCATCCGGGCGCCTGATCGCGGACCAATATGCCATGGCCCGCCGCGTGGGTTTCGACGAGGTCGAGGTCGCCCCCGACATCGCCGCCCGCCAGCCGCAGGACCAATGGATCGCGCGGGCCGACTGGAAGGCCTTCGACCACCGCGCCAAGCTGGCGGGCTAGGGGTTTCGCCCCGCCGCCGCATCGACTAGAACACGCAGGACCGCAGATGACCCTGGACATTCCCGTGGCCGACGCCGCCCCCAAGCCCGCCCAGAAGACGCTTCCCGACGCGCAGACGGTCATGGCCGTGAAGCACTGGACGGACAGCCTGTTTTCCTTCCGCGTGACGCGCCCCGCGTCCTTGCGCTTCCGGTCGGGCGAATTCGTGATGATCGGCCTTCTGGGCGACAACGGCAAGCCCTTGCTGCGGGCCTATTCCATCGCCTCGCCCAACTGGGACGATGAGCTGGAGTTCTATTCGATCAAGGTGCCGGACGGGCCGCTGACCTCGAAATTGCAGCATATCCAGCCGGGCGACCAGATCATCCTGCGCCCCAAGCCCGTGGGCACGCTGGTCCTGGACGCGCTGCTGCCCGGCAAGCGGCTGTGGTTCCTGGCGACCGGCACCGGCATCGCGCCCTTCGCGTCGCTGATGCGCGACCCGGAAACCTACGAACGATATGAACAGGTCATCATGATGCACACCTGCCGCACGGCGGATGAGTTGAGCTATGGCCGCGAACTGGTCGAAAACCTCAAGAACGATCCCCTGCTGGGCGAGATCTATGGCGAGGATTTCGCCAGCCGCCTGATCTATTACCCCACCACCACGCGCGAGGAATCGCCGCGCATGGGCCGGATCACGGACAATATGACCTCGGGCAAGGTCTTCGCCGATCTGGGCCTGCCGCCGATCTCGCCCGAGACCGACCGGGCGATGGTCTGCGGCAGCCTGGCCTTCAACGTCGATGTGAAGGCGGTGCTGGAAGGCTTCGGCCTGCGCGAGGGCGCGAATTCCGAACCCCGCGAATTCGTGGTCGAAAAGGCTTTCGTCGGCGACGGCGTTTAGGCCCTGACTGGCATGGCATTTCGGCAAGGGCGCGGCCTAGGTGTTCAGTCCCGGCATCTGGTGGATCGGGTTTAGGATGAATCTGTCTGGCTCTGATGTCCAGATCTTGCAGATGTATTCGTAGGGCGTGAGGCCGCCGAGGGTCTTGAGCCTACGCGCGAAGTTGTAGGCTGCCATGAAGTCGGCGAGATGCGTGCGGAGCTCGTCGTGGCTGGTGTAGTGAAAGCGTTTGACGGTGGCGTCCTTGATCGTGCGGTTCATCCGCTCGACCTGACCGTTGGTCCACGGGTGGTTGGGCTTCGTCAGGCGGTGCTCAATGCCGTTGGCCTCGCAGATCATGTCAAAGCGCATAGGTCTGGAATAGATGGTGTTCCGGTTCCGAGGCTGCTCGGCGAACTGAATACCGTTGTCGGTGAGGATGGTATGGACCTGATAGGGCACGGCTTCGAGCATGTGCTGCAGGAACTCCCAAGCTGTCTTCCTGTCCGCCTTGTCGACGAGCTGGGTCACGGCAAACTTGCTCGTGCGGTCAATGCCGACGAACAGGTAAAGCTTGCCTTCAGCAGTCTGCACCTCGGCGATGTCGATATGAAAGAAGCCGATAGGGTAGCGCTTGAACTTCGACCGTTTCGGCTTGTCGCCTTCCACGTCGGGCAGTCGAGAGATGCCGTGGCGCTGAAGGCACCGATGCAGCGCTGAGCGTGTCAGGTGTGGAATTGATGGCTGCAGGGCATAGAGGCAGTCGTCCAGCGGCAAAAGCGTGTGCAGCCTGAACGCGACGATGGCCGCCTCCTCGGCTTCTGTCAAAACCGTGGAGCGTGGCTCCTTCGGCCCTGTCTTGAGATCATCGACCGTCGCTCGCTTGCGCCACTTCGCCACTGTCTTGGGGTTAATGCCGAGCTCCCGGCTCAGCGTCGCGAGCGAAGCTTGCGATCGTTGTATTGCAGCTCTGACGGCGTGCGTGGTCGTGGCGCTCCCGTGACGAACCTGGCCCATAATGCTTCCCTCCATCCCTGAGAAAGGATCGCACCATCAAACCGTGGGATCAAACACCTAGGGTCGCGCCCTTTTGCATTGGGATTCCCGCCCATCACCACCGGGTCACGCGCATGTTTGGAACCGGCAACTTCGGCTGCTGGTTAAATGCGCGACAGATCAATCCGTTCGAGGCAAGGGGATCCCGATGCGCCGCATGATCAACAACACGACCGCCATCGCGGCCTGCCTGTCGCTGCTGCTGCCGCCCATGGCCCAGGCCCAAGGCGCGCCTGCGGAAGGTGAACAGCCGCCCCCGCCGCCTGTCCAGGAACAGCAGGCCGAGCCGGCAGCCCCCGAGGCCGAGGCCGAGGCAGCGCCGGCGGAACCCGCCGCCCCGGAACCGGCAGCCGAGACCGCGGCCGAGACTCCAGCCGAGGCAACAGCCGAACCCGAAGCCCCGGCACCCGAATCACCCGCTGCGGAACCGGAAGCCGAGGCAGCAGCCGAACCCGAAGCCCCGGCGCCTGAACCTGCGGCCGACGCAACCCCCGCGCCGCAGGAGGCCGAGGCGCAGGCTGAACCCGCAGAAAGTCCGGCGCAGGCCGAGGCCCCGGCGGATGCCGAAGGCAAGTCGCAGCGGGCCGAGGAGCGCGCCGAACGCCAGGCGGAACAAGAGCAATCCACCGCCGATGCCCAGGCCGAACGCCCGGCCGAAGCCCCCCGTCAGCAGGATGAGCAACCCCCGGCCACGGCCGGGGACGCGCGTCAGCAGGACCAGGAACGGCCCGCCCCGGCCGCCCGCGAACAGCAGGCCGACCGTCCCGAACCCGCCCCCACCGAACCCGCCCCCACCGAACCCGTCCCCACCGAGGCCGGGGAAAGCGCCGATCCCCTGAGCGACGCCGACGCCTCGCAGGCCGAACAGTCCGCCCCCAAGGGCGAGGCGGCCGAAGCGGAACCGGGGCAGGCGCAGACGGACACCCCTGCGACGCCGGATCAGAATGACCTGGGCGACGCCCTGGCCCGCGAACAGGCGGTCCCCGAAGCCGCCGCCGAAGGCCAGCCCCCTGCGGCCGACCCATCCGCCCCGCCGTCCGAAAGCGCGCCCGAGGCCGATGCCCCCGCCACCGAAGGCGCCCAGCAGGCCGCCGAGGAGACTGGCGCGGCGACGGCAGCCGCTCTTGACGACGATCAGCAGGGCGAGGTCGCCGAACAGCAGATCACCAAGGAGAACAGCCGTTCCTCGTCCGAGGATTTCGCGACCAGCCTGCGCGATGCCCTGGCGCCGCAGCAGGCGCAGACGGCCGAACGCGGCGATGATGACGACGACAACGACCTGGCCAAGGCGCTGCTGCTGGGCCTGGGTGCCGTCGCGGTGGGATCCTATCTCAACAACAACCGCCAGGTGGCGCTGTCGGCGCCTGACCGGGTCGTCGTGACCCGCGCCGATGGCAGCCAGGAGGTGATCAAGGACGAGGTGGCCCTGCTGCGCCAGCCCGGATCGACCGTCGCGACCGAGAATTTCGACGACGGGTCGTCGCGCACGGTGGTGTCCCGCGCCGATGGAAGCCGCGTCGTCACCATCCGCGACGCCGATCTGCGGGTGCTGCGCCGCACGCTGGTCTCGGCCGACGGCACGCAGACCCGCCTGATCGACGACACCGCAGGGGTGGAACCGGTCGATGTCTCGACCCTGCCCGCGCCTGCACCCGCGACCGCCACCGGCGTGTCCCAGGACGAGGCTGCCCTGCGTGCGGCCTTGCGGCGCGAGGTGGATATCGACCGCCGGTTCAGCTTGGGGCAGATCCGGTCCATCCCGCAGGTCCGCGCCCTGGTCCCGCCGGTGACGATCGACGCGATCACCTTCGACACGGGGTCTGCGGCGATCTCGCCCGACCAGGTCCGGCAGCTGTCCGCCCTGGGCAACGTGATCCAGGACGCGATCGCGAAGAACCCCCAAGAGGTGTTCCTGATCGAGGGCCATACCGATACGGTCGGCCCCGACGCGGCGAACCTTGCCCTGTCGGACCGCCGCGCGGAATCGGTGGCCCTGGCGCTGTCGGAATATTTCCAGGTGGCGCCGGAAAACCTGGTCGTGCAGGGCTATGGCGAACAGTTCCTGCAAATCCGCCGGGAGGGCGATGTGCGCGAAAACCGTCGCGCGGCGGTCAGGCGGATCACCGACCTGCTGCAAACCGCGCAGGGGCAATAAGGACAAGGCCCCGGCGCAGCGCCGGGGCCTTTTGCGACGCCTTACAGGTGGCGCGGGAATTCGATCTTGGGGCAGCGGTCCTGGATCACGGTGATGCCCCGCGCCTCGGCCCGCGACGCCGCCGCGTCGTTGCGGATGCCCAGTTGCAGCCAGATCGAATTCAGGTGGGGAAGATGTGCCAGGGCTTCATCCACGATGGGACCGACGGCTTCGGATCTGCGGAAGATGTCAACCATCTGCACGGGAATCGTCGTCGGAATGTCCGACAGGCGGGCATAGACGGTCTCTCCCAGAATCTTGCCGCCCGCCGGGCCGGGATTGACGGGAATAACGCGATAGCCGTTCGCTTGCAGATACCGCGCCACGCCCCAGCTGGGCCGCGCCTCGTTCGGCGACAGGCCCACAACCGCAATGACCTTCACGCCACGGGCAATCCGGGCGATATCTTCGTCGTCCTTGAAATCGACTTCCATGACGGGTCTCCCCTCCTCGTCTAAAAGTTGTGGGCACCATTACACAGAAAAGGCGCCCGGTCCAGAATTCTGGCCGGGCGCAAGTCGCGGAACGAGGGACAGTGATCTGAACATGACGGTTCCGGGGTCATGTTCCAAATGGTAAATGGGCAACACCCCCGAAAAGTTCCAGACATATCGCGAATTCGTGATGGAATTTCGCCCGCACCCGCGTCACCGTTCCCAGCGTTCCTGGGCGCGCGCCAGAATGTCGCGCGGGGCCTGCTGCAACTTGCGGGCTGCCTTGCCGGATCCCACCAGATATAGTCTGTTGCCGATGATCAGGACATGACGCGGATCGCCCGCCACCCGCCGTCCTTCGGCCAAGGCGACGGGGCAGAGACCGCCGAAGGCCGGGGCAAAGCTGCGCGGATCGGCTTCGAACCGGCTGCGGTTCTCCTCGGTCGCGAAATGCCAGACCTGGCCTTTCCACAGCGTCGAAATGTCGCCCCGTCCGGGGACCGGGCGGCCGCTTTCCAGAAAGCCCACCGCGTCCAGCCCGTCGATGGCCCAGTCCTGGGCGATCGCCGGCAGGACGGGGGCCGAGGTCAGGATCAGCGAAAGAAGCAGCGGTTTCATGGATCGGGCGGTTTTGTGGCGGCAGGATGCCTCATTGGCAGCACCGGACCCGATTCTCAACGCCGCCGCGCCGATTGTCGCAGGGATGTGATCCCTATGCCGTGCTGGCCGCATACAGCCCCACGGCCGCGGCGTTCGAGACGTTCAGCGACCCGAAATCGGCGGCAAAGGGAATCCGCGCAACGTGATCGCAGCTTTTCAGCGTCAGGTCGCGCATCCCCGGACCCTCGGCGCCCAGGACCAGGCACAGGGCGCGGCCGGGCAGGGTGGCCAGCAGGTCGGGCAGGGGGGTGTCGCCGGTCCCGTCCAGCCCGATCAGCGTGAAGCCCATGCCCTTCAACTGCGACAGCGCCTCGGCCAGGTTGGGGACGCGCAGATAGGGCTGCCGCTCCAACGCGCCCGAGGCGGTCTTGGCCAGCGCGCCGGTTTCGGGGGCCGAATGACGGGCGGGGGCGATGACGGCGCGGGCGCCGAACACCTCGGCCGACCGCAGGATGGCGCCGATGTTGTGCGGATCGGTCACGCGGTCCAGCGCGACCAGCAGCGGCCGCCGCTCGCCCGGCGCCTGCCGCAGCACCACATCGCTGAGACCGCCCCATTTCAGCGGCTTCACCTCCAGCGCGGCGCCCTGGTGGACGCTGTCGGGGGTCAGCGGCACCGCCTTGCCGAAGACGCGGGGATCGGTGATGTCCGGCACGACTCCGTGAAGCTCGCCCAGCCGGTCCAGGGCATTGGGCGTCACCACCAGCCGCAGCTTTTCGCGCGCCGGATTGGCCAGCGCGTCGCGCACGGCGTGCAGGCCGAACAGCCACACGGTTTCCGCGGCCCCCGCGCGGCGGGCGCGTTCCTTGTCGATCACCCAGGCGGGTTTCTTGGGCTTTCCCGGTCGCTCGGACATGCGCAGGATCCTTTGTCGCTGGCCCCTTCATCGCGCGTCCCGCAGCCCGGACGCAAGGCCCGGAAATCCGCTTGACGCCCCGGCCCCTGCCCGTTAATGACCCCCCACGCCGAATGGCTCGGCGGGCGACGTGCTGCAAGGTGCGGCAGCGGACTGTAACTCCGCCGGGGAGACCCATGCCTGGTTCGATTCCAGGGTCGCCCACCACTTCTTCTGAAAACTGAACGAAATCAACGAAATGGTGTCCTGCATTCGTGCAATGCGGCAGCATGCAAATCAATAGGTTATGACGCAGGTGTCCCGCAGTTTGGGCCTCGCCTGCACAAAAGAAAACCGCCGGAGGAGCTGGCACTCCATCCGACGGCACTGTCAAAGGTCTTCTGACAAAAGAATATGTCACAGCTTCCCGCCGCGCAACCCCGTGGGGAGATGCGGCATGAGTTGGAAGGTTGCGGATCTTTGCGCCGGGCGGCGCTTCGGCAGTCCGGTCCGAAAGCAGATCATCATGTTTCTGGCCGACAAGGCCAGCGATGACGGGTTGGGCATCTGGTGTTCCAAGGGAACGATCCAACGGCATACCGAGCTTGGCGAAACCACCGTCAAGCGCACGATCAACGAGTTCCTGAAGGAAGGCATCCTGATCGAGACCGGCCGCCGTGCCTGCAAGAACGGTTTCACCGTTGTTTATCGCATTTCCCTTGCCGCCGTCCGCACCCTGGAGGGTATTGCCGAACCCGATGATGACGGGGTCCACAGAGGACGGGGTCTACCGTGAACCCGGAACCGGGTCCGCTGCGGACCCGGTACCCCGTCCACAGCGGACCCCAAACCATCCTGAAACCATCCATAAACCACCTTCGCGCGCGTGCGCACGCGAGGGGGCGGCAGAGTCTCTGGAGATATTGAAGGCCTATCCAACCGACCGATGTCGCGACGAGGCATCCAGTCTGCGCCATGTCGAAGCCGCGCTTCAGGAGGTCGGGCATGAAAAGCTTCTCTCGGCTGTAAAGCGCTATGCGCTGGAGACCGCAGGCTATACGCGCTCAAAGGTCTGCTTCTCTGATAACTGGTTCAGGGCGGGCCGTTGGCGCGATTACATCGAGGACGAGCCGGAACCCGCTCAGGTGCCCACCCCGGCACATGCGGCCAAAACTGCCGACTGGATCCAAATCCCGTCATCCCCTGTGCCGGACCCTGAGCGTTGGGCAGGTCCGCATGGCGCTGTACCTGGAGCTGGTTTCCCACAGCCAAGTGCGCGCCGCAGGCTTCAGCGAGGGATTGCGTTATGTCTGAGCGTACCGGGAAATCCATCTTCGCGCACAAGCAGACCTATTCGCGCAAGGGTAACAGCAAGAGCAGGTCTGTCAGCGAGGTCGCGGATGAGGCCGAGCGGCTGGACGGGGCCTGCCCGCATGTCGGGAATCCACAGCCGCCGGCCATCCTCGAAGGCATCCGGCCCTCGGAGGTGGTTGCGTTAATCGAGCAGCGCATCGCCGAACAGAACAAGCAGTTGCGTCGGTTGCGCAAGGAGCAGCCGGATCGAAAGGAGGCGCTGCAGACCATCCGCTCGGACACGCATGTGATGATCGGCAGCGTGTTCAGTTTCCCCGACCCGGTCGAAGATATGGATGAGGCCGATTACCTGCGCTGGCGCAAGGACGTGATCGCCTTCGCCAAGGACGATGCGGTTCGGAACCAGGCCGAAGTGCTGAGCATCGTCGAGCATCTCGATGAAGCCCACCCACATGTGCATGTGCTGGCCGTGCCCCTATGCGCCCCTTGGGTGTGGAGAGCTTGATGATGACTTATCTGCTCAGCGATTATCCGGTTCTGGCGCGGATCGCGGCCGACAGGACCATGGCCACGCGGCTTGACGTCCGCGCCTGCTGCCGGCTCTACGCACTGGCGACAGCCGCCGATCTGGGTGCGATGGGGCCGAAAGAGCGCCGGTTTTACGACAGTCTGGCCGTGAGCGAGCCGGTGCCGAGCTCCGGCGGGCCAATTGCAGCGCTTCAGGCGCAGGTCAGAGCCGCTGGCTTCCGCCGTATGCCTGACGAACAGGCCTTCCTGGACGATCTGTCCGGGGGCATCTGACCGAGGCGGATGCGGGCAGCATTCTCGTCCAACGCATAGCCCAGAGTGGCCTACCTTTTGCGATTTCGCTAAATATTAGTGACGGACTATTATTTTGCGGGGCCCGGTACTTTCGTACCACCCGCAAAATGTCGGACCAAGTGCTGCGCCCCGGTACCCAGCTTTCTCCGCCCGTGAAGAAGATCGATCCCCCCATACCGCCCTCTGGGCGACCGCATTGCTTACGGATGAAGTGCCAACAGATCCTGCCCGAACTGGTGCAGCGACATGACCTCGATGCCGTTCGGCAGCGGGAAAGCCTCGTCCCCCGGATAGACCACGATCCGCCGCGCAGGTTGCAGGTCTTCGCAGGCCGAGTGGAAGCCGCGCTCGACCTTCGGCGCCAGATTGCGCTTGACCTCGACGGCCCAGACCGCGCCGCCCGGCAGGATCAGCACCAGATCGACCTCGGCTCCCGCGCCGCTGCGGTAGAACTGGGCCTGAGTGCCGGCAGGCATCACGGCATGGGCGGTCTCGATGATCAGCCCCTCCCAACTGGCGCCCGCGACAGGGTGGCCGAGAACGTCATCCAGTGTCGCCAGCCCCAGAAGGGCATGCAGGATGCCGGTGTCGCGGACATAGATGCGGGGGGACTTGACCAGCCGCTTGCCGATATTCGCGTGCCAGGGCTCCAGGCGGCGCACCAGCATCAGATCGACCAGCAGGTCGAGATAGGAGGCGACGGTCTTGGCATCGACCCCAAGCGCGCGGGCCAGCTCGGCGGCGTTCGACAGGCCGGATTGCCGATTCGCCAGCATGGTCCAGAAGCGCCGCAGCGTCTCGGCCGCGATGCGGGGGCCGAGCGCGGGAATGTCGCGCTCCAGATAGGTGCGGATGAAGTCGCGCCGCCAGCGCAGGCTGGCCTGATCGTCGCGGGCGAGGAAGCTGTCTGGGAAACCGCCCCGGAGCCAGAGCCGATCCAGATCGGCAGCGGAAACCTCCAGCGTATCGAGGGGGGCAAGCTCGGCATAGGCGATCCGGCCCGCCAGCGTCTCGCCGGATTGCCGCAGCAGGTCGATGGAGGCCGAGCCGAGCAGCAAAAACCGACCCGCCCGCAGCCCCTTGCGCCGACTCCGGTCGATCAGGCCGCGCAGGTTCTGGAACAGGTTCGGCACGCGCTGGACCTCATCGAGAATGACCAGCTTGTCCTCATGCGCCGAAAGGTAGAGTTCGGGGTCCGAGAGCTTGGCCCGGTCGGCGCTGGATTCGAGGTCGAGATAGAGCGACGGCCGCTCTTCCCTCAGCTCCTGCGCCAGCGTGGTCTTACCCACTTGGCGCGGCCCCAGCAGGGCAACGGCGGGGCTGTCGTCCAGAAGGGACTTCACGGTTGCGGTGATACGGCGCTCGATCAACATCCTTGCAATTATGGATATAAATTCCCGATTTGCAAGGTTAATTGGAAGGATGTTCCCATTTTCTGCGGGGCTTACTTCAATCAGCCCAGCTGCCGGAAGGCCCGCTCCATTTTCTGGGGCTTGTGCAGGACACCAACGGTGCAGCGCCAGCGCAGCCAAGCCGGGTTGGAGATGGGAGATTTTTGACCGGCGGCGGCTTGAAGGGTGCCGCCCGTTGGGCGGCCGCAAACCGCTTTCCGCCCCAGCCTCGTGGGGGCGGTCGGAATGCGGTTTGCGCGCAGCCTGGCCCCGGCCCGCTCGCATCACGACGGGCCGTAGGGACGGGGTCAGGCGAATTCGCTTTCCCAGCAGGCCATCCTCCAGCGCTCATCGCTGTCGGGCAGGTCGATACCGTAGAATTCCAGCACCTGGGTGAGGTCGTAGATGCGCTCTTCCTGCTCCGGTTCGGTCAGCGCGGCCCACCAGTTGCGTGCCTTGACCTCATCCGACTGGAAGATCGATGCGGGCAGTTCGCCTTTGAACAGTTGCAGGGTCATCATGATCTCCTGTCATTTGTCGCTGGGTCGTATCGAGCGCTGCCGCTGATCCGGCGAGGCGGTGGCGGTGGCGGTGGCCCGAACCTCGCCTGAGCATTTCTTAGGCGGAAACCCTCGTTCAGCGCATCAGGTTCCTGCCCTCAGCTCTTCCCACGGAAGCGCCCGGAGGTCCTGGAAGATATCGCAGGGCCGCCAATGCCATCTCTGCATTCACGCCCGCCGGCAGATCGGCGGTATCTCCTTCAGCGATATGCATCAGCCGCGCCCGTAACCTATTCCAGCTGAGGGGGCGGCCGATCGTCATCTTGGCCATCACGACCCGGCTGATGGTGAACGTCACCATGCCCGGGCTGTTCAGGTAGTCAGGCCCACTGCGCCGATATCCGTTGGTTGCGTGTATGGTCCCATGGGAGGTCACTGCTTGTCTTCCGTCATCCACGGCCGGATCGCGTCCAGCACTGCCGCCGATCCGGCGAGGCTGAAGCGGTGGCGCTTGCCGCCCAAGCCGATTTCGACCCATTCCGCCTGTCGGACGTTGTGGACGAAGAGGTTGGTCACACCCATCCCAGCCGTGTCGAAATTGCTCAGCAAGATGTCGCCACCGTCTGCCACGAAATCCAGATTCTCGCCATTCGAGAACAGGATGCTGACCCGTTCGCCCGCCTCGGCGCTGCGGCCGTCCAGCGTCGAGCGGCCCCACACCCCCCGGATCGCCCCGCAAGCTGGGCAGGTCTAGGCCTCGGCGTGCATCTCGGTCATGCAATGCGGACATTGGCGGGGCATCGGTTAGCTCCTTGATGTCGAATGAATGTTAAAACAGGTAGAATTAAAAGCGTCGACGCACAATAGCATTGTGTATGAAGACGACCCCCAGAAGCCCTCTGCGAGACATCGTGGCGCGCAACATGCGCAGGCTGCGGGCCGAGCGCGGCTGGTCACAGGAGTATTTGGCGCATGAATGTGGGTTGAACCGGACCTACCTCAGCGCGGTCGAGCGGTCAGAGCAAAATATCTCTATCGACAACCTATATCGCGTGGCACAGGGGTTCGGTGTGGAGAGCTGGACGCTGCTGAAGGCCGAGTAGTCGGTGGTAAGGGCGGAAGGACTAAACCCGGACACCGGTGCCAGACCCGATCATGCCGCCTCCATCAGCCTGACGGCGGTGTAGCATGGCGCTCGCGGCGACTCCGACGAAGCGGTCGTTGATGCGCGTTGCAGCGATCACCCTGCCTGCGTCCTCGTAACGGACAAGAAGCAGCCGGATGGCGGAGCGAGGAGCATCTCAATGACCATCGAGGCACAGGTCGTCGAGTTTGCGTTGGCTGCGCAAGTGTTTGCTTTCCTTTAGGCTCACCCTCGCCGTGACTTCGCGATCCATGGTTGCCGTTCCGCCCCCCCGTGTGCTAGCGAAGCCAATCGACGGGCGACCGGAACCGGCATCGAAATTTCCTCATCTCTCACCTCCCTGCCTGAATGATGATGTTTCTGCCCACTGGAAGAAAAGCATTAGAGCGCGTTGCTGCTTTCCCGATTCAGGATACCCCTGTGGCTTGATCTGTGATTCCCTGCCCACATGACAGGTGGAGGGATGATATGGGCAGATCGCATCCTATGGCACTCCGGGAACGCGTTGTGGCGTTTGTGGAGGAAGGGAACTCGCACCGTTCAGCCGCTGCGCGGTTCCGGGTTTCGGTGAAGTTCGTCAACGACATGGTGATCCTGAAGCGCGAGACGGGCGGGCTGGAGCCGCGCGCGCAGGGCAATGGTGGTGGTCATGGCAAATTGGTTGGCGTGCGGGACTGGATCACCGCGCGAATGCAGGCGAAACCCGATCTGACACTGAACGACCTGGTCGGCGAACTGGCGGATCATCACGGGACCGCCATTCACCGTGTCTCGGTTTGGCGGTTTTTGCGCGGTCTCGGGCTGACACACGAAAAAAGACCTGCAAGCCGTCGAACGGAAGCGGCCTGAGATCCGGCAGGCACGCCATTTCTGGATCGCACGACGCCAACCGTTCATGCGCAACGCCTTGACGCGCATTGGTTTCACCGACGAGACGTCGCTGAAGACGAACATGGCCAAGGCCACCGGATGGTCTCCAAAAGGCGCGCGCCTTGTCGACCATGTGCCCTTCGGCCACTGGAACACTCAACCCTTCATCGCCGCGCTGCGCCATGACCGGCTGGATGCGCCCTGGGTGATCGACGGTGCCATGAACCGCAAACTGTTCGAGCTCTATGTCGAGACCCAACTGGCCCCGACACTGCGACCGGGCGATGTGATCATTCCGGATAACCTGTCATCGCACAAGAGCCCCAAGGCAGCGGCGACCATGAGCGCCGTCGGCGCGTGGTTCTTATGCTTGCCTCCCTACAGCCCGGATCTGAACCCCATCGAGATCATTCGGGCGTTCACTCGGACCAATGGCGTTCACGCCCTCAAATTCGCGAAACTCAAGGCGCTGATCCGGAGAGCCGCCGCTCGAACCTACGAGGCTTTATGGCAAGCTGTCGGGCAGGTCTGCGAGTTCTTCACCGTTGAGGAATGCTACAACTTCTTCATCGCCGCAGGATATGAAACCGATTAAACGCAACGCGCTCTAGATCCGCAACCGCGACCCAGGCCTGTACCATGCGCATCATCCTTCCGAACCTTGTCCTGCTGGCTGCCGTCGCCTTCGTCGTCTCGCCCATGCCGGGTGGCTCACGGCGGCGACGGGCGCGTCCTTCGGGATGGAGGGATGATGCGCCTGGAACGGGCCTGGGCCGGGTCCAGGATCACCAGGGGGATCACCGGCCCCGCTTGCGCGGCGGCGGCAAGCGCGGCCCGGTCGTCCAGGCGCAGCACGCGGCGAAACCAGCGGATGACGGTCATTGCGCATCTTTCGTTCAGGTCGCGGAACCCGGTTCGCGGCGGCGAAAGTTTCGCCGCCGCAGATTGCCTGGCCCGGCATGGGTGGTATAGCGGGGAAACCCCGGACGAAAGCCGCCCCCTTGCCTGATCCCGCCGCCCATCCCGGTTTCGTGTCCCTGGTCTCGGCCGGGCCGGGCGATCCCGAACTGCTGACGATCAAGGCCGCCCGCCGCCTAGCCGAGGCTCAGGTGGTGCTTTACGACGACCTGGCATCCGGCCCGGTGCTGGACCACGCCGGCCCCCAGGCCGAACTGATCGCGGTGGGCAAGCGCGCGGGCCGCCCCTCGGCCCGGCAGGATCACGTCAATGCGCTGCTGGTCGAACATGCCCAGGCCGGGCTTCGGGTGGTGCGGCTGAAATCGGGCGATGCCGGGTTCTTCGGCCGGCTGGAGGAGGAGCTGGTGGCGCTGGCGGCGGCGGGCATCCCGTTCGAGATCGTGCCCGGCGTCACCTCGGCCAGTGCGGCGGCGGCGGCGGCGGGGATCCCGCTGACCCGGCGGCTGACCGCGCGGCGGGTGCAGTTCATCACCGGCGCCGACGTGACCGGGCAGTTGCCGGGCGACATCAACTGGGCGGCCATCGCCGATCCGGCGGTCACGACCGTGGTCTTCATGGGCCAGCGCAGCTTTCCCGAACTGGCCGCCGGACTGCGCGCCCATGGCCTGCCCGGCGACACGCCCGCGCTGTTCGCGCAATCCGTGGGCCATCCCCATCAGCGGCTGGTCCGCACGACCGTCGACGGGCTGGCGCGGATGATGCAGGCGGCCGAGGTGTCCCAGCCGGGCCTGATCCTGTACGGGCCCTTGGCCTTCGATATCTGAAGACCGGCTGGATCTGCGCGCCATCGCCCTGGGCTATGTCGATGATGCCAGTCACTGCGGCCCGTCAGGCCCGCGCCAGCCGCCCAGCAGCCCAGCGGGCGGCATCGGCGACAGTGGGATCGGGATCCCCCGCCAGCCCGCGCGCCACGGGGGCCAGCCCCGCATCGCCCGAATTGCCGATCGCATACAGCACGTTGCGCACGAACCGATCGCGCCCGATGCGCTTGATCGGGCTGCCGGAAAACCGGTCGCGAAAGCCCGCGTCGTCCAGCACCGCCAACTCCGCCAGCGGCGGGGCGGCGACGATGCCGCGATAGCGCATCTCGGACCCGGCCTGGGCGAACTTGTTCCAGGGACAGACCGCCAGGCAGTCGTCGCAGCCATAGATGCGGTTGCCCAGCAGCGGGCGCAGTTCGGGATCGACCGGGCCCTTGTGTTCGATGGTCAGGTAAGAGATGCAGCGCCGCGCGTCCAGCTGATAGGGCGCCGGAAAGGCGCCGGTCGGGCAGGCGTCCAGGCAGGCGCGGCAGGATCCGCAATGCGAGATCTCGGGCGCGTCGGCGGGCAGGGGGACGGTGGTGAAGATCGACCCCAGGAAGAACCAGCTTCCCAGATCGCGCGACAGCAGGTTGGTGTGCTTGCCCTGCCAGCCCAGCCCCGCCGCCTGCGCCAGCGGCTTTTCCATGACCGGCGCGGTATCGACGAAGACCTTGATCTCTTCGCCCGGCGCCTGCTCCAGCAGCCAGCGGCCCAGCCGCTTCAGCCGCTTCTTGACCAGGTCGTGATAATCGCGTCCTTGGGCATAGACGCTGATCGCCGCCCGGTCGGGCTGGTCCAGAACCGCCAGCGGATCGTGGTCGGGGGTGTATAGCTCGGCCACGACGATCACCGATTTCGCCTCGGGCCAAAGCGCCGCAGGATCGCCGCGCCAATGGGCCCGTTCGGCCATCCAGCCCATCTGCCCGTGCCGCCCGGTATCCAGGAACTGCTGCAACCGCCCGGCCACCTGCGGCACCGCGTCCGGCGTCGTGATGCGCATCCGGGAAAAACCGACCGCCTCTGCCTCGGCCGCCAGACGCTCTTTCATCTTGGCCCAAATATCCTCGGGGGGTCCGGGGGGCGAAGCGCCCCCGGCCTTATCCAAAGTCAAGCTCGGCATAATGGGGGGCCGGATGGATCCCCGGCACCTGATCGGCCAGCACCGACCGGAAGGCCGGGCGCGACTTGATCGTCGCATACCAGTCGCGCAGCACCTCGGAGCGGTCCCAGTCCACGTCCGAGATGTAATCCAGGCAGGAAAAATGCGCGGCCGCCGTGAAATCGGCCAGCGACAGGCTGTTGCCCGCCAGCCAGCGGCGGGTTTCCAGCAGCGTCGTCAGATAGTCGATATGCTCCTTGATCGCGCGCAGCCCGTCCTTGACCACGCGGCTGTCGGGATAGCCCTGACGGGTGATCTTCTTCCAGACCCGCTCGGTCAGGATCGGGACCGTCACCTCGTCGTTGAACTTGTCGTCGAACCAGGCGCACAGCCTGCGCACCTCGTGGCGTTCCAGCGGCGTCGAGGGCATCAGCGCGGGCGAGGGGATGGCCTCGTCCAGGTATTCGATGATCGCCTGGCTTTCGGCCAGCATGTTGCCGCGATGGCGCAGCACCGGCAGCTTTCCGGCCGGATTGCGGCGCTTCAGGTCGGGCGGGCTTTCCCAGTAACGCTCCTCGACCAGTTCGACCTCGATCTTCTTTTCGGCCAGCACCAGCCGCACCTTGCGGCAGAAGGGCGACAGGGCCGAATGGTAAAGCCGGGTGGTCTGGGTGTTGGTATTCATCGCCTGCTTCAGGATTCCTTGCCGTGCAATCGGGCCTTGATAAGCCCGCGCCCGCCCCGTTTCAACCGGAAGGCGCGGCCCTTACAGGCAATCGGCGCGCCCGTCGCGCGCGATCGTCGCCGCGCCGTCCGCGATGGCGCGGGACCGGGCCGAGGCCCGCGCCGGGCTGCGGGTCTTGGGCGCGGGCAGGACGGCGGCAAGGCGCGCGGCCTGCACCGCGGTCAGCTTGTCGGGCGTGGTGCCGTAATAGTCGCGGGCCGCCGCGCCGATCCCGAAGATGCCGGGGCCGAACTCGGCCACGTTCAGATAGACCTCAAGGATGCGGCGCTTGGACCAGAAGGCCTCGATCATCGGGGTGAAGGCGGTTTCCAGAACCTTGCGCGTCCAGCTGCGGCCCTGCCACAGGAACACGTTCTTGGCGGTCTGCTGGGTCAGCGTCGATGCGCCGCGCGACGACCCCGAGGCCACGACCCGGCGGATTTCCACCATGTCGAAGCCCCAGTGCAGGCAGAAATTCGCATCCTCGGCCGCGACCACCGACCGGCGCATGACCGGGGCGATGTCGTCGATGTCCACCCAGCGGCGCGGCGCGGTCGCCTCGGCCACGACGGTCCAGGTGGTCGGCGGGTTGACCAGGGCATAGAACATCACCAGGGCCAGCATCAGCGCCAGGAACCGCAGGGCCAGCCAGCGCGCCCAGGTCAGCAGGCGCCGCAGCGGGCGCCAGCGGACCCGGCGCAGCGTCGAGGCCGGATCCTCGGCGGGGGGGCTGAACAGGATGCGCAGGACCATGGCGTGCCATGTCCCACGCAGGCCCGCCTTGCGTCAAGCGCCCGTGGCGGGGGGCGTCGCCGGGGGCGCCGGGGGCACCGGGGCGGCATCGCCCGACAGCGCGTCGCGCAGCCGGTCCTCGTCCTGCCGGGACAGCGAGGTCTGCAAGACCCGGCCCCGGCGGTGGAAGGATTGCAGCCGGTCCAGCACCTTGTCGGCGGTCATCTTGCGCAGCAGCACGAAGACCGCCGACCCGCCCGGCGGCAGGGCGCGGGCCGTGTCGCGCATGAAGTCGTCGTTGATGCCGATATCGGTCAGCCGCCCGGCAAGCGCGCCCGAGGCCGCGCCGACCGCCGCCCCGATCAGC
Organism: Paracoccus sp. S3-43; assembly: GCF_029027965.1. Taxonomy (NCBI): domain Bacteria; kingdom Pseudomonadati; phylum Pseudomonadota; class Alphaproteobacteria; order Rhodobacterales; family Paracoccaceae; genus Paracoccus; species Paracoccus qomolangmaensis. The sequence goes on along the minus strand of NZ_CP119082.1, from coordinate 2,933,029 downwards.
GGGTTCAGGAACACCAGCCCCACCAGCGTCCCCCAGAAGCCGCCGCCAAGCGCGCCCGCGGCGGTCAGGTTCACCGCCTGATGCAGCTGGATGTCGTCCTCGGCCCGGCGGGTGACGACGACCGCGTCCTCCATCTCGATCAGATAGTCGCGCTGCATCTTCACCAGTTCGGCGCGCAGCTCGAATCCGGTGGCCTCGTCGTCGAAGGCGATCACGATCAGTTCCGACATGGTTTTCCCTTCCGTGCAGGATGTCCTTGTGCCGACCATGCTAGCCGCAGGTTTCACCATTGTGAACGAGGAAGGTGGAAAAGGCTTGATCGCCCAAGCCCCGCTGCGGCATAGCGGGGCCATCCGCAACGATCCGGCCCTGTTGGATGAAAGTTCTTGCCACATTGATGCTGATGGTCTCGCTTCTGGCGATGTCCGTCGCGGTGGCAAGCGCGGAGATCGCGCGGCCTCCATGCAGCGCCCAGATCCGCGCCGACGACATGTGCTATGCGGCGGCCCTGCCCGGCAGCCAGGCCGAGACGGCCAAGAAACCGGGCCTCTGCTTCGTCTGCCTGGCGCCCGGTGGCGGCGGCGCGGAACCGGCGCGGCCGGGTTTCCGGGTCGTCACGGCCTTCGGCGCGGCGGTGCCGGCCGATGCCCGCGGGACTTGTCCCTGGCGCCCGCCACAGGCCCGATCTTCCTGACTGCCTCAATCCTGCCCTTCGGGGCTGACGCCGTTATCCTTGCGCCGCAGCAGGCGGTCGCAAGCTGCTGGAGATCGACAATGACCCATTACGACACCACCACCGACACCCGCTTCATCATCCCTAAACTGCAAGGGCTTTATGCCGCGCTGTCGCCGCTGAGCGTGCTGTACATGCGCCTGATCGCGGGGATTGCCTTCATGGTCCATGGCTGGCCCAAGATCAACGCGCCGATGGGCGCCCTGGGCATGGTCGAGGGGCTGGGCTTCCATCCCGGCTGGTTCTGGGCGCCGCTGCTGGCCGCGACGGAATTCCTGGGCGGGCTGCTGCTGACCCTGGGCCTGCTGACCCGACCGGCGGCCTTCGCCACCTCCATCGTGCTGTGCGTCACCACCTATTTCCACTGGGTCGCCCAGGCCGAGGGCTTCGGCGGCGCGGAAAAATCGCTGCTGTGGCTGGCGATCACGCTGTATTTCGTGGCCCATGGCGGCGGCCGTTTCTCGGTCGACCGGGCCATCGGCAAGCAGTTCTAAGATCGGCGGGGCGGGCACCGTCCCGCCCCCTGGCCGCCCCCTGGCCAGGGTCCGCAACAGCAAAAAGCCCCCGGAAAACCGAAGTTTTCCGGGGGCTTTTTATGGTGCCCAGAAGAGGACTCGAACCTCCACGCCTTGCGGCACACGGACCTGAACCGTGCGCGTCTACCAATTCCGCCATCTGGGCCAACTGGTGTGAGGCGGGTCTCTAAAGCCAGTCGCGGGGGGCGTCAATGGGGTGACGCGGAAATCCTGCGAAAAACTGTCGCGCCGCCCCGGCGGGCCTGCCGCCGCCTTGCCGCGCGCCCCGCGCTTGGGTAAGGAACGGACGGATATCGGCATTCAGGAGGCGGGACGCCCATGGCGAAACTGGTCACGATTTACGGCGGATCGGGCTTTGTCGGCCGGCAGGTCGCGCGGCTGATGGCCAAGGACGGCTGGCGCGTGCGCATCGCCGTGCGCCGCCCGGACGAGGCGCTGTTCACCCGCACCTATGGCGCGGTGGGCCAGGTCCAGCCGGTGCTGTGCAACATCCGCGACGACCTGTCGGTGCGCGCCGCCATGGCCGGGGCCGATGCGGTGGTGAACTGCGTCAACATCCTTGCGCCCAGAGGCAAGAGCACCTTCCAGGCCGTGTTCCAGGACGGCGCCGAACGCGTCGCCCGGCTGTCGGCGGAGATGGGCGTGGCGCGGATCGTCCATATCTCGGGCCTGGGCGTCGATCCCGAATCGGCCAGCCCCTATATCGCGGCCAAGGGGCGGGGCGAATCGGCGGTGCTGACGCATCGCCCCGACGCGGTGATCCTGCGGCCCTCGGTCATGTTCGGGCCGGGCGACACATTCTATAACCGCTTCGCCGCGATGACGCGACTTGGCCCGCTGCTGCCGGTGATCGGCGCCAGAACGCGGATGCAGCCGGTCTTCGTCGACGACGTGGCGCTGGCCGCCGTCAAGGGCGCCACCGGCGAGGCCGCGCCCGGCATCTATGAACTGGGCGGTCCCGACGTGATGACCGTGAAAGAGGTGGCCGAGCAGGTGTTGCGCGCCACGATGCGCAGGCGCGCGGTGGTGAACCTGCCCTTCTGGGCCGCGACGCTGGGCGCGCGGGTGCTGGGCCTCGCGCAGCTTCTGACCGGCGGGCTGTTCACCAATTCCATCCTGACGCGCGACCAGATCGCCCTGCTGCGCGCCGACAACGTGGTCTCGGCGGGCGCGCGCGGCTTTGCCGATCTGGGCATCCAGCCCGTCGCGGCGGAAGCGGTGATCGAGGACTATCTGTGGCGGTTCCGCCCCTCGGGGCAATACGACGCGATCAAGCAGTCGGCCAAGAACCTGCGCGCCGAATGATGTCCGACAACACCATTGCCGCCGCGATCCTCGGGGTTCTCGAAGGGCTGACCGAGTTCATTCCGGTGTCCTCGACCGGGCATATCCTGCTGGCCGGGCATTTCCTGGGCTTCGATTCGCCCGGCCGGTCGTTCGAGGTGCTGATCCAGCTTGGGGCGCTGCTGGCGATCCTGGGCGTCTATTCCGCGCGGATCATCCAGATCCTGTCGGCCGCGCCCCGCGACCCCGCCGCCCGGCGCTTTGTCGGCGCGGTGCTGCTGGCCTTCACGCCCGCCGTGGTGATCGGGCTTCTGGCGCATGGCTTCATCAAGTCGGTGCTGTTCGAGACGCCGGTGCTGATCGCGGTGATGCTGATCCTGGGCGGGATCGTGCTGCTGTGGGTGGACCGCAGGGCCGACCATCCCGTCTATGCGCGGGCCGAGGATTTTCCCCTGTCGATGGCCTTCAAGATCGGGCTGTTCCAATGCCTTGCGATGATCCCCGGCGTATCGCGGTCCGGCGCGACCATCGTCGGCGGGCTGCTTCTGGGGGCGGACAAGCGCGCGGCGGCCGAATTTTCGTTCTTCCTGGCGATGCCGACGATGCTGGGGGCCTTTGCCCTGGATCTGTTCAAGAACCGCGACATCCTGGATGCAAGCGCCCTGGGCAATATCGCCATCGGCTTCATCGCGGCCCTTCTGAGCGCGCTGGTGGTGGTGCGCTGGCTGCTGAACCATGTGTCGCAGCATGGCTATGCCCTGTTCGGCTGGTGGCGGATCGTGGTGGGCTGCGTGGTTTTGCTGGCGCTTTGGGCTGGTTGGTAAGCTTTGCTGACCTAATTATGGCGGGCAGCCGCCATTTATTTGCCCTGCGCGCCAAAAATATGGGGTTTAGGTCAGCATAGCTGACTTTTAATGATTTCCGCCTTGGTTTATTGCGGCTGCACAAGTTCCCGTTCCGGAAGGTCGCGCAGCCATGGCCACGCAGAAGATGCTCAAATTCGTCTCGACCCCGCGCGAGATGCCGGTCAAGCGCCCGGCAACCGAACGCAGCGAGGACTTTCACGAGATTTACCGGGAATTCGCCGATGCCAAGGCGGCCGAGCAGGCGAGCCGGTGCAGCCAGTGCGGCGTGCCCTATTGCCAGAGCCATTGCCCGCTGCACAACAACATCCCCGACTGGCTGCGCCTGACCGCAGAAGGCCGGCTTGAGGAAGCCTATCGCGTCAGCCAGGCGACCAACACCTTCCCGGAAATCTGCGGCCGCATCTGCCCGCAGGACCGGCTGTGCGAAGGCAACTGCGTGATCGAGCAGTCGGGCCACGGCACCGTCACCATCGGGTCCATCGAGAAATACATCACCGACACCGCCTGGGAACGCGGCTGGGTCCAGCCCGCCGCCCCGGTGATGGAACGGTCCGAAAGCGTCGGCATCATCGGTGCGGGGCCGGGCGGGCTGGCGGCGGCGGACATGCTGCGCCGCCAGGGCTTCCAGGTCACCGTCTATGACCGCTATGACCGCGCGGGCGGGCTGATGACCTATGGCATCCCCGGCTTCAAGCTGGAAAAGGACGTGGTGATGCGCCGCAACGTGCTGTTGCAGGATGGCGGCGTGGACTTCGTGCTGAACTGCGACGTGGGCCAGGACATCAGCTTCGACGCCATCCGGGGCAAGCATGACGCGGTGCTGATCGCGACGGGCGTCTACAAGACCCGCGATCTTGACATCGACAACGCCGATGCGGGCGGCGTGGTCCGCGCCATCGACTATCTGACGGCTTCGAACAGGGTCGAGTTCGGCGACGAGGTGCCCGATTTCGAGGATGGCGAGCTGAATGCGCGGGGCAAGCGCGTGATCGTCATCGGCGGCGGCGACACCGCGATGGACTGCGTGCGCACCGCGATCCGCCAGGGCGCGCTGTCGGTGAAATGCCTGTATCGCCGCGACCGCGCCAACATGCCGGGGTCGCAGCGCGAGGTCCAGAACGCCGAGGAAGAAGGCGTCGAATTCGTCTGGATGTCGGCGCCCGGTTCCTTCATCGGCCATGTCCCCGGCGTTGCCATGCAGGCGCAGGAAGCCGATGTGGACGGCCCGACAGGCAGGCTGGCGCAGATCGCGCAGGTCCGCGTCCAGAAGATGCGGCTTGGCGCGCCGGACGTGTCGGGCCGCCAGACGCCCGAACTGATCGAGGGTGCCGATTACGACGAACCCGCCGATCTGGTCATCAAGGCCCTGGGTTTCGAGCCCGAGGATCTGCCCAGGCTGTGGGGCGTCGACGGGCTGGAGGTCACCCGCTGGGGCACCATCAAGGCCAATTTCCAGACCCACCAGACCAGCCTGCCCGGAGTCTTCGCCGTGGGCGACATCGTGCGCGGCGCGAGCCTGGTCGTCTGGGCGATCCGCGACGGGCGCGAGGCCGCCGAATCCATCGCCGGATACCTGACCGGCGAAGCCCGCATCGCGGCGGAATAGGGGGCGGTGATGCTGCGGATCCCTCTGATCCTGGGGCTGGCCCTGGCCGCGTCGGCGGGCCATGCCGCCAATTTCACGCCGCCCAAGGGCTGCCAGTTGCAGGCGACGGTGCAGAACCGGGGCTGTTCGGTCAGCCAATATTACCAATGCCAGGCCGACCCGGCGGGCCATCAGCGCACGGCGATCTTCGGCAAGGACGGGCTGCGCCACCTGTCGCGCATCGACGCCGAAACCCGCTGGATCGAAAGCAGCGATCCCAATACCGGGCTGGCCGATTTCCTGGTCGAACGGTCCAAGGATCACGCCAGCTTCAAGACGCTGCTGGAAACCGGCCAGGACGATTTCGATTTCTGGACCGAATCCAACACCGGCGAACGCCTGCGCAACGTGGGCCAGGACATCCTGACCGGCGAGACGGTCGAGATCGACGGCGAGACCCTGGAGGTCACGCGCTTCCAACTGAAGACCTATGACGCGAACGGCGAATTGCTGATCGAACGCAGCGGCCAGCAGTTCATCAGCCGCAAGATGGGCCGCTTTTTCGGCGGCGTCGAGGTGCAGTCCGACTGGACCGGCGCGCGTCAGGAAACCAATGACAGCCCCGTCACCTTCGCCTTTCCCGGCGAGGCAGGCTTCGGGGACGCCGAACCGCAATACGACTGCGATCAGTTGCTGACGCAGCTTCTGCACGAAAGGGCCTGGCGATGAGCAAGGATTGGCAGCAGGAAGAACAGGCCCGCCGCGACTGGATGGCCGAACACAGCCTCTATCGCGAGGAGGACGAGCATTCGTCCTGCGGCGTGGGGCTGGTGGTCAATATCGACGGCAAGCCCTCGCGCAAGGTGGTGCAGTCCGGGATCGACGCGCTGAAGGCGATCTGGCATCGCGGCGCGGTGGACGCCGACGGCAAGACCGGCGACGGCGCGGGCATCCATGTGCAGATCCCGGTGCCGTTCTTCTATGACCAGGTGCGCCGCACGGGTCACGAGCCTGACCACAATAAGCTGATCGCCGTGGGCCAGGTGTTCCTGCCGCGCACCAATTTCGCCGCCCAGGAAGCCTGCCGGACCATCGTGGAATCCGAGGTTCTGCGCATGGGTCATTACATCTATGGCTGGCGCCACGTCCCGGTGAACACCGCCGTGCTGGGCGAAAAGGCCAACGCCACCCGCCCCGAGATCGAGCAGATCCTGATCCGCTGCGAAAAGGACATCGACCAGGTCCGCTTCGAACGCGAGCTTTACATCATCCGCCGCCGGATCGAAAAGGCCGCCGTCGCGGCCCAGGTCGCGGGCCTGTATTTCTGCTCGCTGTCCTGCCGGTCGATCATCTACAAGGGCATGATGCTGGCCGAACAGGTCGCGGAATTCTATCCCGACCTCAAGGACGACCGCTTCGAGAGCGCCTTCGCGATCTATCACCAGCGGTATTCGACCAACACCTTCCCGCAATGGTGGCTGGCCCAGCCCTTCCGCATGTTGGCCCATAACGGCGAGATCAACACGCTGAAGGGCAACCTCAACTGGCTGCGCAGCCATGAAATCCGCATGGCCAGCAGCGCCTTTGGCGAGGCGGCCGAGGATATCAAGCCGATCGTCCCGGCCGGGTCGTCGGATTCGGCCGCGCTGGACGCGGTGTTCGAGGTGATGGTCCGGTCGGGCCGGTCCGCGCCGATGACCAAGACCATGCTGGTCCCGGAAAGCTGGTCCAAGGCCACCACTGACATGCCGCGCGCCTGGGCCGACATGTATGCCTATTGCAACGCCGTGATGGAGCCGTGGGACGGTCCCGCCGCCCTGGCGATGACGGACGGCCGCTGGGTCTGCGGCGGGCTGGACCGCAACGGGCTGCGGCCCATGCGCTATGTCGTGACGGCCGACAACATGCTGATCGCTGGATCCGAGGTCGGCATGGTCCCCGTCGACGAGATGAGCGTGCGCGAAAAGGGCGCGCTTGGGCCGGGGCAGATGATCGCCGTCGATATGTGGGACGGCAAGCTGTATCACGACCATGCCATCAAGGACCGCCTGGCGGGCAGCCAGCCCTTTGGCGAATGGCTGGAAAAGGTCGTGGATCTCAGCCACAAGATGAAGGATCTGCCCGAGAACGCCGCCTATACCGGCGAGGTTCTGCGCCGCCGCCAGCTTGCCGCAGGCTATACGCTGGAGGATATGGAGCATGTCCTGTCCCCCATGGCCGAGGATGGCAAGGAATCCATCGCGTCCATGGGCGATGACACGCCGCCCGCGGTCCTGTCGAACCAGTATCGGCCGATGTCGCATTTCTTCCGGCAGAACTTCAGCCAGGTGACCAACCCGCCCATCGACAGCTTGCGCGAAACGCGGGTGATGTCGCTGAAGACGCGGTTCGGCAACCTCAAGAACGTGCTGGACGAAAGCAGCGCGCAGACCGAAATCCTGGTGCTGGAAAGCCCCTTCGTCACCAATTCCGAACTGGACGACATGTGCCGGATGTTCGGCGAGGCCGTGACCAAGATCGACTGCACCTTCCCGGCGGGCGCCGGTCCCGACGCCCTGGGCGAGGGCTTGGCCCGCATCCGCGCCGAGGCCGAGGATGCCGTCCGGTCCGGCGCGGGCCATCTGGTGCTGTCGGATGAGGGGCAGGGCGACGACCGCGTGGCGATGCCGATGATTCTGGCGACAAGCGCGGTGCACAGCTGGCTGACGCGCAAGGGGCTGCGGACCTTCTGTTCGCTGAACGTGCGGGCGGCGGAATGCCTGGATCCGCATTACGTCGCCGTCCTGATCGGCTGCGGCGCGACCACGGTGAACCCCTATCTGGCGCAGGATTCCATCAGCGACCGGATCGAACGCGGGCTGATCGCCGCCGACCTGTTCGACGCGATGGAATCCTATCGCCAGGCGGTGGATGCGGGCCTGCTGAAGATCATGGCGAAGATGGGAATTTCCGTCATCTCGTCCTATCGCGGCGGCCTGAACTTCGAGGCCGTGGGCCTGTCCCGCGCCATGGTGGCCGAATATTTCCCCGGAATGCAGTCGCGGATTTCCGGCATCGGGTTGCACGGGCTGCAAGCCAAGCTGGAGGATCTGCACCGCCGCGCCTTCCACGGCGACAATGCGGATCTGCTGCCGGTCGGCGGCTTCTACAAGATGCGCCGGTCGGGCGAAAAGCACGCCTGGGACGCCAGCACCATGAAGCTGTTGCAGGTGGCCTGCGACAAGGCGTCCTATGACGTGTGGAAGCAATACAGCACGACCATGCGGGCCAACCCGCCGATCCATATCCGCGATCTGCTGGACATCAAGCCGCTGGGCAAGCCCGTGCCGATCGAGGAGGTGGAAAGCATCACCAGCATCCGGAAGCGCTTCGTGACGCCGGGCATGTCGCTGGGGGCGCTGTCGCCCGAGGCGCATATGACGCTGAACATCGCCATGAACCGCATCGGCGCCAAATCCGACAGCGGCGAGGGCGGCGAGGATCCGGCGCATTCCCATCCGCTGCCGAATGGCGACAACCCCTGCGCCAAGATCAAGCAGGTGGCGTCCGGCCGCTTCGGCGTCACCGCCGAATACCTGAACGCCTGCGAGGAGTTGGAGATCAAGGTCGCCCAGGGTGCCAAGCCCGGCGAGGGCGGCCAGCTGCCCGGCATGAAGGTCACCGACCTGATCGCCCGGCTGCGCCATTCGACCAAGGGCGTCACGCTGATCAGCCCCCCGCCGCACCACGACATCTATTCCATCGAGGATCTGGCGCAGCTCATCTATGACCTGAAGCAGATCAACCCGCGCGCCAAGATCACGGTGAAGCTGGTGGCGTCTTCAGGCGTCGGCACCATCGCGGCGGGCGTGGCCAAGGCCAAGGCCGACATCATCCTGATCTCGGGCCATAACGGCGGCACCGGGGCCTCGCCTGCCACGTCGATCAAGTTCGCGGGCCTGCCCTGGGAAATGGGCCTGACCGAGGCGCATCAGGTTCTGGCGATGAACCGCCTGCGCGAACGGGTGACGCTGCGCACCGACGGGGGCCTGCGCACCGGCCGCGACATCGTGATGGCGGCGATGATGGGGGCCGAGGAATACGGCATCGGCACCGCCGCGCTGATCGCCATGGGCTGCATCATGGTGCGCCAGTGCCAGTCGAACACCTGCCCGGTGGGCGTCTGCACTCAGGACGAACGCCTGCGCGCCATGTTCACCGGCAGCGCCGACAAGGTGGTGAACCTGATCACCTTCTATGCGCAAGAGGTCCGCGAGATCCTGGCCAGCATTGGCGCGCGGTCGCTGGACGAGGTGATCGGCCGCGCCGACCTGCTCACCCAGGTCAGCCGGGGGGCCGCGCATCTGGACGATCTGGACCTGAACCCGCTGCTGATCACCGTCGATGGCGCCGACAAGATCGTCTATGACCGGTCGAAGCCCCGCAACGCCGTGCTGGAAACCCTGGACGCCGAGATCGCCCGCGACGCCGCCCGCTTCTTCGAGGATGGCGAGAAGATGCAGCTGTCCTATGCCGTGCGGAACACCCATCGGACCATCGGCACCCGCACATCGTCGCTGATCGTGCAGAAATTCGGGATGCGCAACAGCCTGCAACCCGACCACCTGACGATCCGCCTGACCGGCAGCGCCGGGCAGTCGCTGGGCGCCTTTGCCGCTCCGGGGTTGAAGATCGAGGTGTCCGGCGACGCCAACGATTATGTCGGCAAGGGCCTGTCGGGCGGCACCATCGTGGTGCGCCCGCCGATGTCCTCGCCCCTGGTCGCGGCGGACAACACGATCATCGGCAACACGGTGCTGTATGGCGCGACCGACGGCTACCTGTTCGCGGCAGGGCGCGCCGGGGAACGCTTCGCGGTGCGCAACAGCGGCGCCACCGTGGTGATCGAGGGCTGCGGCAGCAATGGTTGCGAATACATGACCGGCGGCGTCGCGGTGATCCTGGGCCGGATCGGCGCCAATTTCGGCGCGGGCATGACGGGCGGGATGGCATACCTGTATGACCCGCAGGGGGTGGCGCGCGACTATATCAACCCGGAAACCCTGGTGATGTGCGCCGTGACCAGGCAGCATTGGGAAGACCAGTTGAAGGGCCTGGTGGAGCGGCACATGAGGGAAACCGGCTCGCGCCGCGCCGCCGACATCCTTCAGGACTGGGAGGTCGAGAAGGCCAACTTCCTGCAAGTCTGCCCGAAGGAGATGCTGATCCACCTGCCGCATCCGATCATGGACGTGGAGGAACCAGCCGCCGTCCCGGCCGAATAGGCCGGCGCTTGCCCACCACCCTCGGGCGCGTCCCTGCGGGCGCGCCCGATTGCGTTTCGGCCTATCTCTGGCGAAGGGAACCTTGCTGTAAGCCCATCGGCTGACCGGCGAGGGCCGGTTATCTCGAAAGCCGCTAAACCGCTGGCTGAGATAAAGTTGCGTGTTATTCGGAGAGGATTTTCCGCCGTTTTCGAAAATTGCTTGAAGCGCGCGAATCGAAAATATGGTGAGCCCGACAGGATGCCGAGAGGCGAGGCTTTATCCAAAAATTTCGAGGCCGAAAGGCGGGGCGCATGGGGCGTTTACTGCCCCTTGCAGGACAAAGCCATGCGGAAGTTCAGATCCGCATCGCACTCATGAACCGCTCTACATCACTCGGCACGCCCGAGACCGTCCGCATGCGCTGAATATAGACGGGAAAGGGATACTTCCGACCTCATCCCGAATAGCGCAACAAAGCCACGCGGCTTTGGAAACTGCGCCCATGGCCGCATAACCAACCGTAATCAGCCTCCGGCAAACCCGGAGCGGTTCAGTCCCGTGTTCAATCGGGCCATCCCGACGATTATCGGTTTCTCCCGTTTGCCGGAGAGGTGTGGCCCTCACGACGCGCAGAGGCGGTTAGCGTCACTTCTTTCCAGCGTCTCGCCCGCGCATCAGCCAACGGTCGGCTGCTTCCATCCTGGCGTAGACCAGGGGCATGAACTACGGTTTGCCGCTGAAGAATGGAATCAGGCGCGGTGGACGGAAATCGAAAGCCGTCCGTCCGGCTTCCTCGTTGCCGAGTATCTGCTGCGCCGCCGTCATGCCCAGCCAGCGCGCCCACACACCACGCCGGAGCCGCAATAGCCGGCGGCGTAGACCACCCCGTCCTTCCTGAAAACGCGCGGGATCAAGTCGCGGTGCATCGCCACGTAGCCGAACCAGCTATGGGAAATCGGCGTCTGCGCAAGTTCGGGAAAGATACGCGCCATCTCGGTCCTCAGGTGGTCGGTGGGCCAGGCGGGATCCCCCGAGACCGTTCCGTCGCGCCCGCCGAAGAGGATGCGCGTGCCATCGGGGGACGGGCGATAGCAATAGCTGAGTTCCCGGCCGTCGCTGTACATCATCAGGGGTGGCATAAGGCGTGCCATGACATCGGCCGGAAGCGGCTCGGTCGCGATGATGCGGCTGCGGATCGGCACCAGACGGCGACGCAGCCATCTGTCCGAAGCGTCGGTGTAGCCGTTCATGCAACTGAGCACCGCGCCTGCCCGGACAGAGCCGCGGGAGGTGGTCACGATGAAGCCGCCGCCGTTCCGTTCCGTCGACAGCACGGCTGTGCCGCCCTGAACGGCGGTGCCGGCGGCCTGCGCGACGCGCAACATGCCGGCGTGGAACTTCGCCGGATGAAGCCCGCCGATGTCCATGCGGACATTTCCGCCGCGATAAAAATCCGTGCTGATGTAGCGATGCTGTTCGGAAGGGGGAACCGCATAGGATTCGATGCCCAGCGTCTTCGCCAGCGCTTCCGCGCCGCGCGCACCCGCCTCGTACTCCTTTTCGGTGATCGCACCCGAGAAACGTCCGGACAACTGGTAGTCGCAGTCGATCTTTTCCTCGGTGATGAAGCGGCGAAGGTCTTCCCGCGCTTCCTTGCCCTCGGCCTGGATGTCGAGCGCGCGCCTCTCTCCGAAACTGCGCACGAGCGATGCGTGCGAAGGGCGGATATTGCCGCTGGTGATGCCGCCATTGCGGCTCGAGGCTCCTTCGCCGGGACGCTGGCGGTCGAGCACCAGCACCGAGCGGCCGCCGCGGGCGAGGGGGATTGCCGCCCCAAGTCCGGTATAACCGGCCCCGATGAGAAGGATATCGACCTGGGCTGGAAGGCTTTGCTCGGGCGGAACGGGCGGAGGCGCGGCTTCCCACCAGTATGGGGTGGACTTCACGGAGGAATCGGACATGGCGCAGAACCTTGGGCGAAGAACCTTGAAGCGAAAAACTCAGGCGGCGGTGAGCTTTTCAATGCCGTAGAGAGCGTTGACGACGAGAAGGGCGACCACTGCGATCAGCATCTGGATGGTCGAGATGGCGGCGATCGAGGGATCGAACTGGTTCTGCATGTAACTCAGCATCACCACGGGCAGGGTGTTGGTCGTGGAACTGCCGAAAAAGAAGGACAGCGGCAGGTTGTCGAGCGAGATCAGCACCGCGAACATGCCGCCGGCGAAGATTCCGGGGCGGATCATCGGCATCGTTACATGCCAGAACGTCCTCCAGCGCGACGCGCCGAGCACGGCCGCCGCTTCCTCGAAATCGGGCGGTACCGCGCGGTAGACCGCCAGAACGGTGCGCGCAATGTAGGGGATGGACACGACGGTATGGGTAATCAGCAGTGAGGTGAACGACACGCCCATGGCCAGCGCCGACAGCATGTAGAGCAGCGAGAAGCCGAGCACGATCGCTGGCACCGAGATCGGAACCAGCAGGAAGGTCGAGACGGCATTAGCGGCGAAGCTCGGCGTGCGCGCCGCACAGAGGGCTGCGGGGAGGCCCAGCATCGCTCCGATGACCGCCGACGACACGGCGATCTGGATGCTGACTTTCAGTGACTGCATGAAAGGTTCGTATTCGAAGGCGCGCGCATACCATTGCGGGCTCAGGCCCGGCATGGGAAAGCCGATATAGGTAGCGCTCGAAAAGGAGACGACGACTACGACCAGGATGGGCAGGAGAAGGAACGCCATGAAGGCGAGCACATAGAGGCCGAGTCCGAGGGCGACGAAGTTGCGCCGCTTGCGTCGCCGCGCCGGCGCGGCGGGTGCGTTCATGATTTTATTCCCTTGCGGCGGACGAAGCGCAACTGGACAACCAGTGCGATAACCGAGCACAGCAGCAGGATGTTGCCCATGGCTGCGGCGAAGGCCACTTCCTGCGTGAGCGTGAACTGCTGATAGATGAGCAGCGACAGGGTGGTGACCTTGCCTCCACCGAGGAGCAGCATGGTCAGGAAGCTGCCATTGGTCAGCACGAAGACGAGGATGCAGCCGGTGGCGATGCCGTCGAGGCTGAGCGGCAGCGTGATGCGGGTGAATGCCTGGAACTGGCTGGCGCCGAGAATCTGCGCCGATTCCTCCAGCCGCTGGTCGATGCCCTGTAGAACTGCGGTGATGGAAAGGGGAGTGTCCTGAACTTTGTGTATCCGGGCCGGTCCATGCGGTTTGGGATACTCAAGCGTCGAAGCGCTCGCCGAACATTATGGCGAACTGATTGCGGGCCGCAAACCATTCCCGGACATTTCGGCCGTCCTTCTCGAAGTTACGGATGGCTAGGTAGATCAGCTTGGTCGCGGCCTCGTCGGTCGGGAAGGAACCCCGCGTCTTGATCGTTTTCCGGATCACGCGGTTCAGGCTCTCGATGGCATTCGTCGTGTAGATGATCTTGCGGATCGCCGGATCGAAGCCGAAGAACGGGATCACTTCCTGCCAAGCCCTGCGCCAGGCCGGGGCGATGGACGGGTATTTCCCAGCCCATTTTTCCTCGAAGGCGTCGAGTTCGGCCTCGGCCATATCGGCCGTCGGGGCGCTGTAAATCCGGCGCAGATCGGCGGCCACGCCCTTGCGGTCCTTCCAGGAACAGAAGTTCAGGGAATGGCGCACCAGATGCATCGAGCCATGGGAACGCCACTGGTCCGAGTGACCATGGCGAGGGCAGGTCTGGACCATGGCGTTCGGGAAGGCCGCGCTGATCGCCTCGGGGAAACCCTTCAGCCCGTCCACGACCGCGATCAGGACGTCCTGCGTGCCCCGGTTCTTCAGCTCGTTCATCACCGAGAGCCAGAACTTGGCGCCTTCATTTTCGGCGACCCACAGGCCCAGAACCTCGCGCAGGCCGTCTCGAGTGACGCCGAGGGCGACATACACGGCCTTGTTCTTCACCGTCCGGCTGTCGGCATCGCGGATCTTCACCCGCAGGGCGTCGAAGATCACGATCGGATACATCCGCTCCAACGCCCGGCTCTGCCATTCCCGGACCTCGTCCAGGACGGCGTCAGTGACGCGGCTGATCAGGTCGGGCGAGACCTTCAGGCCATAGAGATCGAGCAGATGGGCCTGGATATCCCGGACTGTCAGCCCGGCCGCGTAGAGTCCGATGATCTTGCCATCCATCCCGTCGATTCCGGGTCTGGCCCTTCTTCACCAGTTCCGGTTCGAAGCTGCTGTCGCGGTCGCGGGGCACCGCAACCGGCATCTCGCCGTCCTGCCCCTTCAGCACCTTGGTCGAGGCGCCATTCCGGCGGATGCTCTGACCCGGAGGGGCTTCCTTGCCATCTTCATAGCCAAGATGCGCCGTCAGCTCCGCGCCCAGCATCCGCTCCATCAGCTTGATCTTCAACTCTTTCATCAGCCCGCTGTCGCCGAGCAGGTCCTCAGGGCGCTTTACTCCCTTCAGCAGTTCGTCCAGCAGTTCCTTGGAAATCGTCATGCATGCTTCCTTTCGAAGAAGCATGGACCGGATCTCTCATTGAATAGCCTCGAGTTTCTTAGACGCCTTCCCGTCTCATCATCTGCCGTCGCTCGAACTCTGCGGGCGACAGCATTCCGTTTCTCGCATGTTTGCGCTTCGGGTTATAGAACATCTCGATATAATCGAACACGTCCTGCCTTGCGTCTTCGCGGGTCCGGTAGGTCCTGCGCCTGATCCGTTCGCGCTTGAGCAGGTTGAAGAAGCTCTCGGCAACAGCGTTGTCGTGACAGTTGCCACGGCGGCTCATGGAATGCTCAAGATTGTGGGCGCGCAGGAATGCTGCCCAGTCCATGCTGGTGAACTGGCTGCCCTGATCTGAATGAACCAGCACCTTGGTCTTCGGCTTGCGCCGCCAGACGGCCATCAGCAGGGCCTGCAGAACGACATCTGTCGTCTGCCGACTTTGCATCGACCAGCCAACCACACGCCGGGAATAGAGATCGATGACCACCGCGAGGTAGGCGAACCCCTCTTGCGTCCGGATGTAAGTGATATCGGTCACCCAGACCTTGTCCGGGGCCTCGACGTTGAACTGCCGGTCGAGGGTGTTGTCGACCACGACCGACGGCTTGCCGCCATAACTTCCGGGGCGGCGCTTGTAGCCGATCTGCGCCTTGATCCCCGCAAGCTGCGTCAATCGGGCGACCCGGTTCGGACAAATGCTTTCGCCCTGTTCAACCAGATCATCATGCAGCTTGCGGTAGCCGTAGACCTTGCCGCTCTCGGCCCAAGCCTTCTGCAGCAGTTCGGTCTGGCGCCTGTCTTCCTGGGCTCGCGCGCTCACCGGCGCCTGCAGCCAGGCATAGAACCCGCTCGGCTGGATGCGCAGGCACCGGCACATCGCACGGATGGAAAACTGACCCCGATGCTCGGCCACGAACGCGTATCTCACTTTGCATCCCTGGCGAAATACGCGGTGGCTTTATTTAGGATGTCACGTTCCTCCGATACCCGGACCAGCTCTCGCTTCAGTCGTCAGATCTCGGCATCCTTTGCCGTCTCACCCGACACCGCCTTCGCGAACTTGCGCTTCCAGGCATAGAGCGAGTGCGTGCTCACCCCGAGCCGCTCAGAGACCTCCTTGGCCGGGTAGCCCCGCTCCGTGATCTGCGCCACCGCATCGCGCTTGAAATCGTCAGTGAAATTACCTGTGCCCATCATGGCCTCCTTGCCTCAAAGTTAGCGAAAAAGGCGTCCACGAAACATGGGGCTATTCATGTCCTTGGCCTGCCGGAGTCACCTACACCGGCCGGGGTGGTAGCGGGGCAGTTCGGCCGCATTGGGCAGTCGAGGAACGGGCCTGCCTCGCTTTGCAGAGCCTTGCTGTGGCGGCTGGCGTTGACCTGGAGCAGGTGGCCGAACGCATCAGTAAAGGAGGCGATGATGCTGACAATGACGCATGAGCCTATGAGCGGCCATTTCGCCAAATGGCACCTCGGGCGCGGCGAGACTGGTAACCCGCTGGTGCTGCATCGCTTCGCGGCTCCTGACAACGGGCCGCACCATGACCACCAGTTCGACTGCCGCAGCTACATCCTGCATGGGGGCTATTCCGAAGAGGTTTTGCACCCTGACGGCAGCATGGAGCTTCGGCACCACAGCCCCGGCGATGTGGTGGAAATCCCGCACGATCACACTCACCGCATTATTGATTTGCACGAGGGCGAGGCGATCACGCTGGATGAGGTGCTTGGCCCCAAGGTCCAGGAATCTGGTTTCTTCGAATGGAGAAACGGGCAGATGTGGCAACGGCGGTGGAACGAATCGGAGTTCGTGCCGGTTCGAGGAACCTAAAAGCACCCCCATAGTAACAAGTTAAGGCGTTGATCTAATTGGTGACCCCGACAGGACTTGAACCTGTAACCTGCCCCTTAGGAGGGGGCTGCTCTATCCAGTTGAGCCACGGGGCCGCCTGTGTCCTTTTGACCGCTGGCGGGCGGTTTGGCAAGGTTGTCGCGGGGTCCGATGGACGCTAACATCCGGCAAAGACCTGATCCATCCGGTGCCCGATGAATGTTCCGCGACCCCGCCGCCCCCTGACCCTGCGCGATGTTTCCGAAGCCTCGGGCGTGTCGGAGATGACCGTCAGCCGGGTTCTGCGCAACCGGGGCGACGTGTCGGCGGCGACGCGGGAAAAGGTGCTGACGGCGGCCAAGACGCTGGGCTATGTCCCCAACAAGATCGCGGGCGGGCTGGCAAGCCAGCGGGTCAACCTGGTCGCGGTGGTGATTCCGTCGCTGTCGAACCTGGTCTTTCCCGACGTGCTGGGCGGGGTCTCGGCCGAGCTGGACGACACCGGCCTGCAACCGGTGATCGGCGTCACCAACTATTCCCCCGCGCGAGAGGAGATGGTGCTGTATGACATGCTGTCCTGGCGCCCGTCCGGCGTGATCCTGGCGGGGCTGGAACACAGCAAGGCCTCGCGCGCCATGCTGGCCAATTCCGGCATTCCGGTGGTCGAGATCATGGATGTGGACGGCGAGGGGATCGACACCATCGTCGGCATTTCCCACCGCCGCGCGGGGCGCGAGATGGCGGCGCGGATCCTGGCCGCGGGCTATCGCCGGATCGGCTTCGTCGGCACCCACATGCCCGAGGATCACCGCGCCCGCAAGCGCCTGGCCGGGTTCGAGGAGGGCCTGGCCGAGGCCGGGGTGTCGCTGGAGGCGCGCGAATATTACCAGGGCGGATCGTCGCTGCTGAAGGGGCGCGAGCTGACCGAACGGATCCTGACCCGCGCGCCGGACTTGGATTTCCTGTATTTCTCGAACGACATGATCGGGGCGGGGGGGCTGCTCTACTGCCTGGACAAGGGCTATGACATCCCCAACCGGATCGGGCTGGCGGGGTTCAACGGCGTCGATCTGCTGCACGGGCTGCCGGTGCGGCTGGCCACGACCGATGCGCGCCGCGTCGATATCGGGCGGCGCGCGGCGCGGCTGGTCGCGGGCAAGGATGCGATCCCGGAGGACCGCATCGTCGCGCTGACGCCGACCTTCCTGCCGGGCGACACGATCCGCGACGCGTGACGCTTGTGATGGCGCGGGCGGGTGATTAAGTCTGCCGCCATGCGTATTCCCTTTCTCGACCGTCTGACGAACAAAGGCCCCCGCGTGTCGGTGATCCGCCTGCACGGCGCCATCGGCATGGCCGGGCGCGGCGGCGCGCTGTCCGATGCGGCGCTTGCCCCGGTGATCGAACGCGCCTTTCGCAGGGGCAAGCCCGCGGCGGTGGCGCTGTCGATCAATTCGCCCGGCGGATCGCCGGTGCAGTCGTCGCTGATCGCCGCGCGGATCCGGCGCCTGGCGGATGAGACGAAGACTCCCGTCCATGCCTTTGTCGAGGATGTGGCGGCCTCGGGCGGGTATTGGCTGGCCTGCGCGGGGGACCGGATCTGGGCCGACGAAAGCTCGATCCTGGGGTCGATCGGGGTGATCTCGGCCGGGTTCGGGTTCCAGGATCTGATCGCCCGCTGGGGGATCGAGCGGCGGGTGCATACGGCGGGCCGGTCGAAATCCACGCTGGATCCGTTCCGCCCCGAACGCCCCGAGGATGTGGAGCGCCTGCGCAACGTGCTGGAGCCGATCCACCGGGCCTTCAAGGATCACGTCACCGCCCGGCGCGGCGACCGTCTGGCGGCGGATCGCGACCTG
This sequence comes from Paracoccus sp. S3-43, assembly GCF_029027965.1. NCBI lineage: Bacteria > Pseudomonadati > Pseudomonadota > Alphaproteobacteria > Rhodobacterales > Paracoccaceae > Paracoccus > Paracoccus qomolangmaensis. The sequence continues at coordinate 2,914,602 of NZ_CP119082.1, read as the reverse complement.
TTCACCGGCGAATTCTGGGCCGGGCGGCAGTCGGTGGATCTGGGGCTGGCCGACGGCATCGGCCATCTGGTGCCGCAGATGAAGGCGCTTTACGGCGACAAGACCCGCTTCGTCGTCCACAGCCCCCGCCAGACGCTGTTCCGCAGGCTGGGCCTGTCCGCGGGGACCGTGCTGGACGCCGCCCAGGAACGCGCCGCCTTCGCCCGCTTCGGTGCGGGGGGATGAGCGTCCGCGTCGTCATCCTGTTCCTGCTGGTGATGGTCGGGCTGGCGCTGCTGCGCGGCCCGGCCTTCCGCCGCGCCATCGCGCGCCTCCTGGGAATCCCGCCCTCGCGCCGGGGTCCGCGCGGCTAGGCCGCGACAGGTTGTCCCCGCCGGGGCAAGATTCGGTAAGCAAGGGCCTGAAACTGCGCAAGTTTCCTTGCATGAAGGCGGCAGGATAAAGTTTTCTCATGAAATCAGACCCTTGAAAATTTGCTTAAAACATAGGCAAGGTCACGGTTTTGTAACGATTGCTGGACGGGACGGTCCTGCCTCACAGGACTCTCACAGAGTTATCCACAGCGGCGGTGGACAGCTTTGATCTTGTCATCGCGCCCAGGAACTTGCAGCCCGCGACGGGAATCACTTTGTTGACGGACATGACCCAAGGCACGCCCCCCAAGACCGGCCACGCGCTGATCCAGGACTATCTGCGCCAGCTGGACCGCAGCCCCGGCGTCTATCGGATGCTGGATGCGCAGGGCGGGGTCTTGTATGTCGGCAAGGCGCGGGATCTGCGCGCGCGGGTGTCGAACTATGCCCGGCCGTCGGGGCATTCGGCGCGGATCGCCCGGATGATCCGCGAGACCTGCTCGATGATGTTCCTGACCACGCGCACGGAAACCGAGGCGCTGCTGCTGGAACAGAACCTGATCAAGCAGTTGAAGCCGCGCTATAACGTGCTGCTGCGCGACGACAAGTCCTTTCCCAATATCCTGGTGGCCAAGTCCCACGCCTTCCCGCAGATCAAGAAGCATCGCGGGGCGAAGTCCGAGAAGGGCGATTACTACGGCCCCTTCGCCAGCGCGGGGGCGGTGAACCGGACCCTGACGCAGTTGCAGCGGGTGTTCCTGCTGCGCAACTGCACCGACGCGACCTTCGAATCGCGCACCCGGCCCTGCCTGCTGTTCCAGATCAAGCGGTGCAGCGCGCCCTGCGTGGGCCGGATCAGCGAAGCCGACTATGGCGCGCTCGTGTCGGACGCCGAGCGCTTCCTGCAAGGCAAGACCACCGTCATCCAGGCGAACCTGGCCCGCGACATGGCGGCGGCGGCGGAAAACATGGAATACGAACGCGCCGCCGCCCTGCGCGACCGGATCAAGGCGCTGACCGCCGTGCAGTCGGTCCAGGCGATCAACCCCAAGCGCGTGGCCGAGGCCGATATCGTCGCCCTGCACATGGACAGCGGCCAGGCCTGCGTGCAGGTCTTCTTCATCCGCGGCAACCAGAGCTGGGGCAACCGCGACTTCTATCCGCGCCTGGGCGGCGTCGAATCCCCGGCCGAGGTGATGCAGGCCTTCCTGTTGCAATTCTATGACGACAAGCCGCCGCCCCGGATGATCCTGCTGTCGCACACGCCGGACGAACCCGCCCTGACCCAGCAGGTTCTGTCCGAACGCGCCGCCCGCCGCGTCGTCATCGGCGTCCCCCGGCGGGGCGAGAAGTTCGAGCTTGTGGAAAACGCCCTGCGCAACGCCCGCGAAAGCCTGGCCCGACGCATGTCCGAAAGCGCCGCGCAACTGCGCCTGCTGGACGGCGTGGGCGCGGCCTTCGACCTGCCCGCCCCTCCGCGCCGGATCGAGGTCTATGACAACAGCCACATCATGGGCACCAATGCCGTGGGCGGGATGATCGTCGCCGGGCCGGAAGGCTATATCAAAAGCCAGTATCGCAAGTTCAACATCAAGGGCACCGAGATCACGCCGGGCGACGATTTCGGCATGATGAAAGAGGTTCTGTCGCGCCGCTTCACCCGTCTGCTGAAAGAGGATCCCGACCGCCAGACGGAGGCCTGGCCCGACCTGCTGCTGATCGACGGCGGGGCAGGGCAGGTGGCCGCCGTGGACGGCATCCTGGCGGAACTGGGGGTCGAGGATATTCCCATCGTCGGCGTCGCCAAGGGCATCGACCGCGACCAGGGCAAAGAGGAATTCCACCGCCCCGGCCGCCCGCCCTTCGCCCTGCGCATGAACGACCCGGTCCTGTATTTCATCCAGCGCCTGCGGGACGAGGCGCATCGCTGGGCCATCGGCACCCACCGCGCCAAGCGCGCCAAGTCGGTGATGGCCAATCCCCTGGACGAGATCGCGGGAATCGGCGCGGCCCGCAAGCGCGCGCTGCTGGCCCATTTCGGCAGCGCCAAGGCCGTCAGCCGCGCCGGCCTGGCCGATCTGCAGGCGGTCGAGGGAATCTCGGCCGCGATGGCGCAGAAGGTCCATGACCATTTCAACGCCCGCGGCTGATGCCGCGGCGCGGAAATCGGCAAATACCGACCGGATTCCTGTAGAATGATTTCCTGAAGTTCGGCGCGGCTTTGGAATACCGGATCGGCGACATTGATCCGTCATCCGTTTTTACAAGATATTACAGTGACTTGAGGAGGAAGCCGATATTCGCGCGGTGCAGCGTCGGCGCGGGCAGCTGGCCGCACGGTAGGAAATTACCGCTGCGCTGACGCAAGGTCACGCTAAGGTTGTGACTTGCTCAACCCAAGGAGGCCCTCATGCCCCGCGTGCTAGAACACAGCATCGCCGACTCACGGACCCCTGCTTTCGATCTGCCGAAGTCCTTCGACACTGATGACTGGGACGAGTTCAAACCCCATCTGACCCGGCTGGAGGCCGTGGTCACGGACAACTACATCTCGGGCAGCGATCCGGTGCTTTGCGTGCGCGACCGGGACGGTCGCAACTGGACGGTCGAACTGGCCAGCCGCGCCCGCAACACCGAAATCGGCCTGACCGACAGCGCCGCGCTGCCGGGCGATCCGGTGCGGGTCATCGGCCGCCGCACCCGCCATTTCGGGGAACAGCGCATCAAGGCGGTCCACCTGACCATCGCCGACCGCCCGTTCGAGCTTTATCCCGGCGCCCTGGGCTGACCGGCGGGATCGACCGGGGGGCGGCGCATTTCGGCGCGCCGCCCCTTCCAAAGCGCGGCGGCAACGACTAGCCTGCGGTTCATGCGCTGGACCGTCCCCAATATCCTGACCCTGCTTCGGCTGATCGCGGCCCCCGCCGTGCCGCTGATGTTTCTGTATTTCAGCCGCCCCTTCGCGGATTGGGCGGCGCTGGCGCTGTTCCTGCTGGCCGCAGCGACCGACTGGTTCGACGGTTATCTGGCGCGAAGCTGGCAGCAGGAAAGCCGCTTCGGCGCGGCCATGGATCCCATCGCCGACAAGGCCATGGTGGTGATCGCCATCGTCGTCATCACCGGCTATTCCGGGATGAACCCCTGGCTGATCCTGCCCGCCACGCTGATCCTGTTCCGAGAGGTCTTCGTGTCCGGCCTGCGCGAATTCCTGGGCGGCAATGCGCGCCTGCTGAAGGTGACGAAGCTGGCCAAGTGGAAGACCACGACGCAGATGGTCGCCATCTCGGTCCTGTTCCTGGGGACCGGGCTGGCCTATGTCCAGCATGGCCGCCCGCCGCTGGTGGGGGAAACGCGGCTGCCCTGGTTCTCGTCCTCCTGGGCGGATCTGGCGACGCAGGGCGGGCTGCTGCTGATCTGGATCGCGGCGCTTCTGACCGCCTGGACCGGCTGGGATTATTTCGTGAAGGCGCGCCCCTATCTGCGCGAACCGGGCCATGACGCTTGACGTGCTGTATTTCGCCTGGCTGCGCGAACGCATCGGCCAGCCGCGCGAGCGGATCGACACCGGCGCCGCCACCGTCCGCGAGTTGATCGCCGACCTGGCCGCCCGCGACGACTGGCACGCGGCGGCCTTCGCCGACCTGGCCGCCGTCCGCTGCGCCGTGGACCAGCAGCTTGCCGATCTGGACGCCCCCCTCGCGGCCGCCCGAGAGGTCGCGTTCTTCCCGCCGATGACCGGGGGCTGACCCATGTCGGCCCGCGTCCAGACCGCGCCCTTCGACCTGGCCGCTGAGCTGGCGGGCTTCGGCGCGGGCGCGGGGGCCGTGGTCACCTTCACCGGCATCGTGCGCGACGACACCGGCACCATGGCCGCGCTGGAGATCGAGCATTACCCCGCCATGACCGAACGGGCGCTGTCGGATTACGGCGCGGAAGCCGCCGCCCGCTTCGGCCTCCTCGACTGGCGGATCCTCCATCGCCACGGGCGGCTGGCGGTGGGAGAGCCGATCATGATGGTCGCCACCGCCGCCCGCCACCGCGCCGCCGCCTTCCAGGCCGCCGACTACCTGATGGACTGGCTGAAATCCCGCGCCCCCTTCTGGAAGCGGGAAATCGGCCATGACGGCGCTGCCCGCTGGGTCGATGCCAAACCCAGCGACGAAGATGCCCTGTCGCGATGGTAGGCTTCTTCTTCACTCAAATATCCCTGCTCGCTTGCCGCCCATGATCCGGTCCGATCTTCGCGCCTGGGCGGCCCGCCGGTCCGAGGCCCTGGTGGCCGGCGCGATCCTGCTGGCGGGCCTGTGGCTGGCCCTGCGCGGCGGCTGGTTCTTCGCGGCGCTTGGCGGGCTGGTCCTGCTGGTCGGCCTGTCCCTGCTGATCGGCGCCATCCGCAGGCTGCCCTTCCGCCGCCAGATCGCCGCCCCCGGCGTGGTCGAGGTGGACGAGGGCGCCATCCGCTATTACGGCGCGGCCGTCCTGGGCGGAGAGATCGCCCTGCGCGATCTGGTGGAAATCCGCCTGCTGCGGCTGAAGGGTCACGGCCACTGGCGGCTGCGCAGCGCCAATGGCGAGGCGCTGCTGGTCCCCGTGGACGCGGCTGGGGCCGAGGCCCTGGCCCATGCCTTCACCGCCCTGCCGGGGCTGGACATGGGAACCGTCTCCGCCGCCCTGGCCCATGTCGCCGACCAGCCGGATGCCGTGCGCACCGTTTGGCGGAGGGCCGGTTGAGGCGGGTTGACTTGGACAACGCCGCGCGTCACCTGTGACCGGCAACGTCTCGAAAGGCCCCGCCTCATGTCGATACCACAACAGGGCGGAGGCCCGATCGAAAGCCGCGACCAGCTTGCCGCCTATATCGCCAGCGGCGAAAAGCCCCGCGACGCCTGGCGCATCGGCACCGAGCACGAGAAGTTCGGCTATGACAAGGCGAACCTGCTGCCCTTGCCCTATGACGGCACCTGTTCCATCCAGGCGATGCTGACCGGCCTTCGGGATCGCTTCGGCTGGACCCCGGTCATGGAACAGGACAAGCTGATCGGCCTGGAACGCGACGGCGCCAATATCAGCCTGGAGCCGGGCGGCCAATTGGAACTGTCGGGCGCGCCGCTGGAGACCATCCACCAGACCTGCGACGAGGTGAATCAGCACCTGGCCGAGGTAAAGGAGGTCGCCGACCGCATCGGCGCGGGCTTCATCGGCTTGGGCGCGGCGCCGATCTGGTCCCAGGACCAGATGCCGATGATGCCCAAGGGGCGTTATCGGCTGATGACCGATTACATGGACCGGGTCGGCACGCTGGGCAAGCAGATGATGTATCGGACCTGCACCGTGCAGGTGAACCTGGATTTCGGCAGCGAAGCCGACATGGTGCGGAAGATGCGCGTGGCGCTGTCGCTGCAACCCGTCGCCAATGCGCTGTTCGCCAATTCGCCCTTCCTGGACGGCAAGCCCAACGGCTGGAAAAGCTGGCGCGCGCATATCTGGCAGAACCTGGACGCGGCGCGGACGGGGATGCTGCCCTTCGTCTTCCAGGACGGGTTCGGCTATGACGCTTGGGTCGATTACGTCCTGAACGTGCCGATGTATTTCGTCTATCGCGACGGCAAGTATATCGACGCGCTCGGCCAGTCCTTCCGCGATTTCCTGAACGGCCGCCTGCCCGCCCTGCCGGGCGAGGTGCCGACCCTGTCGGACTGGGCCGACCACATGACCACCGTCTTCCCCGAGGCCCGGGTCAAGAAATACATCGAGATGCGCGGCGCCGACGGCGGTCCCTGGCGCCGCCTGTGCGCGCTGCCCGCGCTGTGGGTCGGGCTGATCTATGACCAGACCGCGCTGGATGCCGCCTGGGATCTGGTCAAGGGCTGGGACGACGAGACCCGCGAATCCTGGCGGCGCGAGGCGGGGATCCACGCGCTCGACGCGCAGGTGGGCGGCACCCGGATGCTGGATCTGGCCCGGCAGGTGCTGGAAATCGCCGAGCAGGGCCTGAAGAACCGCGCCCGCGCCGGTGCCGGCGGGATGGTCCCGGACGAGACGCATTTCCTGAACGCGCTGAAGGAAAGCGTGGACAGCGGCAAGGTCATGGCCGACGAACTGCTGGAGAAATACCACGGCGACTGGGCGGGCGACCTGACCCAGATCTATCGCGAATATTCGTATTGAAAGGCGCCGGAACCCCGGCGCCTTTCTTTGCGGATACGATCAGGCGGCTTTCTTGCGGCGGCGCAGCAGCGCCAGACCGCCCAGGCCCGCCAGCAGCAGGGGCGCGGCAGCCGGCAGCGGCACCGGTGCGGGCTGCTGGGCGTCGACGACCGCACGGCCGAAATCGGTATAGTCGGTGAAGAATCCGTCCAGGCCCCAGTTCAGCATCGGTTCGATCATCGCGAAGGCCTGCTCCTCGCTCAGCGGGCGGAAGGTATAGGCGTGGACCTTCAGGCCCAGGTCATGCGCGGCCTTGATGAAGGCCTCGGTGATGCCGCCATAGCTGACGCCGACGCCATCGGCGACCTTGGCCAGATCCGCCAGCGAGACGCCGCCGACGCTGTAGACATCGTCCAAAAGCGAGACCGAACCCAGTTGGGCCAGTTCGGCCTCCATGCCGTTTTCGCCAAGCAGGCGGTCCAGTTCAAGGATCGACTTGTTGTCGAAGGATTGCAGGATGACCTTGTCGGCAGCGGCGGTATAGCCCTTGTCCTTCAGGGTCTTGATGATGGCCGCGTCCTTCACCGCGTCGAACGGAGCCTTCGATTCCGGGTAGATGCCGATGCTGGTGCCGTTGGCGGTGTTATAGGCCGTCAGATAGTCCAGAACCTCCTCGAAGGTCGGAACCTTGTAGGGATCGGCCATGCTGGGCGTGAAGTCCTTGTGCGGGTTCTTGTCGCCCGACAGCGCGCCGGTCGGCTTGACCGTCAGCGTCTTGATCTCGGCCAGGGTGAAATCGCCGACGCTGTAGCTGCTGCGGTCGGGGAAAAGGTCGCGCACGTCGGTGGTGCGGCTCAGCGTGCCGTCGTGCATCGCAACCAGATGACCGTCCTTGGTCAGTTGCAGGTCCGGTTCGATATAGTCGGCGCCCAGCTTGATGGCGAGCTCATAGCCGCCCAGCGTTTCCTCGGGCAGATAGCCGCTGGCGCCGCGATGGGCGACGACGAGCGGCGCCTCTCCGGTCAGGGTGTTGTAGCTGGCCGCATGGGCCGCGGGGGCAAGGGCGGCGAATGCCGAAAAGGCCGCGATGGCGGCGAACCGTAGGGTCATGACAAAATCCCGATATTTGATCATTACGTCCGCGGGGCCGGATGGCGCGCGGTCCCGGCAGTCTGTTCATAATGGTTAACGCTTCTGCGACACTTCTGTTTTATTTCGATAAAAATCTCTGGTTCCAGGGCGGGCGGCGCGGCGCACGACAATATGAAGGGCTGGCGTCTTGCGCGGCAGCCGCGCCGGTGGCAGGGCAGGGGGCGAACCGGAAAGGGGCGGGCGATGAAGGCGGACGGGATGGTTTGGGTGCAGCGCGTCGTGGGCGCGGTCTTCGCGGTGGGCGTCGTGGCGCTGATCGGGGCCGTCGTCACCCAGGTGGGCCAGGCCGAGGGTTGGCCGCCGCTGCCGATCTTTGTCGGTCTGCTGGGGATCGTGGTTCTGCTGCTGTTTTCGGCGGGATGCCTTGCGCTGATCTCGGTCGCGATCTCGGCCCGGCGCGGGGCCGACGCGCTGCGCCGCCTCGCCGGGCAGGGCCTGTCCGCCCCCGTTCCAGTCGCTGCCCCCGCCGCCGCTCCGGCCCGCCCGTTCAGCCAGCCGCCGCTGCGCGAGGCTGCCGGCGAACCGCAGCCGGAACCCGCGCCCGCCCGGCCCGCCCGTCCGGCGGGCCGGACCCTGGTGGCCGAACGCTAGCCCTTGCGGCCGATCCGCGGCTCGGTCCCGTCCAGCAGGCGGGCGATGTTCGGGCGGTGGCGAAGAAAGATCAGCACCGCCATGAACAGGCTGACGGCGATCAGCTCGGTGCGCCCCATCGCCCAGGCAAAGACCGGCGACAGTGCGGCGGCCAGCAGCGCCGAGAGGCTGCTGATGCGGCTGACGGCTGCGGTCAGCAGCCAGACCCCGCAGGCGATCAGGCCCAGCGGCCAGTGCAGCGCGATCAGCGTGCCCAGGAAGGTCGCGACCCCCTTGCCGCCCCTGAAGCCCAGCCAGACCGGGAAGCAATGGCCCAGGAAGGCCGCGCCCCCCGCCAGCATCGCCGCCGTGTCGCCGCCCAGATGCCGCGCGGCCAGCACCGCGATGGCGCCCTTGCCGGAATCCAGCAGCAGCGTCGCCAGCGCCGCGGGCTTGTTGCCGGTGCGCAGGACGTTGGTCGCGCCGATATTGCCCGACCCGATCTTGCGCAGGTCGCCCAGGCCCAGGGCGCGCGCGATCACCAGCCCGAAGGGGATGGATCCCAGCAGATAGCCGAAGATCGTCCACAAGATCATGGCGCACCCCCGAACACGCGCCGACCGGCCACCCAGGTGCCCAGGACGCGGCCCTCCAGACGCGCGCCGTCGAAGGGGGTGTTCTTCGATTTCGACAGCAGCGTGAAGCGGTCCAGCACGAAGGGCGCGTCCGGGTCGAACAGCACCAGATCGGCGGGGGCGCCTTTCGACAGCCGCCCGCCCGGCAGGCCCAGCCGTTTCGCCGGGTTCAGCGACATCGCCCGCCACAGTTGCGGCAGCGACAGCCCGCCCTGATGATACAGCCGCATCGCGGCGGGCAGCAGGGTCTGCAACCCGACGGCGCCGGGGGCGGCGGCCTCGAAGGGCAGGCGCTTGGATTCCTCGTCCTGAGGCGTGTGGAAGCTGGCGATCACGTCGATCAGCCCGTCCGCCACGGCCTGGACCATGGCCAGCCGGTCATCCTCGGACCGCAGGGGGGGCGTGAAGCGGAAAAAGGTGCGATAGTCGCCCACATCGTATTCGTTCAGCGTCAGGTGGTGGATCGAGATCCCCGCCGTCACGTCCAGCCCCGCGTCCCGCGCGCGGCGCAGGGCGGGCAGGGCGCGGGCGGTGGTGATCTGGTCGGCGTGCCAGCGGCAGCCGGTCATCGCCGCAAGCGCAAGGTCGCGGTCCAGTCCGATCACCTCGGCCATGGGCGAAACGGCGGGGATGCCATAGATCGAGGCGAACTTGCCGCTGGTCGCCGCCGTCCCGCGCGACAGGCCCGCATCCTGCGGATGGCCGACGATCAGCGCGCCCAGGCCCCGCGCATAGGTCATGCAGCGCGACAAGAGGCGCGTATCCGCCACCTGCCGCACGCCGTCGGTGAAGGCCACCGCGCCGGCATCGGTCAGAAAGCCGATCTCGACCATCTCGCGCCCCTCGCGGACCTTGGTCAGGGCGGCCATGTGGCGGATGTTGACCGGGGCGTCGGCCGCGCGGCGGGTCACGAATTCCAGCGATTCCGGCGTGTCGATGGGCGGCATCGTGTCGGGACGCGCGATGATGGTGGTCACGCCCCCCGCCGCCGCCGCAAGCCCCGCGCTGCGGAAGGATTCCTTATGCCGCTCTCCCGGCTCGCCGATCTTGACGCCCCAGTCGATGATGCCGGGCGCCAAGGCGCGGCCGTCGCATTCGATGACGGCGGCGCCTTCGGGGGCAGGGGCGTCGATGCCCTCGATCACGCCGTCGCGGACCAGCAGGCTGCCGGGGGCATCAGACTGCGCCTCGGGGTCGATCAGGCGGGCGTTGGTGAAGACTGTCGCGCTCATACCATCACCCCCGCCGCCTTGCGGCCGCGTTCGGCGCGCAGGTTCCGCGCCAGCAGGTCCAGCGCCGCCATGCGCACCGCCACGCCCATCTCCACCTGGTCCTGGATCACCGAGCGGTTGATGTCGTCGGCGAGGGTGCCGTCGATCTCTACCCCCCGGTTCATCGGGCCGGGATGCATGACGATGGCGTCGGGCGCGGCCAAGGCCAGCTTCTCGGCGTCCAGCCCCCAGCGGTGGTAATATTCTCGTTCGGACGGGATGAAGCCGCCGTCCATGCGTTCCTTCTGAAGCCGCAGCATCATCACCACGTCGGCGCCCCTCAGCCCTTCGCGCATGTCCTCGAACAGTTCGACGCCCATCTCGCCCGCCCCAGTTGGCATCAGGGTGGCGGGGCCGATCAGCCGCAAGCGGTTTTCCATCTTGCCCAGCAGCAGCAGGTTCGACCGGGCCACCCGGCTGTTGGCGATGTCGCCGCAGATGGCGATGGTCAGCCGGTGCAGCCGCCCCTTGGCGCGGCGGATGGTCAGCGCGTCCAGCAGCGCCTGGGTCGGGTGTTCGTGCCGCCCGTCGCCCGCATTGACGACCGCGCAATTCACCTTTTCCGCCAGCAGGTTGACCGCGCCGCTGTTCGGGTGGCGCACCACCAGCAGGTCGGGCTGCATCGCGTTCAGCGTCAGCGCCGTGTCGATCAGCGTCTCGCCCTTCTTCACGCTGGAATGCGCGACGGCCATGTTCATCACATCCGCCCCCAGCCGCTTGCCCGCCAGTTCGAAACTGGCCTGGGTGCGGGTCGAGTTCTCGAAGAACATGTTGATCTGGGTCATCCCCTGCAACGCGTCGGAATGCTTGACCGTGCGGCGGTTGAGGGCCACGTAATCCTCGGCCAGATCCAGAAGCGTGACGATCTCGGGCGGGGCAAGGTGGTCGATGCCAAGCAGGTGGCGGGCGCGAAAGGTCATGGCGGGCCTTTTGGTCGGGGTCGCGTTTCTATCGCAGATGCCCCGCCATGCGGCAAGCGGTCAGCCCAGCCGGACCCGCCGGGCGGGCAATTCGGCCATGATCCGGCGCCGGTCGTCATCGGGCAGCGATCCCCAGGCTGCGATTTCATCCAGTGTCCGCAGGCAGCCGGTGCAAAGCCCGGATGCGGGGTCGATCACGCAGACCTTGATGCAGGGGGATTCGATCATCGCGCCAGATAGCCCAGCCGGTCGAGCGCGCCTTGCAGGATGTATCCCGCCGCCACCTGGTCGATCACCTCGGCCCGTCGCTTGCGGGACGTGTCGGCCTCCAGCAACGCGCGTTCGGCGGCCACCGTGGACAGGCGTTCGTCCCAGAAGCCGATGGGCAATTCGGTCAGCCGTTCCAGGTTGCGGGCGAAGGCGCGGGTGGATTGGGCGCGCGGGCCTTCGCTGCCATCCATGTTGCGCGGCAGGCCCAGGATCAGGCCGACCAGCCCGCGATCCCCGGCAATCGCCAGCAGTTCCGCCGCGTCCAGCGTGAATTTCCGCCGCCGGATCACCGTCAGGGGGGATGCCACCTGCCGCAGCCCGTCGCTGACCGCGACGCCGATGGTCTTGGTGCCCAGATCCAGCCCGGCGATGCCGCCGGCCAGAGGCAGGGAAGCGGCGAAATCGGCAATCTCGGGGTGGATCATTCGGCAAGCCCCGACTGGACGGCGGCCTGGCGCACGATCTCCAGCGCCTCGGGCTGGGCGGCGAAGCGGGTCTGCGCCTCGGTCCAGATCTCGCGGGCGTGGTCCGTGTCGCCGATCACCACCAGCGAGGAAATCAGCCGCGCCCATTCCTCGGGCGTGCCGCCCTGCTGGGCCAGCCGGGCTTCCAGTTGCGACACCATCCCGGCGATCATCTGCTGGCGATCTTCGGGGCTCATGTCTTCGGCCGCGGCCATCGCATCGGCATCGGGGCCGGGCATCGCGGCGGGCGGCACATAGTCGGGCTGGCCCGCCAGCCAGGCCAGATCGGCGATGGCGGCGCGGATCGGCGCGATCCAGGGGGCATCCTCGGGGCCTTCCTCCAGCAGGCGGCGCCAGATCGGGAAGGCGCGGTCGGGGCGGTCGTTCTGCAATTGCAGCATCCCCAGCAGGTAGCGGCCCTGCGGATCGTGCGGGTCGGCTTGCAGGGCGCGGGTCAGAACGGCCTCGGCCTCGGGGGTGATGACGCCGCCCGCCGCCTCGATCATCAGCGCCGACAGGCGCACCAGGTCCGGGGCCGTGACCTGATCGCCGCGCAGATCCACCAGCCGCTGCTGCGCCTGCCGGGCGGCGGCGAAATTGCCCAGCCGGATCTCGTTCTGGACCAGCAGCGCCAGGCCCTGCGGATCGTCGGGGTTGCGGGCTACGGCCTCGCGCAGCTGGTCGATCAGGGCGGCGAAATCCTGGGGCACTTCGGGCACCATGGGGGCGGGGGCCCTGGCCTCGGCCTCGGCCTGGCTGGGGCGGTTTTCATAGACCCGCTGGGATTCGGCGATGCGCTGCATGATCGGCAGGTCGCCGCGCCCCGGCTGACCCTCGCGCAGATACAGGGCCACCGCCCCCGCGAACAGGACCGCCAGGATGGCCAGGGCCAGAGGCCCGCGTCCGGCCGCGCCGCCCGCTGCGGCCTGGGACAGGCGGCGGTCGGCGTCCAGAACCTTGCGCCCGATCTCGGTCCGCAGGCGGGCGGCATCCTCGGGCGCGATCACGCCGCGTTCCAGGTCGCGTTCGACCTCTTGCAGCTGGTCGCGATAGACGCGCAGGTCGAAGGCCGCCGCCGGTTGCGCGGCATGGGCGCGCCCCCGCAGCAGCGGGGCCATGATGGCAAGGCCCACGGCACCCGTCAGCGCGGCGCAGATGATCCAGAACATGCCACCCCCTGTGTTCGGCCCTGTCTTTTAGGGTGCTTTGGTCCCGACGAAAAGCGTCAGCCTGTCGCATTCCCGTGCCGGGCGGCGCAATCGGCGGTGCGGCGGATCGGCTACAAGTCCGCGCGCCGGCAATTCCGCGGGAACCGGAAGGGCCCCGCTCTCATTGTCCGGGTATCAAAAGGTTGACCGAAAGGGAACAGAATGGCCGAGCCGAACAGCAATCGCATGTATATCATCATCGGTGCCATCGTCGTTGTGGTGGCGTTGTTGTTCTTCTTCATGTCGGGCAGCGAGACCGCCACGGACGCCACCCCGGATGCGGCGGTGACGACCCCGGCCGATCCTGCCGTGGACGGCGCCGTCGATGTCGAGCCTGCCGACACCGCCACCACGCCCGCCACGCCGGCACCCGCCAACTGACCGTGTCGGCCCGAAGGGGCCTCTCATTCCGGCCCGAATATCCCGCAGCGGTCCGGGGGACGTGAAGTCCCCCGGCTTGCGTCGTTCCGCAGGAACCCGCCGGTTCCCCTTGCGTTGATCCGCCGAATGCGGGACTGTGCGCCCGACCATCGCCCAACCCCTTACGAAAGGACAGAAAATGGCTTTCACGCTTCCCGATCTTCCCTATGCGCATGACGCACTGGCCGAAGGCGGCATGTCCAGGGAAACGCTGGAATACCACCACGACAAGCACCACAAGGCCTATGTCGACAAGCTGAACGAGCTGGTCGCCGGGACCGAATGGGACGGCAAGTCGCTGGAGGATATCGTCAAGGGCACCTACCAGAAGGGCGCCGTGGCGCAGAACGGCATCTTCAACAACGCCAGCCAGCACTGGAACCACACGCAGTTCTGGGAATGGATGACCCCCAGGCCCGGCGCGATCCCGTCGGAACTGGAAAAGGCGATCACCGAATCCTTCGGCTCGGTCGACGATTTCAAGAAGAAGTTCACCGAGGCCGGTGTCGGCCAGTTCGGTTCGGGCTGGGCCTGGCTGGTCAGGAACGCCGATGGCAAGCTGGAGGTGACCAAGACCGAAAACGGCGTGAACCCGCTGGTCTCGGGCCAGACCGCGCTGCTGGGCGTCGATGTGTGGGAACACAGCTATTATATCGACTTCCGCAACGCCCGTCCGAAATACCTGGAAAACTTCCTCGACAATCTGGTGAACTGGGAAAACGTCGCCTCGCGGCTGTGAGCCCCGCCCTGACGGATGCGAAGGCCCGGCACAGCGCCGGGCCTTTTTCGTGGCGCAAGGCGGCATTGGCTTTCCGCCTCGCGCCGGTATAAGACAGGGCGCAGGAAAGCTGCGGAAGACGGGCATGGCCAACCAGAACGACAATTTCATCGACGAGGTTTTCGACGACCTGCGCCGGGAACGCCTGTTCCGGCTGTTCCGTCGCTGGGGCTGGGTCGCGGGGTTGGTGATCCTGGGCATCGTCGCGGGCGTGGTCTGGCGCGAATACAGCCAGGCGCGCGACCAGGCGCAGGCCCGCGCCTGGGGCGACGCGATCCTTGCGGCCGAGGCGTCGGGCGATCCGGCGGCGATCATGCAGGTCGATCCGCAGGGCGCCGAATCCCGCCGCGTCCTGGCCGCGCTGATCGCGGCCTCGGAATGGTCCGAACGCGGCGGCAGCGATGCCGCGGCCGATGCGCTGCGCGATGTCGCGGGCGACGCGGCGGCGGGCACGGTCCTGCACGACCTTGCGGAACTGAAGCTGGTGATGCTGCAAGGCGACCGGATGGACCCCGCTCAGCGCGACGAGATCCTGTCGCGCCTGTCGCGCGCGGGCGCGCCGTTCGAGCTGCTGGCCCTTGAACAGAAGGCCGTCGCCCTGATCGGCGCGGGTCGGCCAGACGATGCGGTCAACCTGATCCGTCAGATCCAAGACAAGGACGGCCTGTCCGAGGCCTTGCGCCTACGCCTGTCCGAGATGATGATCGCCCTGGGCGTCGAACCCGAACCGTCCGAGAACATGCCCGCCGGCTGATGGCCCGGCCAATGAACGATACGAGGGAGAGGCGAGGAATGACCGCCACGCTGCGACTGACCCTGGCCCTGGCGGCCACGCTGGGCCTGGTGGCCTGCGGCGAACGCGACACGATCCTGCCGGGGCAGCGGCTGGACCCGCTGGCCGTGACCTCGCCCGACGGTCCCGCGGTGGAAGCCCCGGCGCCCGTCGCCTCGACCGCGCTGCGGCTGACGGCGCCCGTGACCAATGGCGAATGGACCCATCGCGCGGGCAATGCCGCGCATCAGCCGGGCCATCTGGCGGTGGGCGCGGGGACGAACCGCCTCTGGACCGCGACCATCGGCCAGGGCAGCGACAAGCGCCACCGCATCAGCGCCGATCCGGTGGTGGGCGGCGGGCTGGTCTTTACCCTGGACAGCCGCACCCGCGTGACGGCGACCACCACCGGCGGCGCCATCGCTTGGACCAGCGACATCGCCCCGGCCCTGGAAACGCGCGAGAGCGTGTCGGGCGGCGGCCTCGCCTATGAGGGCGGGCGGGTCTATGCGACCGGCGGCTTCGGCGAGCTGGTGGCGCTGGACGCGGCCTCGGGGCGGGTGTTGTGGCGGCAGCGGGTCGATGCGCCGATCGGCGGCGGTCCTGCGGTGCAGAACGGCGTCGTCTATGTCCTGGGCCGCAACGACATCGGCTGGGCGGTGCGCGCCGCCGATGGCAAGGTGCTGTGGCAGACCTCGGGGACGCCCTCGACGGCGGGGGTGATGGGGGTGTCGGTCCCGGCGGTGCAGGGCGATAGGGTGATCTTTCCCTTCGCTTCCGGCCAGCTGCTGGCCGCCGACCGGGACACCGGGGCGACCTTGTGGACGGCGCAGATCGGCGGGATGCGCATCGGCCGGGCCATCGCCAATATCCGCGACGTGACCGGCGATCCGGTGATCGCGGGCAATGTGGTCTATGGCGGCACCTCCTCGGGGCGCATCAACGCCGTGGACCTGGACAGCGGCATCCAGGCCTGGTCGGCGCGCGACGGCGCCAACAGCCCGGTCGTGGTGGCGGGCGGGTCGGTCTTTGCCGTGAACGACGAGGCCGAGCTGATCCGCCTGGACGCCGCGACCGGCGGGGTGATCTGGCGTGTCCCCATGCCCTATTACACCACGCAGAAGATCAAGCGGCAGGACCGCATCCATGCCCATTTCGGCCCGGTCCTGGCGGGCGGGCGGCTGTTCGTCGTCTCCTCGGACGGGGTGATGCGGGTGTTCGATCCGAATTCCGGCAGCCTTGTCGGCCAGGCGCAGATCCCCGGAGGAGCCGCCGCCGCCCCCGCCGTCGCGGGCCAGACGATCTATGTCGTCTCGCGCAGCGGCCAGCTGCACGCGTTCCGATGACATTCACGCTCGCCATCGTCGGCCGTCCCAATGTCGGCAAATCGACCCTGTTCAACCGGCTGGTCGGCAAGAAGCTGGCTTTGGTCGATGACCAGCCGGGCGTCACCCGCGACCTGCGCGAGGGTGCCGCGCGTCTTGGCGACCTGCGCTTCGTGGTGATCGACAGCGCCGGCCTGGAAATGGCCGAGGATGACAGCCTGCAAGGCCGGATGCGCCGCCTGACCGAACGCGCCGTCGACGAGGCCGATATCTGCCTGTTCGTGATCGACGCCCGCGTGGGAGTCACGGCGGCGGACGAATATTTCGCCGAGATCCTGCGCCGCCGCGCCAGGCATGTCATCGTCGCCGCCAACAAGGCCGAGGGTCGCGCGGGCGAATCCGGCGCGATGGAGGCTTACGCCCTGGGCCTGGGCGAGCCGCTGCGCATCAGCGCCGAACATGGCGAGGGGATGGACGACCTGTATCGTGCCCTGGTCCCTCTGGCCGACCGGATCGAGGCCGAACGCCCCGCCCCCGTCGCCGCCGAGACCGATGTGGATCTGTCCGACGAGGATGCCGAGACCGGCGAGGGCGCCGAGGATTGGCGCCCCTCCGCCGCGCGTCCGCTGCAACTGGCGGTGATCGGGCGGCCCAATGCGGGCAAGTCCACGCTGATCAACAAGATCATCGGCGAGGATCGGCTGCTGACCGGGCCCGAGGCCGGGATCACCCGCGATTCGATCAGCGTCGGCACGGAATTCATGGGCACGCCCATGCGCATCTTCGACACCGCCGGGATGCGCAAGCGCGCCAAGGTCACCGACAAGGTCGAAAAGCTGTCCGTGGCCGACGGTCTGCGCGCCGTCCGCTTTGCCGAGGTGGTGGTGGTCCTGCTGGACGTGGCGATCCCGTTTGAACAGCAGGATCTGCGGATCG
Organism: Paracoccus sp. S3-43; assembly: GCF_029027965.1. NCBI lineage: Bacteria > Pseudomonadati > Pseudomonadota > Alphaproteobacteria > Rhodobacterales > Paracoccaceae > Paracoccus > Paracoccus qomolangmaensis. Next base: position 2,897,381 of record NZ_CP119082.1, on the reverse strand, counting down.
CCGATTTCGCCGAAACCGAGGGCCGCGCGGTCGTGGTGGCCGCGAACAAGTGGGATCTGGAGGATGACAAGCCCCAGAAGCTGAACGAACTGCGCGCGAACTTCGAGAAGCTGCTGCCGCAGTTGAAGGGCGCGCCGCTGGTCACGGTCTCGGCCCGCACGGGCAAGGGGCTGGACCGGCTGCATTCCGCGATCCTGAAGGCGCATGAGGTCTGGAACCGCCGCATTTCCACCGCGCGGCTGAACCAGTGGCTTTCGGCGATGACCGAAAGCCATCCGCCCCCCGCGCCGGGCGGACGGCGGATCCGGCTGCGCTATATGACGCAGGTCAAGACCCGGCCCCCGGCCTTCGTGGTCAAGGCCACCCATACCGACAAGCTGCCCGACAGCTATCAGCGCTATCTGGTGAACGGGCTGCGGGCCGATTTCGACATGCCCGGCACGCCGATCCGGCTGTTCTTCCGCGACCAGGGGGGCGACAACCCCTTCAAGGAAAAGGCCAGCAAGATCAGCCAGTCGGGCGCGCTGTCCAAGCACAAGAACCGGCAGAAGCCCAAGGAGGGCTAGGTCACCGCGCGCACCAGCATGACTTAAGTCGCCGCGCACAGCACGACCTAAGTCGCCGCGCGCACCAGCACGACGCCCATGCCCGATATGCCGATGATCGCGGCCAGGGCCACGCCGGGGCTGCTGCCCATGGTGGTCACCGCCACCGCGCAGAAGGCCCAGATCATCGCCAGCGAAAAGCCCAAGCTGCCGTCCAGCCGTTCCTGCGCGACCATGCCGATCACCGCGCCGGGCAGGATCGCCAGGATCGCCGTCTGCGAGGTGGTCAGCGACAGGGGTGCGCCGATCAGCGTGGCAAGGGTCGCGGTGCCAAGCGCAAGGCTCCAGCCCGCCAGGAACCCTAGGGCCGGGCGGTGCTGGCCGCACGCGCGGATGGCCCCGAACAGCGCCGCTGTCAGCATCAGCAGCGCCCCCAGCGTGGCAAGCGGCTTGTGAACGCCCACCAGCCAGGGCCAGACCGCCCCCCCGATCAGGCCCAGGCTGAGCGGCAGCCAGGCCCGAGGAGAGCCCCGGTCCGAGGGAGCCAGGTATTGGCCGATGGCGTCCGCCAGCAGCATCAGCCACAGCGTCACGAGCAGCGCCCACATCAGCAGGTTCTGCGGCTGGACATAGAGTTGCGGCAGGGTGACCGTGGGAAGCACGCGGGCCAGGTCCAGCGGGCCATCGGTCAGGGTCTGGGGCCGGATCGGCGCGGCAAGCTGGATGGCGGGGCGGCCCAAGGTCGCCAGCGTCAGGCCGCTGGCCACAAAGACCGTCACCGAACCCAGATAAAGGATCTCTGCCACGCGCGCCATGACTGCCAACGCGGCGATCGGCGGGCCAGTTTCGGGGCAAGCCGCCCCGAATGCAGATTCCGCATCCTGCCTGTCAGACCAGCCTGCCGTCCGCCCCCAGCCGCGTCGCCCCGCCCAGATAGGGGTGCAGCGCGACGGGCAGCAGGACCGAGCCATCCGCCTGCTGGCCGTTTTCCAAGACCGCGATCAGCGTGCGGCCCACCGCCAGGCCCGATCCGTTCAGCGTATGGACGAATTCCGGCTTGCCGGTCTTGTCGGACCGATAGCGCGCGTTCATCCGCCGCGCCTGGAAATCGCCGCAGTAACTGACGCTGCTGATCTCGCGATACTTGTTCTGGCCCGGCAGCCAGACCTCCAGGTCATGGGTGATGCGGGCGCCGAACCCCATGTCGCCGGTGCAAAGCACGATGGTGCGATAGGGCAGATCCAGAGCCTCCAGCACCGCTTCCGCGCAGCGGGTCATGCGGTCGTGTTCCGCCACCCCGGTTTCGGCATCGGTGATCGAGACCATCTCGACCTTCTCGAACTGGTGCTGGCGCAGCATCCCGGTGGTGTCGCGGCCGGCGCTGCCGGCCTCGGACCGGAAACATTGGCTGTGGGCGACCATGCGGCGGGGCAGGCTGGCATGGTCCACCAGATCGCCGTGGACGGTATTGGTCAGCGTGACCTCCGAGGTGGGGATCAGCCAATAGCCCTCGCGGGTCAGATAGCTGTCCTCGCCGAATTTCGGCAGTTGCCCGGTGCCGACCATCATGGTTTCCAGCACCAGGACCGGGGTCCAGGTTTCCTGCAAGCCGTGCTGCGTCACATGCAGATCCAGCATGAACTGCGCCAGGGCGCGATGGATGCGGGCCACGCCGCCCTTCAGCACCACGAAGCGGCTGCCCGACAGCTTGGCCGCCGTTTCGAAATCCATGCCGGGGCGGACGCCCGCGATCTCGAAATGCTCGACGGGGGTGAAGTCGAAAGGGCGCGGAGTGCCCCAGCGGCGCAGTTCGACATTGTCGGATTCATCGCGGCCATCGGGCACGCTGTCCAGCGGCAGGTTCGGGATCTCCATCAGTAGGTCGCGCAACCGGCCGTCCAGCAGCGAGGCCTCGGCCTGCAACTTGGTCACGTCGGATTTCTTTTCCGCGACCAGGGCGCGCAGGCGGTCGAATTCGGCATCGTCGCCGCGCGCCTTGGCGGCGCCCACGTCCTTGCTGGCGCGGTTCTGGTCGGCCTGGGCGGTCTCGGCCGCGACGATCCGGGCGCGGCGGTCGGCGTCCAGCGACAGGATGCGGTCGGACATCGGCGCAAGCCCGCGCCGCGACAGGGCGGCGTCGAAGGCTGCGGGATTGTCCCGGATGGCACGGATGTCATGCATGATCGTCACCGTCGCTTGAAATTGGCTGGCCGTTGCCTAGCCGATGCGGGGCCGGGGCGAAAGCCCGGTCATCGCGCCTGCGCCAGCAGGGCCGACAGGGCGGGCCAGAATTGCGCCGCCGTCATGTGGCCTTCCAGCCGCCCGACCTCGGACCCGCCGTCCAGCAGGATGAAGGTCGGCGTGACGAAGGGCCTGCGCGCCAAGGCCAGGCCATCGGGCCAGGGGCCGTGGATGTCCACCCGCATCAGCGGCGCGGCGCGGCCCGCCTCGGATGCCGCATAGCCCGGCCCGATATTGCGGTCCCAGGCGGCGCAATAGACGCAGCCGTGCTTTTCCACCATCAACAGCCGCAGCGGCCCGGCGGCCACGGGCAGGGCGGTCAGGATCAGGGCGAGCGCGGCAAGAAGGCGGATCATCGCGACATTATCGGGCCGCCGCGACGGCTTGGCAATCGCCGCGCGGCCCCCTATCCCTTTCCCCATGGACGAGCTTCTGGAACCCTTGGTCGCCAAGGATCGCCGCGCTTTGTCGCGGGCGATCACGCTGATCGAATCGACGCGCCCCGATCATCGCGCCCGCGCTGTGGCGCTGCTGGCCGACCTGCCGGACGGGCAGGCGCTGCGGATCGGGCTGTCGGGCACGCCGGGGGTCGGCAAGTCCACCTTCATCGAGGCCTTCGGGACGATGCTGACCGAACAGGGGCTGCGCGTCGCGGTGCTGGCGGTCGATCCGTCCTCGGCCCGGTCGGGCGGGTCGATCCTGGGCGACAAGACGCGGATGGAGACGCTGTCGCGCAACCCGTTGGCCTTCATCCGCCCCACGCCGTCCAATGCCCAGCTTGGCGGCGTGGCCCGCCGGACGCGAGAGGCGATCCGACTGTGCGAGGCGGCGGGCTTCGACGTGGTGCTGATCGAGACGGTGGGCGTCGGCCAGTCCGAGACCCTGGTGGCCGAGATGTGCGACCTGTTCGTCCTGCTGCTGGCCCCGGCGGGCGGCGACGAATTGCAGGGCGTCAAGCGCGGCATCATGGAGATGGCAGACCTGATCCTGGTCAACAAGGCGGATGGCGATCTGCTGGGCACGGCGCGGCGCACGGTCGCCGATTACGCGGGCGCGCTGCGGCTGCTGCGCAAGCGCCCGCAGGATCCGCAGGGCTTTCCCAAGGCGCTGCCGGTGTCGGCCACGACCGGCGACGGCTTGGCGAGGGCCTGGGACGAGATGCAGGATCTGGCCCGGTGGCGGCGCGAACAGGGCCATTTCGCGGCCAACCGGGCCGAGCAGGCGCGGCACTGGTTCCTGGCCGATGTGCGCGCGGGCCTGCTGGCGCGGCTGGACAGGCCCGCCGCGCGCGACCGGCTGGCCCGGCTGGGCGATGCGGTGGCGCAGGGCGGCAAGGCCCCGGCCGAGGCCGCGCAAGAGATGCTGGACTGGCTGGCGGGGCAGAAATAAACGCCCGATTTCGCGGCCCGGCGGGGCGGCGAATCGGCTAGGGTCGGGGGCATGAACAAGGTGAGTGACATGCTGGATCTGCCTGATACCGATACGCTCTATGCCGCGCTGCTGGCGCGCGATCCGGCCTGGGAGGGCCGCGCTCTGGTCGGCGTGATCACCACCGGGATCTTCTGCCGCCTGACCTGCCCGGCCCGCAAGCCTCTGCCCCAGAACTGCCGCTGGTTCGCCGATGCCGATGCCGCGCAGGCCGCAGGCTTCCGCCCCTGCCGCCGCTGCCATCCGCTGGGCGCGACGGCCGAGGGCGAGCCGCTGGTCCGCGACCTGATGGCCCGGCTGGAAGCGCGGCCCGACCATCGCTGGTCCGAGGCCGACCTGCTGGCCTTGGGCCACGACCCCTCGACCGTGCGCCGCGCCTTCAAGCGGCATTTCGGGCAGAGTTTCCTGGACATGGCCCGCGCGGCGCGGCTGCGGGGGGCCGTGGCCAGCCTGACGAAAGGATCGACGATGATCGAGGCGCAACTGGATGCGGGATTCGATTCGGCCTCGGGTTTCCGGGCGGCCTTCGCGCGGCTGTTCGGCCATGCGCCCCACCAGATGCGGCAGGGCGGCGGCCTGCTGGCCGACTGGATCGACACGCCGCTGGGCGGCATGATCGCCATTGCCGACGATCAGGCGCTGCACCTGCTGGAATTCATCGACCGCAAGGCCCTGCCCGAAGGGCTGCGGCGCCTGTCGGCCCATGTCGGGGGCCGCGTGGGGCTGGGCCGCACCCCTGTCCACGACCTGACCGAATCGCGGCTTGCCGCCTATTTCGGGGGCCGGGCGCCGCTTCTGGACGTGCCGGTGGTGCTGCATGGCACGCCCTTCCAGCAGCAGGTCTGGCGCGCCTTGCAGGAAATCCCGGCCGGGCAGACGCGCAGCTATCTGCAACTGGCCGCAGGGATCGGCCGCCCCACGGCGATCCGCGCGGTTGCCCGCGCCAACGCCACCAACCGCATCGCCCTGGTGGTGCCCTGCCACCGGGTGATCGGCGCGGACGGCACGCTGACGGGCTATGCGGGCGGGTTGTGGCGCAAGGAAAGGCTGATCGCCATCGAACGGTCCTATGCGTGAATTGCGTCCCGCGCGGTCGCCAGGGCGCTTCGCCCCCTCAGCCTGCCGCATGGTGGCAGGCGCTCGCCGCTGAAATAAGGTCCGGTGGGGGCTGTTGAAGAACCTCGATCAGAGGGTTGCCTGTGGCTCTCGCATGGCGCTGGCCTGGAAGGGCAGGCCGACGACGGGAAGGACCACAGCGGCTAGCTTCTTGAGGTTCATGGCGACGGCGGTGAGCAGGGCCTGGATTTTCATGTTGTCGAGGCCGCGTCGAATGGCTCTGTCCAATCCGTGGAGCGTCTTGGCGGTGCCGTGCGCGCCTTCGACGCGCCAGCGATGCCGGGTGTAGATCGCATGGTCATCCTCGCCCGATGCCAAGCGTTTGCGCCGGGCGCGCAGGATGGCCGCATGGTTGTCACCCTATGCACCCGGCGGGAAGGGGCGCCCTGGGGCAAGCACTGTGCCTTGAGAGGACAGCGCGCGCAGTCGCGACGATCTGCACGATACCATGGCCCGGCTTTGGTGACGTTTCTCGCGGTCAGCCGCCTCCTCGTCGGACACCGGACCACATCTTGATGAGGATCGAACGTGAACCGCTCGGTCGGAAAGCCCTGCGCCCCCTTGCGGCGGGGGCACGAAGAGGCGGGATGACGGCGTCGATCTGGCGGTCTTCAAGGGCGGCGTAAACCCGGCCCACGCCAGGGATCCTGTCCGCCGTGATCCGGCCCGGGGGAACCACCGAGGACATTTTCGATGGCGTTCAAGCGCTCCTCGAACCGGCCCGTGTCGTGCTCCTCGCCGGTGACGATCTCGACATCGACCATGACGCCCGCAAGGTCAACCATTGCCGAGCTGGGCAGAGCTTCTTGAACTTGCCGCTTGCGCGCGCCTCTCGCTCGGCGTCGTTGGTATCCTCGAGCGCATCGAGATGGCGCGCGACCAGTGCGTCCATGCTGGCATCGGCCCGGATCAGGCTGGCGTCGACATGCACCGTCTCGGCCGTCACCAGTCCAGTCGCCTGACACTGCTGCACGACGCGGGTGAAGACGGTGCGGAACACCGCCTCGCCTCAACGCTGCCGGATGCGCGTCAAGGAGGAATGGTCCGGCAGCGCCTCGTGAAGCCCGTAACCGATGAACCCGCGAATCCATTGTCAGAGCAATACAGTTCGGCCACCTCGGCGCACAGCCAGCTCAGATCGAGAACCGGAGCGATCCGGACGAGAACATGATCTTCGGGCAGAAGAGCGCGGAGCGGCCCCACAACGAACAGCTCAAGTTGATCCCGCTCCTTCCGACCCAGCATGCGCATCCCTCCGAAACCCGTCGACCGATCGAATCAGCGATACATGGCTTTTTCAACAGCCCCCGGGGGACCTTATTCAGCGGAGAAGGGGTCGGCGGACCCGAGCGGGGGACGTGAAGTCCCCGGCGGTCGCGGGACGCAATCAGCCTTGCGGGATCAGTTCAGCGCCTCGGCCGGTTCGGCCTTATCCGTCGCGGCGATCCCTTCGGGGCGGCCCACCAGCACGAAGCGCAGCCCGTCCGCGTCCAGCAGCCGCCCGGCCACGCGCTTCACGTCCTCGGCCGTCACCGCCTCGACCTTGGCGTTGCGGGTGTTCACATAGTCGATGGGAAAGCCGATCAGCTGCATCCCGGCCAGGATGGACGCGATCTTGCCGTTGCCGTCGAAGCGCAGCGGGTATTCGCCGGTCAGATAGGTCTTGGCGTCGTTCAGTTCCTGGTCGGTCACGCCCTCGGCCAGGCGGTCCCATTCCTGCCGGATCAGATCGATCGCCTGTCCGGTGGTGGCGTTCGACCCCGCCATGCCGCCCAGCCAGGTCTGGCCATAGAGCCCCGTCGCCAGCCCGGTTCCGACGCCATAGGTCAGCCCGCGCTTTTCGCGGATCTCCTCCATCAGGCGGGAACTGAAGCCGCCGCCCCCCAGGATGTGATTGGCGACATAGGCCGCGAAATAATCGGGATCGTCGATGGGCAGGCCCGGCCCGGCGAAGCTGACCACGGTCTGCGGGCTGTCCCAATCGATCACCGTGACGCCGCCGGTCAATTGCAGCGCAGCCGGTTCCGGCAGGGGCGCGGTGCCCTGCTCTGGCAGGCCCCCCAGCACCTTGTCCAGAAGCAGGCCCAGTTCCTCGGCCGAGATGTCGCCCGCCGCGCCCACCACCACGCGGTCGCGGGCCAGCACGCGGTTCTTCGCGGCCACCAGATCCTGCCGGGTCAGCCCGGCCACCGATTCGGCCGTGCCGTTGATCGAGGTCGCATAGGGGTGATCGCCCCAGGCCTGGCGGGCCATTTCCTTGGCGGCGATGGATTGCGGATCCGTCGCCTCGGATCGGATGATGGACTGCACCTGCGCGCGCACCCGTTCCACGGCGGCATCGTCGAAACGCGGCCGGGTCAGCGCCTCGGCCAGCAGGGCGGCGGCTTCGTCGCGGTTCTCGGACAGGGCGTGCATCCCCACCGACAGGGCGTCGTCGCTGACATCAAAGGAAAACCGCGCGCCCAAGCCCTCGACCGCCTGGGCGAAGGCCACGGAATCGCGCTGGCCCGCGCCTTCCTCCAGCGTGGCGGTCATCAGGTTGATGGCGCCGCGCCTGTCGGGCGCGTCCAGGCTGGCGCCGCCCTTGAAGTCGAATTCGACCGCGACAAAGGGGATGCTGTCGTCCTGGACCAGCCAGGCGGTGATCCCGCCGGGCGAGGTGACCTTTTGAATGTCGATGGCATGGGCGGGAACCGCGAGGACGGCGACGAACAGGGCGATGGCGGCGCGGATCATCCTTGCACCTCGGGCTTGGGGGTGGCGGTCGGGGCAGGGGTTCCTTGGGCGGCCTCTGGCGGCGGCGGCAGCAGCCAGCCGGTCACGCTGGCCTCGCTGCCCAGCACGTGGCGGGCGGCGGCCAGCACGTCCTCGGCCGTCACGGCGGCAAGGATGTCGGGCCAGTCGTTCACGTCCTGAACCGACAGCCCGGTCGCCAGCCCCTGCCCATAATCATAGGCCCGGCCATGCGCGGAATCGAGCGCATAGACCCGCGCGGCCTCGATCTGCGTCTTCACCCGGTCCAGATCGGCCGGGTCGGGGCCTTTTTCCAGGAAGGCCGCCAGCACCCGGTCCAGCTCGGTCTCGGCCTCCTCGGGCGTGATGCCCTCGGCCGGGACCAGAGAGATGCCGAAGCTGGTCGGATCGACCGAAAACCCGTCATAGCCCGCGTTCACCCACAGCGCCTTGCCCTCCATCGCCAGGTCGCGCCCCAGGACCGAGGTCTGCATGGACCCGCCCAGCAGTTCCGCCAGCACCGTCAGGGCGGCGGCGTCCTTCTGGTCGCCGGGATTGCGTTCAGGGGCCAGATAGCTGCGCGTCATCACCGGCTGCGGCACGCGGGGATCGGTCATCTCCATCCGCCGGGGCGACCGCTGGGTCGGTTCCTGCGGGCGGATGCGGGGTTCGGCCTCGCCCTTGGCGGGGATCGGGCCATAGTATTTTTCCGCAAGCTCGCGGGCCGCTTCGGGCGTCACGTCGCCCGCCAGGATCAGCACCGCCTCGTTCGGGGAATAATGGTCGTCATACCAGGCCAGCGCGTCGTCGCGGGTCATCCCCTCCATCTCGGCGCGCCAGCCGATCACCGGGCGGCCATAGGGATGGTTATAGAACAGCGTCGCATTGCGCTCCTCGGCGAACAGCGCGCCGGGGTCACTGTCCACCCGCTGCGCCCGTTCCTCCAGCACCACCAGACGCTCGGCCTGCCAGTCATCCTCGCCGATGCGCAGGTTGGCCATGCGGTCGGCCTCCATCTCCATCACCAGGGGCAGGCGGTCGGCGGCGATGCGCTGGAAATAGGCGGTGTAGTCATAGCTGGTAAAGGCGTTGTCCATGCCGCCATTGGCGGTCACGGTCCTGGACAATTCGCCCGGCTCCAGCTTTTCGGTGCCCTTGAACATCAGATGTTCCAGGTAATGCGCGATCCCCGACTTGCCGGGCTGTTCGTCGGCCGATCCGATCCGATACCAGACCATCTGCACCACGACCGGGGCGCGGTGATCCTCGATCACCACGGTTTCCAGGCCGTTGGGCAGGGTGAAATGGGTGACGCCGTTGGTTTCGGGGGCGGGCATCTCCGCAAGGGCGGGCAGGGCGCTGAGGGTCAGGGCCAGCAGGGCGGGCAGCGAGGGTCGAAGCATGGGGGCGGAACCTCCTTGGTCTCGGGCGGAAATCTGACCAAAGGCCGCGGGGCGCGCAACCTCCAACACGCTAATGTGTCGTCACAGAGAGGGGCATCCTCGGCCCCGGTCATCCCGGACATCAGGTCGTCGCGGGGACGGGCCGGGCGTTCCGGTTCCAGCATCGAAGGTCTGCACGAAGCGTTCGTGGAACGGCATGTCGTGGACATTCTCGGCCACCTGCCGGGCGGTCCGAGGCGATGGCGCGAACATCGTCAAGGCGGGATGACGGATGGAAGCCTTGCCACAGGATGGAAGCCTCCACGGCATCACCGGGGTCGGAAGCCCGCCGTCATTCCTCGGCGGGCGCGGGCGAGGTCTGGGTGATTGCCCCGGCGCGTTGCCAGCGTTGCTGCTCGGTCCGCGAATCAAGCGCCATGGGGCGATAGGCGCGCTGATAGACGGTGGTGCCGAACAGCGCCTCCAAGGGGCGGCGCTTGTTGCGCGACCGCCAGTCGGCATCGGATTGGGCCAGCGTCTCGCGGATGGCCGGGTCGGTGCCGCGCCGGTTGGCATGGGCGATCAGCGCGCCGTCGGCGGCGGCGATGCCCTGGTTGGCCAGCCGCGCGGGATTGCCGCCAAGCGCGGCCACGGCATCGGCATTCGGATTGGGATCGGTGATATTGGCGCCGCCCGGCGTCGGCGCGGGCAGCAGCGCGAGATCCGGCGGCATGGACAGCGGCCGGGTCGGCAGGATCGCGAATTCGTCCGGGCTGTTCTGGCCGGTCTCGATATTCATCAACTGGTTGCTGCCGCAGGCCGACAGCCCGATCACGGCCGCGATGGCGATGCCCCTGACGAAAGCCTGCATGTCCTGCCCCTTGCCTTGTTGCGTCCGTTCTAGCCGGATTTCCCCGCCCCGTCACGGGGATTGTCGGCGGCTTTCGCGCGGGGCTTGCGGGCGGGCTTTTCGGGCTGCTTCTTCTGCGGCACCAGCACCAGCCCGATGGCCCCCGCGAAGATCGCGATATCGGCCAGGTTGAAGCTGTAGGGGTTCTGCCAGCCCGGCAGCGACATGTTCAGGAAATCCGCCACCGCGCCATAGAGCAGCCGGTCGATCACATTGCCCAGGGCGCCGCCGATCAGCAGCCCCGCCGCGACGCGCGCGAAGGCCCCGGCATCGGAGCGCCAGATCCAGACCCAGACCCAGGCGACGATGGCCAGGGCCACCGCGATCAGGATCCATTTCGTGACATCGGTGTCGGACGCCATCAGGCCGAAATTCACGCCCTGGTTCCAGGCCATGCGCAGGTTCAGCCAGGGCGGCAGCACGTCGATTTCCCGCAGCCGGTCCAGTTGCAGGATATGGACGACCCAGTATTTCAGCACCTGATCGACCACGAAGATCGTCGTCGCGACCCAGATCACCAGCCGCATGTCGGTGCGGACCGGGCCCTTGGGCTTTTTCGGCGCGCGCGGACGCCGGGGCTTGGGCGCCGGTCGCGGCGCCGGTTGCGGCGCCGGTTGCGACGCTGCGGGGGGCGTCGGCTCCAGGGGCAGTTCCTGCTGCATCAGTGCCGGAAATGCCGCTGGCCGGTAAAGACCATCGCCAGCCCCAGGCGGTTGGCCGCCGCGATCGCCTCGTCGTCGCGCATGGAACCGCCCGGCTGGATCACGGCGCGGGCGCCCGCTTCGGCCAGCGCCTCGATCCCGTCGGCGAAGGGGAAGAAGGCGTCGGACGCCACCACCGCGCCGATGGTCGGGGGCTGGGCCAGGCCAAGCGCCTCGGCCATGTCCTCGGATTTGCGGCGGCCGATGCGGGTGCTGTCCACGCGGCTCATCTGTCCGGCACCGATGCCCACGGTGGCCCTGTCCTTCGCATAGACGATGGCGTTGGACTTGACGTGCTTGGCGACGGTCCAGGCGAACAGCATGTCGCCCAGTTCGGCGTCCGAGGGCTGGCGGTCGCTTACCACCTTCAGGTCTGAAAGGGCCACATGGCCGTTGTCGCGGCCCTGCACCAGGAAGCCGCCCGCGACCTGCCGGAAGGCAAGGCCCGCCGCCTGCGGATCGGGCAGCCCGCCGGTGGTCAGCAGGCGCAGGTTCTTCCTGGCGGCGAAGATGCGCTTGGCGTCCTCGTCGGCATCGGGGGCGATCACGACCTCGGTGAAGATCTTCACGATCTCCTCGGCCGTCGCGCCGTCCAGCGTCTGGTTCAGCGCGATGATCCCGCCGAAGGCCGAAGTCCGGTCGCAGTCGAAGGCCCGCCTGTAGGCATCCAGCGCCGAATCGCCCCGCGCCACGCCGCAGGGATTGGCGTGCTTGATGATCGCGCAGGCCGGGCCTTGGGCCGGATCGAACTCGGCGACCAGTTCGAAGGCCGCGTCGGTGTCGTTTATATTGTTGTAGGACAGCTCCTTGCCCTGCCACTGCTTCGCCGTCGCCACGCCGGGGCGGTTCTCGCCGGTGACATAGAAGGCGGCGGACTGATGCGGGTTCTCGCCATAGCGCAGGGGTTGCGCCAGCGTTCCGGCGAAGGCGCGGCGGCGCGGGGTTTCCTCGCCGATGGCGGCGGCCAGCCAGGTGCTGACGGCGGCGTCATAGGCGGCGGTGCGGGCGATTGCGATCTGCGCCTGCCGCTGGCGGAAGCCCAGCGTGGTGCGGTCGTCATTGGCGTCCAGTTCGGCCAGCAGGGCGTCGTAATCGGCCAGGTCGACGATCACCGTGACGAAGCCGTGGTTCTTGGCCGCGGCGCGGATCATCGCCGGGCCGCCGATGTCGATATTCTCGATGCAGTCGTCATAGCCCGCGCCCTTGGCGACGGTTTCCTCGAACGGATAGAGGTTCACGACCAGCAGGTCGATCGGGCCGATGCCATGGGCCTGCATCGCGGCCAGGTGTTCGGCATTGTCGCGTAGCGCCAGCAGGCCGCCATGGACGGCCGGATGCAGCGTCTTGACGCGGCCGTCCATCATTTCGGGAAAGCCCGTCACATCGGCCACGTCCACCACCGTCAGCCCGGCTTCGCGCAGGGTCTTGGCGCTGCCGCCGGTGGACAGGATCTCGATCCCGCGCGCGTCCAGCTTGCGGGCGAAGTCGATCAGCCCGGTCTTGTCGGAAACGGAGATCAGCGCGCGTCGGATCGGCACGGGACGGGACATGGGGGCCTCGGCATCTGTTCGGCGGTGGCTTAGCGCCATGCGCGCCGAAGGTCCAGTGGCGGACGCCGGGGGCGTTTCGCCCCCCGGACCCCCCGAGGATATTTGCACCAAGGCAAAAGAGCGTTCACCCCGCCTTGCGCAGGCGCGCCATGAAGAAGCCGTCCATGCCGCCCTTGCCGGGCCAGTAGTCGGGCCGGGTGCGCAACCCGCCTTCCGGGGTGATCCAGTCCGGGTCTGTGCCGGGCAGGTCGGGCGGTTCCACCATCAGCCCCGGATGGCGGGACAGGGCGGCGGCGATCTGTGCCTCGCCCTCGTCGGGCAGCAGCGAGCAGACGGCATAGACCATGCGCCCGCCCGGCGGGATCAGGGACAGCGCGTGGTCGATCAGCCGGGCTTGCAGGTCGATCAGCGCGGGGATCCCCGATCCGTCGCGCAGGGAGGGCAGGTCGGGATGGCGGCGGATCGTGCCGGTGGCCGAACAGGGCGCGTCCAGCAGGATCGCATCCAGCGGCGCGCCGGGCCGCCATTCGAGCGCGTCGGCCGCGACCAGGTCGGCGGTCATGGCGCAGCGTTTCAGGTTCTCGGCCACGCGCTTCAGGCGGGCGGGGCTGATGTCCACCGCCGCGACCTGCGCCCCGGCGGCGGCCAGTTGCAGGGTCTTGCCGCCGGGGGCCGCGCAGAGATCGGCGATTCGTTCGCCCGGTTGCGGGTCCAGCAGCCGCGCGGGCAGGGCGGCGGCGGCGTCCTGCACCCACCAGCCGCCCTCGGCATAGCCGGGCAGGGCGCTGACCTGCGCCGGGCCGTGAATGCGCAGGGATCCGGTCGGCAGGGGATCCGCGCCCTCGACCGTGACGCCGGGCTTCGCGGTCAGGTCCAGCGGAGCGCCCGCCTGATGCGCGGCCTCGATGGCACGGGCGGCGTCCTCGCCCCAGGCTGTGGCGACGGGGCCGCGCAGCCAATCGGGCATGGGCTGCGGCGGCAGGTCGGCCCAGCCGGGATGGCCCGCCGCCTTGCGCAGCACCCCGTTGACCATGCCCGAGGCGGCCTGGCCCTTTTGCCCCAGGCCGCGCGTCAGGGTCACGGCGGCATCGACCACGCCATGCGCGGCGCCGTCCAGGTCCAGCATCTCGACCACGGCCAGGCGCAGGATGTCGGCGACCTGCGGGCTGGGCTTGCGCCCGACATAGGCCGCGATCACCGCATCCGCGCGGGACTGGTGGCGCAGCACCGCCGCCGCAAGGCGCGCGGCGCGGGCCTGATCCGCTGGCGGCAACGCCTTCAGCGCGCCCGCCTGGTCCGCCAGCGACAGCCCGTCGCGCACGCCCGCCAGCAGGCGCAAGGCCCCCGAACGCGCCCTATCCACGCCACGCTTTGCCAAATCGCTTTCCTTTGCCTAAATCCGCTGAAAGACTGAAGCCGACCCTTACGTTCATTCGGGGACTGTTGCCATGACCGATCTGCCACAGGACGACCGCGACGACCTGCCGCCCGCCGCCCGCCGCGCCCTGGCCGAGGCCGCCGCGCGCCGCAAGGTCGCCGCCGCCGCGCATCCCCTGCCCAAGGAATACGGCGGGCGCGACGGGCCCGAGCCGGTGCGCTTCGGCGATTACGAGAAGAACGGCCTCGCGGTGGATTTCTGAGGATGGACTGGCTGCGCGCCCCCGCCGCCCAGCAGGGCCGTGCGATCATGGCGGGACTGCTGGATCCCCTGGACCAGACCGAGGCCTATCTGGCCGCCATCAAGGCCCATCCCGACGCCCGGCGCATCTATGCCCGCGTCACGGATGTCCGCGCCCGGTCCGAATCCGTGGCCGCCCATGACCGCGCCAAGCTGGAACTGCGGCGCGGGCTGCTGGACGGCGTGGCGATCAGCTGGAAGGACAATATCGACAGCGGCGGCACCGTGACCGAGGCCGGATCGAAGCTGCTGGAGGGCCGGGTGCCGCGCAAGGATGCCATCGTGCTGGCGCGCGCGGCGCGGCAGGGCACGATCTGCCTGGGCAAGACGCATATGACCGAACTGGCCTTTTCCGGGCTGGGGCTGAACCCGAATACCGCGACGCCGCCGAACGCGCTTGATCCCGATCTGGCGCCGGGCGGGTCGTCGTCGGGCGCGGCGGTTTCGGTGGCGCTTGGGCTGGCTGCGGCGGCGATCGGGTCGGACACCGGCGGGTCGATCCGCGTGCCCGCCGCCTGGAACGACCTGGTGGGATTCAAGCCCAGCCATGATTCGCTGCCCGAAAAGGGCGTGGTTCCCTTGTGCCGCAAGTTCGACGTCACCGGCCCCATCGCCCGCACGGTCGAGGATTGCGCCGAACTGTTCGCGCTGATGGCGGGGACGAGGGCGGCCGACCTGACCGGCGCCTCGGTCGCGGGGCGCCGCCTGCTGGTGCTGGACGGCCTGCCCTTCGAGGGCGCCGAGAAAGGCCCGGTCGCCGCCTTCGAGGATGCCGTGGACCGGCTGGCCCGCGAGGGCGCGCAGATCGACCGCGTGTCGAGCGACTGGGTGGCCAAGGCGATGCCCCTGTCGGCGTCGCTGTTCGCCCCCGAGGCCTATGGCATCTGGCGCGCCCAGATCGAGGATGCGCCGGAACTGATGTGGAAGCCGATCCTGGACCGCTTTCGCGGCGGGGCCGATGTCAGCGCCCCCGCCTATGTCGCCGCCTGGGAAAGCCTGGTGCGGATCCGGCGCAAATGGATCAAGGAGGTGGCGTCGCGCCGTGACGCGATCCTGCTGCCGACCGTGCCGATCCTGCCGCCCCATGCCGCGCGGCTGATGGCGGACGAGGCCGAATTCGTGCGCGCGAACCTGTTGACGCTGCGCAACACCCGCATCGGCAACCTGCTGGGCCTGCCGGTCTGCACCCTGCCCACCGGCCACCCGGCCTGCGGGATTTCGGTGATGGGCCATGCCGGGCGCGACACGCATCTGCTGCATATGGCCGCCGGGGTCGAGGCGGCCCTGGCCGTGGGGTAGCGCAAGGGGGCGCTCGCGCCCCCTCTTGGCCTGCGGCCAATTCACCCCCGAGGATATTTGCGCACAGAAGATGATCGCCTCGGGGCGGGCTTTCGCTGGACGCAAGGGCGCGATCACGCTAATGTTTCTTGTGATAAACGGGGCCGAAGACCCCGAAAGCGAGGCAGAATGGCGATCCCCGAGCGGTTCTCGAACCTGCCGGACTATGCGTTCCCGCGTCTGCGGGCGCTGTTGTCCGGCATCGAGCCGGGTCTGAAGAACGGCGAAACTCCGACGGTGCTGACCATTGGAGAGCCGCGCCATGCCATGCCGGATTTCGTGGCCGGGGTGATGGCCGCCAATATGGGCGGTTTCGGAAAGTATCCGCCGAATGACGGCACGCCCGGCCTGCTGTCGGCCATCGGCGGCTGGCTGGGCGGGCGCTACGGCCTGGACGTGGCGCCGGATCGGATCATGGCGCTGAACGGCACGCGCGAGGGGCTGTTCAACGCGGCGCTGGCCCTGTGCCCGGAACGCAAGGACGGCGCGCGGCCCGCGATCCTGATCCCCAATCCCTTCTATCAGGTCTATGCCGTGGCCGCCGCCGCCGTGCAGGCGGACCCGGTCTTCGTGCCCGCCACACCCGAGACCGGCAACCTGCCCGATTACGCCGCCCTGCCGCCCGAGGTGCTGGACCGCGCGGCCATCGCCTATCTGTGTTCGCCCGCCAATCCGCAGGGCGCGATCGCCGACCGCGATTATCTGGAAACGCTGCTGGCCCTGGCCGCGCGGCATGATTTTCTGGTCTTCGCCGACGAATGCTATTCCGAGATCTGGCGCGAGGCGCCCCCGCCCGGCGCCCTGGCCGTGGCGACCGACATGGGACTGGCCGATCGGGTGGTGATCTTCAATTCGCTCTCCAAGCGGTCGAACCTGCCGGGGCTGCGGTCGGGCTTTGTGGCGGGTTCGGCGGCCAATATCGCCCAGATCCGCCGGTTGCGCGCCTATGCCGGGGCGCCCCTGTCGCTGCCCGCCCAGGCCGTCAGCGAGGCCGCCTGGCAGGACGAGGCGCATGTCGCGGCCAGCCGCGCGCTGTATCAGCGGAAATACGCCATCGCCGACCGGGTGCTGGGCAATGTGCCGGGATACCGTCCGATCCAGGGCGGGTTCTTCCTGTGGCTGCCGGTGACGGATGGCGAGGATGCGGCCAAGACCCTGTGGGCGGAGGCGGGCATCCAGGTGCTGCCGGGGGCCTACCTGTCCCGAGAGGTGGATGGTCGCAATCCAGGCAAGGGGTTCATCCGCGTGGCTCTGGTGGCCGAGGCGGAACAGACGGATCCGGCGCTGCAACGGCTGCGCGCGGTGCTTTACGACGGAACGACGGGCGGGGAAGGCTGAGGGACCATGGCAAGCTGGCAGGCAAAACACCGCGATCCGCTGTTCGACCAGTCCACCCAGGCGGCGCTGGAACGGCGCGGCAAGGAGCTGCTGGGCACCGGGCTGTTGCTGGCGGGCATCCTGATGGCGATCATGCTGGGCACCTGGTCGTCCGAGGATCCCAGCTTCCTGTCGGCCACCGACGAACCCGCGCAGAACATGCTGGGCAGCTTCGGCGCCTATGTCGCCTCGCCCCTGATGATGATCGCGGGATACGGTTCCTGGATGCTGGTGATCGCCGCGCTTGTCTGGGGGCTGCGCTTCGTGCTGCACCGGGGCGAGGACCGCTTCATGCGCGCCCTGTTCACGCCCATCGCCGTGGCGCTTGCCTCGGTCTATTGCAGCACGCTGCTGCCGGGGGCCGGGTGGGAACAGTCCTATGGCCTGGGCGGGCATTTCGGCGACATGATCATGGGCGCCATGCTGAACCTGCTGCCGGTCAAGGCCCAGATCGGCATCCGGCTGGCGGGGCTGGCGACGGCCGTCGCGGTGCTGGCGATGACCGCCTTTTCGCTGGGATTCGCGCGGGCCGAACTGCTGGGGCTGTGGCGCCGCTTCGTGTTCGGGCTGCTGACCGCCCTGGACCTGGCGATGCGCGCCCTGGGCCGGGGGGCGGCGGCCTCGGTCGGGATGCGGCAACGGTTGCAGGCGCGGCGCGAGGCCAAGGCCGTACCCGCCCCGTCCGCGACGCGCGCCCCGGTCGTGGCCCGGCGCAAGCCTGCGGCCCCCGACGATCTGGAGCTGGAGGAAGACCTGCCCGAACCCGAGCTGATCGAGCGCGATTCCGATTACAACGGCGACGCCCCCTCGGCCGAGGAGGTCAGCGGCCGCATCAGCGACGCGATCCGGTCGCGTTCGGCCAAGCCCTCGGTCCTGGCGGTCGTGGCGGCCCGCCTGTCGCGCGAGGCCGGAAAGGACGGCCGCGCCGATCCGCCCCTGCCCGAAGCCCCCGCCGCC
This sequence comes from Paracoccus sp. S3-43, assembly GCF_029027965.1. Classification (NCBI taxonomy): domain Bacteria; kingdom Pseudomonadati; phylum Pseudomonadota; class Alphaproteobacteria; order Rhodobacterales; family Paracoccaceae; genus Paracoccus; species Paracoccus qomolangmaensis. Next base: position 2,879,425 of record NZ_CP119082.1, on the reverse strand, counting down.
GCCGCGGACATGCCGCGCATGGCCGTCCCGCCGCCGAGAAAGCCGGTCGCCGCCCCCCAAGCGCCGCGCCAGGAATACGCGCCGGATCTGCAATTCGAAGACGTGCTGAACACCTATGAACGCCCGCCGCTGGCCCTGCTGACCGTGCCGCAGGCCGGCGACCAGCCGACCGTGTCCGAGGAAGCGTTGATGGAAAACGCCCGGATGCTGGAGGCGGTGCTGGACGATTACGGCGTCAAGGGCCAGATCACCGAGGTCCGGCCCGGCCCGGTCGTGACGCTTTACGAACTGGAACCTGCGCCGGGGCTGAAGGCGTCCCGCGTGATCGGGCTGTCCGACGACATCGCCCGGTCCATGTCGGCCCTGTCGGCGCGAGTCAGCACCGTGCCGGGCCGCACCGTCATCGGCATCGAGCTGCCGAACGCGCGCCGCGAAAAGGTGCTGCTGCGCGAGATCCTGGCCTCGCGCGCCTTCGGCGACGGCACCCAGCCGCTGCCGCTGGCGCTTGGCAAGGACATCGGCGGCGATCCGGTCGTGGCGAACCTGGCGAAGATGCCGCATCTGCTGATCGCCGGGACCACCGGGTCCGGGAAATCGGTCGCGATCAACACCATGATCCTGTCGCTGCTGTATAAACTGACGCCCGACGAATGCCGGCTGATCATGATCGACCCGAAGATGCTGGAACTGTCGGTCTATGACGGCATCCCGCATCTGCTGTCCCCCGTCGTCACCGATCCGAAAAAGGCCGTCGTCGCGCTGAAATGGGTCGTCTCCGAGATGGAGGAGCGGTATCGCAAGATGTCCAAGATGGGCGTCAGGAACATCGAGGGCTATAACGGCCGCGTCCGCGAGGCGCTGTCGAAGAACGAGATGTTCAAGCGTACCGTCCAGACCGGCTTTGACGAGGATACCGGCGAGCCGGTCTTCGAGACCGAGGAATTCAAGCCCGAGACCTTCCCCTATATCGTCGTGATCGTCGACGAGATGGCTGACCTGATGATGGTGGCGGGCAAGGAAATAGAAGCCTGCATCCAGCGGCTGGCGCAGATGGCGCGGGCGTCCGGCATCCACCTGATCATGGCGACGCAGCGGCCCTCGGTCGATGTGATCACCGGCACGATCAAGGCGAACTTCCCGACCCGGATTTCCTTCCAGGTCACCTCCAAGATCGATTCGCGCACCATCCTGGGCGAACAGGGGGCCGAGCAGCTTCTGGGCCAGGGCGACATGCTGTATATGGGCAACGGCGCGCGGATCACCCGGATCCACGGCCCCTTCGTCAGCGACGAGGAAGTCGAGGAGGTCGTGACCCATCTGAAATCCTTCGGCCCGCCGTCCTACAAGTCGGGCGTGGTCGAGGGGCCCGAGGACGAGGTGGCGTCCGACATCGACGCCGTGCTGGGCCTCGGCGGCGACGGCGGGGACGACGCGCTCTACGATCAGGCGGTGATGATCGTCGCCAAGGACCGCAAGTGTTCCACCAGCTATATCCAGCGGAAACTGGCCATCGGTTACAACAAGGCCGCCCGGCTGGTCGAGCAGATGGAGGAGCAGGGGGTGGTCTCGGCGGCGAACCATGTCGGCAAGCGCGAGGTGCTGGTGCCCGAGGTCTGAGGGCGCCGAGGCCCGGCACAGGAAACGGGCGTCTCCGGGGGGCGGCCGCCCCGGTTACGCCGCCAATTCTCCGCGCAGCGAATTGGACGCGCTTTCCACGATCCGCACCTGCACCAGATCGCCGACCTGCGCATGGGGCGCCTCGACAAAGACGGAATGCAGGTAATCCGACTTGCCGATCATCTGGCCCGCCTGCCTGCCCGGCTTTTCGAACAGCACGCCCAGCCTGCGCCCGACCATGCCTTCCTGCGCCGCCTTCTGCTGTTTCGTCAGCAGGGCCTGCAAGTCCTGCAAGCGCTGATCGGCGATCGCGCCGTCGACCTCGGGGCGGTCATAGGCGGGGGTGCCGGGGCGGGGCGAATACTTGAAGCTGAAGGCGGTGCCGAAACCCACCTCGGCCACCAGGCGCAGGGTGTCGGCATGGTCCTGGTCCGTCTCGCCCGGAAAGCCCACGATGAAGTCGCTGGTCAGCAGGATGTCGGGCCGCGCCTCGCGGATCCGGTCGATCAGGCGCAGGTAGTCCGCCGCCGTATGCTTGCGGTTCATGGCCCGCAGGATCCGGTCGCTGCCCGACTGCACCGGCAGGTGCAGATAGGGCATCAGTTGCGGAATGTCGCGATGCGCGTCGATCAGGTCATTTGACATGTCGTTGGGGTGGCTGGTGGTATAGCGGATCCGGTCCAGCCCAGGGATCTCGGCCAGGGCGCGGATCAGGCGGCCAAAGCCCCATTCGCCATCCTGTCCTTGCAGGGATGGCCCGGCGCCGTGCCAGCCGTTCACGTTCTGGCCCAGCAGGGTGATTTCCCGCACGCCGCGATCCACCAAGTCGCGGGCCTCGCGCAGGATGCGGTCCACCGGGCGGCTGACCTCGGCCCCGCGCGTATAGGGGACCACGCAGAAGGCGCAGAACTTGTCGCAGCCCTCCTGCACGGTCAGGAAGGCGGCGGGCGCGCGGCGGGTGGCGCGGCGTTGCGGCAGGTGGTCGAACTTGTCTTCTTCGGGGAAGTCGGTCTGGATCGCGGGCGCCTCGCCGCGCACCATCGCGGGCAGGCGGTGATAGGTCTGCGGGCCGACCACCAGATCGACCAGAGGCATCCGGCGCACGATCTCTTCGCCCTCGGCCTGGGCCACGCAGCCCGCCACGCCGATCTTCAGGTCGGGACGCTGGCCCTTGAGCGGTTTCAGGCGGCCCAGGTCGGAATAGAGCTTCTCGGCCGCCTTCTCGCGGATATGGCAGGTGTTCAGCAGGACCATATCGGCCTGCGCCTGATCCTCGGTCAGGACATAGCCTTCCGCGCCCATGGCCTCGGCCATGCGCTGGCTGTCATAGACGTTCATCTGGCAGCCATAGGTCTTGATGAAAAGCTTTTTCACTGCCGGGGGATTGGCTTGGTCGGTCATGCCGTGCTGTCCTAAGGGATCTTGCGCTGATACAGGAAGAACGGGGATTTGGAAAGGCGCGCGATGGACAGCGACCTGACGGCGATCACCAATATCGGCCCCGCGACGGCCAAGGCGCTGATCGCGGCGGGGGTGCCCGATGCCGCCGCCCTGCGCCGGATCGGCGCGCACGAGGCCTATCGCGCGCTTCTGGCGGTGGGCGAACGGCCGCATTTCATCGGCTATTACGTTCTGGTCATGGCCTTGCAGGGACGGCCCTGGAACGACTGCCGGGGCGCGGAAAAGGCGGCGCTGCGCGAGCGTTTCGATTCGCTGGTGGCCGAAGTTCGCGGCACCCCCTTGTCGGGGATCGAGGCCGAGCTTGACCTGATCGGGCTGCGGCGGCGTTAAATTTTTCTTGCCACACATACCGACTGGTTGGTATGGTTGCCGCATGACACGCAGAACCAACACTGATCCCGACCGGGGCGACGCGCGGACAAGGCTGCTGGACGCCGCCCGCGACATCGTGCGCCAGCAGGGCTTTGCCGCGACCAGCGTCGATCAGCTGTGCCGCGCGGCGGGGGTGACGAAGGGCGCCTTCTTCCACCACTTTCCCAGCAAGGAGGCCCTGGGCGTGGCCGCAGCCCGGCACTGGTCGGACATGACCGCCGCGCTGTTCGCCGCCGCCCCCTATCACGACCACGCCGACCCGCTGGACCGGGTGCTGGCCTATGTCGATTTCCGCCGCCAGATCATCGCCGGCGAAATCGAGGAATTCACCTGCCTGGTCGGCACCATGACGCAGGAAGTCTATCACGCCCATCCGGCGATCCGCGACGCCTGCGCCGCCAGCATCTTTGGCCATGCCGCCACGCTGGAATCCGACATCGCCGCCGCCATGGCCGCGCGCGGCGTCACCGGGTTCACCGCCGCCAGCCTTGCCGCCCACAGCCAGGCCGTGCTGCAAGGCGCCTTCATCCTGGCCAAGGCCGCCGACGACCCGGCGGTCGCCATCGACAGCGTCGATCACCTGAAACGCTATCTGATACTGCTGTTCCAACCGAAGGAGGAGACGACATGACCTGCCACACCGAAATGCCCGCCGAGACGCATGAACTGGTCCTGGACCGCGTCCTGGACGCCCCGCGCGACAAGCTGTGGCGCTGCTGGACCGATCCCAGGCTGATGGAGGACTGGTTCTGTCCCAAGCCCTGGCGGGTCAGCGACGCGGTGGTGGACCTGCGGCCGGGCGGCGAATTCTCGACCGTGATGCACGGTCCCGAGGGCGAGCGGTTCCCGAATGTCGGTGTCTATCTGGAGATCGTCGAGGGCCGCAAGCTGGTCTTCACCGACGCCTTCGCGCCGGGCTGGCTGCCCGCAGGCCGCCCCTTCATGGTCGCGGAAGTGACCTTCGAGGATGCCGGGGAGGGCCGCACCCGTTATGTCGCCAAGGCCCGCCACTGGACCGACGAGGCCCGCAAGGAACACGAGGAGATGGGCTTTCACGACGGCTGGAACACCGTGGCCGACCAGTTGGAAGCCCTGGCGAGAACGCTGTGAGGAGGATGACATGAAACCCACCATCTATCTGTTCTTCAAGGGCAACTGCCTTGAGGCGATGACCCATTACGCGAAAACCCTGGGCGGCCGCGTCACCGGCGTGTTCCGCAACGCCGACGCGCCCGCCGACAGCCGGATGCCCGGCGGCGGCGACATGGTGATGAACATGGGCGTGCAGCTTGAGGACACGCTGGTCATGGCCTCGGACAATTCGGACGAGACCTATGACCGTCCGCAGGGCTTCTATGTCTCGGTCGAGACGCCCTCGACCGCAGAATTCGACCGCGTCCATGCCGCGCTGTCCGAGGGGGCCGAGGCGATCGCCATGGAGCCGGGCGAGACCTTCTGGGCCGAACGCTTCGCGATGTTCCGCGACCGCTTTGGCACCCCGTGGATGCTGTCCTTCACCGGATCGAAGGGGACGGGACAATGAGCGCCAAGGTCAAGACCTGCTTCTGGTTCGACAGCCAGGCGATGGAAGCGGTGGATTTCTACGTCTCGATGCTGCCTGACAGCCGGATCGACGCCGTCAGCCACTCTGTCGAGGAACAGGGCATGGCGCCTGCGGGCACGGTGCTGGCCATCGACTTCACCCTGGCCGGAACGCCCATGCAGGCGATCAACGGCGGCCCGGAGTTCAAGCTGTCCGAGGCCGCGTCGATCAGCATCGCCACCAGGGACCAGGCGGAAACCGACCACCTGTGGAACGCGCTGCTGACCGGTGGCGGGACGCCTTCGCAATGCGGCTGGCTGAAGGACCGCTTCGGCATGTCCTGGCAAGTGGTCCCCGAACGGGCCGCCGAATTGCTGGCCGGGCCGCAGGCGGGCAAGGTCTGGCCCGAGTTCTTCAAGATGTCCAGGATCGACATCGCCAGGCTGGAAGCCGCGGCCGCGGCGTGACCCGCCCCATTGAACGCCCGCGTCGGCCCGGATAGCTTGCGGTGAAACCGATGGAGGCCCCGATGACCAAACCGCAAAGCTGGGAAGCCCGCGCCGACGAATTCTCGCTCTATGGCTTCACCGACCTGCCCAGCGTCCACAAGCGCGGCGCCGTGGTGCTGACCCATGGCGAGGGGCCCTATGTCGTCGATGTGAACGGCAAGCGCTATCTGGATGCCAATTCCGGCCTGTGGAACATGGTCGCGGGCTTCGACCACAAGGGCCTGGCCCAAGCCGCGAAGGCGCAATACGACCGCTTTCCCGGATACCACGCCTTTTTCGGGCGGCTGTCCGACCAGACGGTGATGCTGTCCGAAAAGCTGGTCGAGGTGTCGCCCTTCGATCGCGGCAAGGTTTTCTATACCAATTCGGGATCCGAGGCGAACGACACCATGGTCAAGATGCTGTGGTTCCTGCACGCCTCCGAGGGCAACCCGCAGCGCCGCAAGATCCTGACCCGCTGGAACGCCTATCACGGCGTCACGGTGGTGTCGGCATCCATGACCGGCAAGCCCTATAACGAGGTCTTCGGCCTGCCGCTGCCCGGCTTCATCCACCTGACCTGCCCGCATTACTGGCGCTATGGCGAGGCGGATGAGACCGAGGCGCAGTTCACCGCCCGCCTTGCGCGCGAGTTGGAGGACACCATCCAGCGCGAAGGCGCCGACACCATCGCCGGGTTCTTCGCCGAACCCGTGCAGGGCGCGGGCGGCGTCATCCCGCCGTCGCAGGGCTATTTCCAGGCGGTGCTGCCGATCCTGCGGAAATACGACATCCCGATGATCGCGGACGAGGTGATCTGCGGCTTCGGGCGCACCGGCAAGACCTGGGGCTGCCAGACCTATGGCTTCACGCCGGACGCAATCATTTCGTCCAAGAATCTGACCGCCGGGCTGTTCCCGATGGGCGCGGTGATCCTGGGCGGGGATCTGGCCGACCGCGTTCAGGCGGCGGTCGAGAAGATCGAGGAATTTCCCCATGGCTTCACCGCATCCGGCCATCCGGTCGGCTGCGCCATCGCGCTGAAGGCCATCGACGTGGTGATGAACGAAGGTCTGGCCGACAACGTGCGTCGCCTTGCCCCCCGGCTGGAGGCCGGGCTGCGCGCCATCATGGAACGCAGCGGCCATATCGGCGAGTTGCGCGGCGTGGGCTTCATGTGGGCGCTTGAGGCCGTGCGCGACAAGGCCACCAAGACGCCCTTCGACGCGCATCTGTCGGTCAGCGAACGCATCGCCAATGCCTGCACCGATCTGGGCCTGATCTGCCGCCCGCTGGGCCAGTCCATCGTGCTGTGCCCGCCCTTCATCCTGACCGAATCGCAGATGGACGAGATCTTCGACAAGCTGGAACAGGCGTTGCGGAAGGTGTTTGCCGAGGTGGCGTGACCGTGGCGGGGCGGGTCGCCCGCCCCTCAATGCACGATGGATTTTGAAAAGACGTTGATGATCACGACGCCTGCCAGAATGAGCACGAGGCCCAGAATCGCAGCAAGATCAAGGGCCTGACGATACCAGATCCAGGCGATGGCGGAAATCAGCACGATGCCCATGCCCGACCAGATCGCATAAACGATGCCGGTCGGCATGACCCGGACCGGAAAGGACAGCAGCCAGAAGGCTGCGGCATAGCCCGCCGCCGCGATCAGGCTGGGCGCCAGCTTGGTAAAGCTGTCGGATCGCGCCAGAGCGGTGGTGGCGATCACCTCGGCGATGATCGCCAGGAAAAGCAGGGCATAGATCCGGGTCATGAAAGGGCTACCGCCGCGCCAGCTTGCGTTCGATGTAATCCCGCAATTCCTCGATCTCGGTGCGGCTTTCGCGCAGGCCCTCCATCGCGGCGTCCAGTTCCCCCTGAGTCGTCGCCAGGCCGGCCTCGCGGTCCTTCAGCAGGGAAATGGCCATGTCGCGCTCGCGTTCGGTGTCGCGCAGCCGCCGGGTCAGGTCGCGGATATCCGCCTGGGACGGCCGGGTCAGGCGGCCGATCAGCCAGCTTGCGAACCAGCCCAGCACGAAGACGCCGAACAGGATGATCGTGGTGATGGTGACGAATTCCGTGCGGTTCATGCGGTGGCCTGGCTTGCGGTCAATCGGCGGGGGCTGACGCCGCGTCCGGCCGGGGCGAGGGGCGGGGCGTGTCCGGGGTCGGCGTCTGGACCGGCAGCCTAATGTTTTCCTCGCGTTCGTCCAGCGTCTGGAAGACCTCGCTGGCGCCGACCGTGGCGGGGGCCGTGGGACCGGCGGTGACGCGCGGCATCTGGGGCCCGAACAGCTGCGGCGGGGCAGGCGGCTGCATGGGACCGATCGGATCCGCCGGGGGCTGGTCGGCGGGGGCGGGTTCGGCGGTCACGCCCGACAGGGTGACGGGCGGCGGCAGCGGCGTGCCGCGCACCGGGTAATCCGACAGCAGGCGGAATTCGATGCGGCGGTTTTCCTCGCGGCCTTCCTCGGTCTCGTTGGTGGCGATGGGCTGGCTTTCGCCATAGCCCCGCGCGGTCATGTTCGCCACGTCGATCCCCGCCCCGGCCATGGCCGCGACCAGGGCCTGCGCCCGGCCGCGCGACAGGTCGGCGTTGAAGCCCTCGGACCCCTGCGAATCGGTATGCCCCCCGGCCTCGATCTGGAAATCGGCGCATTCGGCCATGACCGAGGCCAGCCGGTCCAGCGTCGGCGCGGGATCGCCCGCGATGGCGGATTTCGACGGCTCGAAGCCGATCTCGGATTCCGACATCACGATGTTCAGCCGGCGCACGCATTCCGCCCCGTCGGGCAGGTTCAGCGAGGCATCCAGCCTGCGGTCATAGCGGATCGACAAGTCATAGGCCGCGCCCGGACCCAGCCGTTCGGACAGCCGCGCGGCCGCCGCTTCGGCCGCCCCCGGATCGCCCGAGGTGCCGGTCACCCGGATCAGGTCGGGCGTGACCTGGACGCTGCCGGTTTGCAGGATGTCCAGGGCCTCGATGGCGCCGATGACGCGCACCGTCCAGCCCTGCGGCACCTGGGGGTTGTCGGTCAGGTCGGCCTGCACGGACGGGAAACGCGCGCGGGCCAGGCTGTCCACGGTCTCGGCCATGCGGGGGTCGCTGATGGCGCCGCGCATGGTCAGAACCTGCGCATCCGACAGGGTGGCGGTGAATTCCGCCGGGCCGGGGGCGGTGGCGTCCGGCGCCTGTTCCAGCGTGGCTTGCAGCGAAAAGTCCGGCGGCAGGGCCTGCTGCAAGCGGGCCACGGCGGCATCGAAGGCGGGCTTTTCGACCGAGGGCGGCGCGGTCAGCGCCACATCCGCATCCGACAGCGTGACCGCGCCCCGGCCCAGATCGGCCACCGCGCCGATCGCCGCCACGGCCGCGTCGGCCCAGTCGGGCGACGGCGATCCCAGGCCCAGCGTGCAGGCGGGCACGCCCGCCGCCTGCGCCGCCGCCACGATCCTGTCGCGCCCCTCCTCGGTCTCGGCCGCGCAGGCTTCGAACCGCGCGCCGTCCTTGTCCCGGACGAAGCGCAGGGTGAAGGGCGCGATCACCGGGCGGGGGGCCGAGATATCCGTGACCAGCGTCACCCCGTCGGGCAGCCCGCGCCGCAGCGCGGTCTCCAGCCGTCCCTTGTCGTCGCGGCTGTCGGCCAGCGCGGAAATCGCCACGCTGCCCGGCTGGATCGAGATCTTGGCGCGGGGCGCCATCTGCGCGGCGCGCAACCCGTATCGCAGCGCCGCGTCCCATCCATGGGGCACCGCATAGTCGGCGGTTTCCAGCAGGTCGGTGACGGAAGGGGCGGCGGTGTCGCTGCGAAGCCCCCGCAGAAGGCCCGCCCGGTCGGTCGAGGCCGGAACCAGCCCGATCAGCGAGATGTCCCGGTCGTTTCGCAGCAGTTCCACCTTGAACTCCGGCGGCGTCCCGCCATCTGCCGAGGCGACCGTCATGCGGTCCAGGACGCGGGACGGATCGACGGCGCTGCCCGCCTGGGTCACGGCACGAAAGCGGTCGACCTCGGTCGGGGCGGTGCCGGTCAGGCGGACCTGCAAGCCGTCGGTGGCGACCGTCACCCAGTCCTGGCCGGATGCGGCAAGCGCCTGTTCCACATCCTGCCGCGACCGGTCCTCAAGGTAACGGGCGGCGGCATCGGCGCCCAGCCAGCACAGCCCGCCCGCGGCGGACAGGGCAAGGATCGCGGCGACCGGCGGCAAAAGCCGCCTGCGGGATGACGCCATGGGGCATGACCTTGGGCTGTTTCCTGAACGCGGGGTGTAGCCTCAGGCGGCGGTCCGCGCAATCAGACCAGCCCGGCCAAGGCGAGAAACAGCGCAAGGATCAGCCCGGCGTCGCGGTTCGACCGGAACAGCCGCAGGCAGACAGCGCCCTGATCCGGCTGGAAATTCCGCAACTGCCAGGCCAGATGCAGGGCGAACCCGGCAAGCCCGGCATAGGCCATCAACAGATTGCGACCCGTCAGCGAGATCGCCACCGCCAGCAGCAGGACCGTCAGCACCGCAAAGCCCGCCAGGATGCGCGGGCTGTCGTCGCCGAACAGCCGGGCGGTGGATTTCACGCCGATCAGGGCGTCGTCCTCGACATCCTGATGGGCATAGATGGTGTCGTAGAAGATCGTCCAACTGATCCCCGCCAGCCAGGCCACCACCGGCGCCAGGTCGACCCGGCCCATATGCGCGGCATAGGCCAGCATCACCCCCCAGTTGAAGGCCAGCCCCAGGAACAGCTGCGGCCACCAGGTGAACCGCTTGGCAAAGGGATAGATCGCGACAAGCGCCAGCGACGCCACCCCCATCCAGATCGCCGCCCGGTCCAGCGTCAGCAGGATCGCCAGGCCCACCAGCCCCTGCGCCGCCAGCCACAGACAGGCCCCGCGCAGCGTCACCTGACCGCTTGGCAGGGGCCGCGACCGGGTGCGCGCCACCTTGTCGTCGATATCGCGGTCGGTGATGTCGTTCCAGGTGCAGCCCGCCCCGCGCATCACCAGGGCGCCCACGCCGCAGGCCGCCGCGATCCACAGGTCGGCCCAGCGGGGGGCGTCGGTCATCATCGCCAGCCCGATCCCCCACCAGCAGGGCAGCAGCAGAAGCCACGTCCCGATGGGCCGGTCGGCGCGCGACAGGCGCAGCCAGGGCCTCCAGGCCGGGGGGGCGGCGGTGTCGACCCAGTTTCCCTTCGGCGCGTCGATGACGGCGTCTGGTCTTTCGGTCCGGCTTTGCATAGCGTCTGTCCCCATGGCAAGGATCAGGCTGTTCATAGATCACCCGCTGGGCAGGGGACAACCCGTCCCGCTGGACGCCGCGCAGGCGCATTATCTGGGGGGTGTCATGCGCCTGTCGCCCGGCGCCGTGATCGAGGTCTTCAACGGCCGCGACGGCGCCTGGTCGGCGCGCATCGCGGCGGCGGGCAAGCGCGGCGGGTCGCTGGACGTTCTGGAACAGACCGCGCCGCAGCGGAACCCGCCCGACCTGTGGCTGGTCTTCGCGCCGATCAAGAAGGCGCGCACCGATTTCATCGTCGAGAAGGCAGCCGAGATGGGCGCCGCGCGGATCCTGCCGGTGCAGACCGATTTCACCAATTCCGAACGCATCCGCCAGGACCGGCTGCAAGCCCATGCGGTCGAGGCGGCCGAGCAATGCGGCGGCACCTTCGTGCCCGCCGTGGCCGACCTGGCCTCGCTGCCGCGCCTGCTGGACGGCTGGGACGCGTCCCGCCGGATCCTGTGGGCGGACGAGGCAATGGCTGGTCCCGCGGACACCCTGGCCGGTCTGCCGCGCGGTCCCTGGGCGATCCTGATCGGTCCCGAGGGCGGGTTTTCCGACGCCGAACGCGCCCGGCTGACGGCGCTGCCCTTCGTGAGTCGCATCAGCCTGGGACCGCGAATCCTGCGCGCCGACACGGCTGCCGTAGCGGCACTTGCGCTGTGGCAGGCGGCGTTAGGGGATTGGTAGGAAACGATTGCTGCAATGCGGCATTCCGCTGCGCAAAAGCGACATTCTGGTCGATTCAAGGCTTTCTCAATCTGCAATCCGCGCATAGCCGCCTTGCTCGGCCAACGGCTACTCTTAACAGGTTGCCCAATCTATATCCTGCTGCATGAAGCGAATGCCCGATGGTCGGGCACTTCTGAAACAGGTGATGAAAAATGTCGACGATGGAACTGAACCGCAGCCATGCTGTTGGGGGCGTTGGCAATGTCGCTGCGAACTTCTTCTCGATGCTGAGCGCGTGGAACGATGCCCGCGTGACCCGTCGTGAACTGAACCGCCTGTCGGATCGCGAGCTGGACGATATCGGTCTGTGCCGCGGCGACATCGAGCGGATTGCGCGCGGCTTCTAAGCCAGCACCACCGGTCAAGATGAACGAACCCCCAATGCGGATGCAGAGGGGGTTTTTTCTTGTCTGGCGAGTCCCGCCGGGATCAGTGCGGCTTGGCGACGGCTTGGAATCCCGCCGACCGGGCGGCATGGGTAAAGGCCCGTCGCGCCGTTCCGACCGGGGTCATGCAATGGGCCGCCGCATCCAGCATCTGCGCGGCATGGCGGCGCTGAACGTCGTCGACCGGCCATTTGCGGTCCAGCCAATAGGCGGCGGTTTCAAGGGTGGAAAAGGTCTTCACCTCGCCATCGGGCGAGATGACAAAGGACAGGGGCTTGCCCCAGTTTATTTCTATCAAAACGGATCTTTCATGGAATTCATCCGATCCCGCGCCAATGCGTCCGGTGATCGGGAAGGGAGGCAGCCAGTGCTGCCGCCCGATTTTCAGTGCAGAGGCGACTTAGGCCAGTGCCAGGTTCGTCGCCGATTCGCGGCCGTCGCGGCCACGTTCCACGTCGAAGGTCACGGCCTGGCCGTCCTTGATCTGCTGGAGGCCGGCGCGCTCCACTGCGGAAATGTGCAGAAACACGTCTTTGGTGCCATGTTCCGGCTGGATGAAGCCGAAGCCTTTGGTGGCGTTGAACCATTTCACGGTGCCATTGGCCATCGTGATATCTCCTGTCATGTATGCCACCCGCGAGATTGCGGTGGCGCGGCCCAGTCGTCGCAAGAACATCTGAAGCCGTGAAGCAGACAGAAGGTCGAAGGAAGAACATCAGCCACCGCTACATAGCCGATCGCGGCCGGTTTTTCAAGTCCGCCGTAGCGGTCAGGATCGCCGCGCCAGCGTCAGCGCCGACCAGTCGCCCAGATCGTCGCGCCGGTCCAGGTCAAAGCCCTGCGCGCCATAGACTTCCGTCACCTCGTCCGCCTGGGTGGTGAGGATGCCCGACAGGATGATCCGCCCGCCCGGCGCGACCATCTGGGCCATCTGCGGGGCCAGATCGATCAGCGGCTGCTTCAGGATATTGGCCAGCACCAGATCATAGGGCGCGTTGTCCTCCAGCATCTGATGGCCGAAGCCCGCGGCCTCAAGGCAGATCACCCGGCCGTCCAGCCCATTCGCGATGACATTGGCGGCCGCCGTGTCCACGGCCACCGCGTCGATGTCGCCGGCCAGAACCGTGACCGGCCACAGCCGCGCGGCCGCCATCGCCAGGACGGCGGTGCCGCAGCCGATATCGACGATGCGGTGGGGCTGAAACCCCTGCACGGCCAGCCGGTCCAGAGCCTCAAGGCAGCCCTTGGTGGTGTCGTGATGGCCGGTGCCGAAGGCCATCGCGGCCTCGATCCACAGGGCCTCGACGCCTTCGGGCACCTTGTCGGCATCGTGGCTGCCATGGACGAAGAACCGCCCCGCGCGCACCGGGGTCAGTTCGCGCCGCACATGCGCCACCCAGTCCACCTCGGGCAGTTCGGACACCGCGAAGGGATTGGCGCCATGGACGGCCGCCAGCAGGGCAAGCCCGATCTCGTCGGGGCGTTCGGTGAAATAGACGCCGACCTCCCAGCGGTCCGACCCGTCCTCGATCTCGAAGACGCCGGTGCCGACGGGTTCGGGATCCAGAGCCTCGCAAGCCTCGGCCAAGGCTTCGGCGGCCTGGCGGCCCCGAACATGGGTCAGCGCGGTAAAGGTGGTCATCAGATCGGATCCGGGTTGGGCAGGCTCGCCTCTACCCCGGTGCCCTTCAGGCCGCAATAACCGTCGGGGTTTTTTTCCAGATACTGCTGATGCGCGTCATGGGCGGGCCAGAAGGGGGCGGGGCCGACGATCCGGGTGGTGATCTTGCCGAAACCCGCCACGGCCAGGCGGTTGTCATAGTCGATCTTCGACGCCTCGGCCGCCGCGCGCTGGCTGTCGGTGAAGACCATGATCAGGCTGCGATACTGGTCGCCCACGTCGTTGCCCTGGCGGTCGCCCTGAGTCGGGTCGTGGTTTTCCCAGAACAGTTGCAGCAGGTGGTCATAGCTGATCTTGGAGCTGTCATAGACGACGCGCACGACCTCGGCATGGCCGGTGGCGCCGGACCTGACCTGCTCATAGGTCGGGTTCTCGGCGGTGCCGCCCGCGAAGCCCACCTGCGTCAGCCAGACGCCGCTCTGTTTCCAGAACAGCCGCTCGGGGCCCCAATAGCAGCCCATGCCGAAGATCGCCTGGTCAAATCCCGCCGGGATCGGCGCGTCCATCGGCCGGTTGAAGATCGCATGTGTGGTCATGGTGTCATCCTTCTGATCGGGCAGAACAAACGCGGCGGGGCGGGGCGGGGTTCGACCCTAGCCGCGCGGATGCGCGGCCTGATAGACCGCCATCAGATGGGCGTCGTCCACGCCGGTATAGACCTGCGTGGTGGACAGGCTGGCATGGCCCAGCAATTCCTGGATGGTGCGCAGGTCGCCCCCCGCCGCCAGCAGATGCGTGGCGAAGGAATGGCGCAGCGCATGGGGCGTGGCGGTCGGCGGCAGGCCCAGCGATGCGCGGACCTTCTGCATCGTCCCCTCGATCGCGCCGGGCGACAGCCGCCCGCCGCGCACGCCGCGAAACAGCGGCCGGTCCGGCGCAAGCTGCCAGGGGCATTGGCTCAGGTATTCGGCCACCGCGTCGCGGGCCACCGGCAGGACGGGGACAGGACGCTGCCGCCCGCCCTTGCCGGTGATGGTCAGGCTGTCGCGGAACGGCCAGTCCGCGCCGTCCAGGTTCAGCGCCTCGGAGATGCGCAGCCCGCAGCCCCACAGCAGGGTCATCACCGCCGTGTCGCGGGCCGCGACCCAGGGGGTGTCGTGCTGGACGGCGACCATCTCCAGCGTCTCCCGCGCCTGGTCGGGGGTCAGGGGGCGGGGTAGGGACCGGGTGTATTTCGGGCTGCGGGTGGACAGCGCGGCGGACAGGTCATGGCCCTCGCGGTCGGAAATCCAGCGCAGGAAGCTGCGCACCGCCGATTGCCGCCGCGCCAGCGACCGCGCGCCCAGGCCCCGCGCGCGCTCGGCGGCGGCGAAGGCGCGCATGTCGGTCTGGCGCAGAGCCCCCAGCGATTTCGGCGTCGCGGGCTGGCCGTGATGGCCGCCCAGGAATGCAAGGAAGGCCAAGAGGTCGCCGCGATAGGCGCTGACGGTGTGGCCGGACCGGTCGCGGGTCGCGGCCTCGACCTCCAGCCAGCGGGACAGGGCGTCGGCCATGGCGGGGGCCAGGGCCAGCGGCGCGGTCATCCGCGCAGCCGCGACAGCAGCACCAGCCGGAACACCTGGGCGAAGAAGCGCAGCAGGTCGGTGCCGTGGGCGGGCATGAAGCGGGACGCGTCGCCGCTGCCCATCAGCAGCATGGCGCGCGGGCGCCGGGCGCCCAGGTCGATGGGCAGCATCGCCTCGGACGCGACCTGGCGGCCGTGCAGCGGCTGGGTGATGGGCGAGGCGGGGCGCAGCACGATGTCGTCGCCGCGCGGCGTGCGCCGGCCGGCGGCGATGATCCGGCCGATGGCGCCTTCGGGAACGGTCACCGCGTCCTCGGGCAGGCCGGGGATGGCGGGGGCGGGTTCGACCACCAGCCGCAGCGTCTCGATCCGCAGCAGGGGGGCGATGTCGGATTGCAGGCTGTCCACCAGCTCGGCCAGATCGGCCGATTCCAGCAGCCCGATCACCGCGCGGTGGATGACCGCCGTGCCCGACTGGTTGTCATAGGCGGCGGCGATCACGCTTTCATGCTGGCTTTCCAGCCGGTCGAGGCGCGATTCCAGCACCTCCATCGCGCGGCCGCGAATGTCGATGACATTGTCGCCGACCTCGGCCTCGCGGGCGGCGACAAGCGCGCGCATCAGGTCGCGGTCGGCCAGGATGACGCCGGGATCGGCCAGAAGCCTGTCGCGCGTTTCCGAATCCAGAATCGCCTGCTGGTCCGCCGTCATGCCTGTCCCGCCCTATACCTGTTTCTGTGCGTTATCCGCCGATCTTCTGACCGGTCTTGGCCCAGTCGGCAGTGAACTGCTCAAGCCCCTTGTCCGTCAAGACATGCTTTGCCATCGACTTGATGACGGCAGGGGGCGCGGTGATCACGTCGGCGCCGATCTTGCCCACCTCGACGATATGGTTCACGGACCGGATGGATGCGGCAAGGATCTGGGTCTCGTACCCATAGTTGTCATAGATCTCGCGGATGTCGGCGATCAGGTCCACGCCATCCAGGCCGATATCGTCCAGCCGACCGATGAAGGGGCTGATGAAGGTCGCGCCCGCCTTGGCGGCCAGGATCGCCTGGGCGGCGGTGAAGCACAGCGTCACGTTGACCATGTGGCCTTCGTCGGCGAAGGTCCGGCAGGCCTTCAGCCCGTCCCAGGTCAGCGGCACCTTGATGGCGATGTTCTTGGCGATCTTCGCCAGGTGACGGCCCTCGCGGATCATGTCCTCGGCCGTCTCGGCCACGACCTCGGCGCTGACGGGGCCGTCGACCAGGGCGCAGATCTCGGCCGTCACCTCCTCGATGTCGCGGCCGGCTTTCAGGATCAGCGACGGGTTGGTGGTCACGCCGTCGACCATGCCCAGGTCGTTCAGTTCGCGGATGGCATCCACATCGGCGGTATCAAGGAAGAATTTCATGGCCAGGCTCCCCAAGGCGGTTCGCGGGGGTGATAGCGCAAAACCCCGCCCGCCGAAAGGGGCAGGGCGGGCTTGCAACGGGCGCGGGGCGGGGTTTTATCAGGGCGATGAAAAGCCCCCACGCCTTTTTCGCCGCGCGCGACCGCATCGCCGTCCTGACGGTCGAGCCGGTGGGCGTGCTGGATTACCTCGCGCCCGAGGACGGGGTGGCGCAGGGGCAGCTGGTGCTGGTGCCGCTGGGACCGCGCCGGGTGCTGGGCCTTGCCATGGGGCCGGGGACGGGCGATTTCGACCTGGCCAAGCTGCGCCCGGTTGCGCGGGTGCTGGATGCCGATCCCTTCGACGCGCGGTTCCTGGAGTTTCTGACCCGCGCCGCCGAATACACGCTGACGCCGCTGCCGCTGATGCTGCGCATGGCGACCCGCGCGCCGGATCTGGACCAGCCGCCCGCCGCGCGGCGGGTGATCGTGCCGGGGGGCGCGGCGCCGTCGCGCATGACCGAGGCGCGAGAGCGCGTGATGCAGGTCGTGGCCGATCACGGCGGGGCCAGCTTTGCGGCCTCGGAACTGGCGCAGCTTGCGGGCGTCGGCACGGCGGTGGTCAAGGGCCTGGTCGCGGCGGGCACGCTGGCCGAGATCCAGGCGCCCCGCGACCTGCCCTATCCGCGCCTTGACCCGTCCCGGCACGGCAAGCCGCTGGATGCCGACCAGCAGGCGGCGGCGGACGCCCTGCGCGCGGCCCTCGGGTCGGGCGGATATGGCACCACCCTGCTGCGCGGCGTCACCGGGTCGGGCAAGACCGAGGTCTATCTGGAAGCCGTCGCCGAATGCCTCTCGCGTGGCCGTCAGGTGCTGGTCCTGCTGCCGGAAATCGCGCTCTCGGCCGAATTCCTGGACCGGGTCGAGGCCCGCTTCGGCGCCCGCCCCGGCGAATGGCACAGCGGCATCACCCGCACGGAACGCCGCCGGTTGTGGCACATGGCCGGTCGCGGACAGGTCGGGCTGGTCGTCGGCGCAAGATCGGCGCTGTTCCTGCCCTTCCGCGACCTGGGCCTGATCGTCGTCGATGAGGAACACGACTCCAGCTACAAGCAGGAGGATGTGGTCTATTACAGCGCCCGCGACATGGCGGTGCTGCGGGCGTCGATCAACGGGGCGCAGGTGGTGCTGGCCTCGGCCACGCCGTCCCTGGAAAGCTGGGCGAACGCGGCCAGCGGCAAATACCGGCGGCTGGATCTGCGGTCACGCTATGGCGCCGCCGAACTGCCCGACATGGCCGCCATCGACCTGCGGGCCGAGGAGATGGCCTCGAACCGCTGGATCTCGCCCACGCTGGCGGCGGCGGTCGAATCGCGGATCGTCCGGGGCGAACAGTCGCTGCTGTTCCTGAACCGACGCGGATTCGCGCCGGTGACGGTCTGCCGGGCCTGCGGCGAACAGATCGCCTGCCACCAATGCGACGCGCGGATGGTCGAACACCGCTTCCAGAACCGCCTGGTCTGCCATCAATGCGGCGAGACGCGCCCGATCCCCATCGCCTGCCCCTCTTGCGGGGTCGAGGGCAAGCTGGTCCCCATCGGTCCCGGCGTCGAACGCATCGCCGAGGAGGTCGCGGCCCGGTTCCCCGATGCCAAGGCCACCGTCCTGTCCTCTGACCTGTTCCAGTCCGCCCGCGCGCTGAAGGACACCATCGCCGAGATCGCGAATGGCGACACGCAGATCATCATCGGCACGCAGATCGTCGCCAAGGGCCACAACTTTCCGCGCCTGACGCTGGTCGGGGTGATCGACGCCGACCTGGGCCTGCAAGGCGCCGACCTGCGCGCCGCCGAGCGCAGCTTCCAGCTGATGCGGCAGGTGGCGGGCCGGGCCGGGCGGGTGTCCGGCGCGGCGCCGGGCGTGGCGCTGCTGCAAACCCACCAGCCCGATCACCCGGTGATCCGCGCGATCCTGTCGGGCGAGGACGAGGCCTTCTGGAACGCCGAGGCCGCCGCCCGCCAGGCCACCGGAATGCCGCCCTTTGGCCGTCTGGCGGGGATCATCCTGTCCCATCCCGACCTGGGCGTGGTCAGCGACTTCGCCCGCCACCTGGCCGCCCATGCCGCGCCGCTGGAACAGGCGGGCGCGCAACTGTGGGGACCGGCGCCCGCGCCCATCGCGCGGATCCGGGGTCGCAATCGGATGCGGATGCTGGTCCACGCCCCCCGCCAGGCCCCGGTCCAGGCCGCCATCGCCGCCTGGCTGGCGCCGCACAGGCCGCCGACGAATTTGCGGCTGGCGGTGGATATTGATCCGCAGAGCTTCCTCTGAGGCCAGCCGGTTCAGGAATGCCCGATGAACGGCTTCTCGCGGATGAAGCTGGCCTGTTCGAGGCTGTCGAGGATGAACCGCGCGACCTCGGCACGGGTGATCGAGCGCAGTTGAAGCCCCCCTGGAATATCGGTGTGGATCTGCAACGGCCCCGATCCTTCCCTAGCGGCAAAGGGCGCGGGCCTGACGATGGTCCAGTCCAGGCCGCTTGCTTCGATGATCGCCTCTTGTCGATCCTTGTCGGCATAGCGGTCGCGGGTAAACAGCGGAAAGATGACGCGGTTGTAGAGCCAGCCGCCATGGCCCCGGCTGTCCCCGGCGCCGATCCCCGTCACCGCCACCAGGCGCCGCACCCCGGCCGCCGTCATCGCCGCCACGACCGCCTTGGCGGTATCCGAGAACAGGGTGGTCTTGCCCATCCTGTCGATGCCGGTGCACAGCACCACGGCATCGTGGCCGGCGACATGGCCGCGCAGGAATGCCTCGTCCGTCGGCGAACCGACGATGACGTCGACGCCCTCGGTTTCGGTCAGCCTTGCGGCGCCACGGGTCTGCGCGGTGATCCGGTGCCCCCGCGCGACGGCTTGCTGCAACAGGGACGATCCCACCCCGCCCGACGCGCCCAGAACGAACAATCGCATGACCACCCCCGATGATTGATGCCGGTCAGTTCCTCAACACGATGCACCGCCCGCCCAACTGCTTGAACCGGTTGCAGAAGGCCGCGGCCTCGCGCCGGCTGTCCCAGCCGATCTGGGCGGTAT
Organism: Paracoccus sp. S3-43; assembly: GCF_029027965.1. NCBI lineage: Bacteria > Pseudomonadati > Pseudomonadota > Alphaproteobacteria > Rhodobacterales > Paracoccaceae > Paracoccus > Paracoccus qomolangmaensis. The sequence continues at coordinate 2,859,907 of NZ_CP119082.1, read as the reverse complement.
AGACGGCGCGCGGCATCCCCGTCAGTTGCTTCCTGACATAGCCCACCTGCTTGTCGCCCAGGATCGGGCGCAGGCTGCGGTTCAGGCGGGCGACCTGGCTGATGGCGCCCGACTGGTTGGGATGGCTGGCCACGATCACGCCCCAGGGAAAGACCTTGGGCTGGACCATGAATTCGCGCAGGCGGCGTTCGCCCGCCAGCTTTTCACAGGCGGGGCGGAACGCCATGTCGGGGTGCAGGGCCAGCTTCAATTCGCCCGCCGGGGGCGGGTTGTCGCGCCAGCGCAGCGCCTCGAACCCGGTGATCGCGGCGACGTAATCCTGGGTTTCATAGGGCAGCCCGCCGGTCTTGCCGATGAAGCGGGCGGCGCGGTTTTCCCCGCCGTTATAGGCGACGGCGGCCAGGCCGATATTGCCGAACATGTCGGTCAGGTGGCGCAGATACCAGGCGGATTTGTGGATCGCCTGGGCGGGGTTGAACGGGTCGTGCAGGTCGTAGAGATCGGCGGTCCCAGGCATGAACTGCGCGATGCCAAGCGCGCCCACGGGGCTGATCGCGCCCGGCTCGAAGCGGCTTTCCTTCCACAGCAGCCGGGCCAGGAAATTCGGATCCAGCCCGCGTTCCGCCGCATTCCGCTCGATCAGCTTGCAGACATCGGCGGCATAGTGGTCCAGCCGCACGCAGTCGCGCCCGTCATCGGTGCAGCGCAGCGTTTCCGACTGGCGGACGGGCGGGCGCCCGGCCAGGGCGTCCACGGCGGGAAAGGCCTGCGCGGGCAGCGCCAGCACCGCCAGGGCGGCGGCGGCCCGTCCCATCCGGCCGACCGCGCGGCGGCAAAGGGCGATCGGTCCCGTCATCCCCGGATCGGGATCAGGCGGCGTCCAGGGGGTCGGCGGCACGCGACTTGCCCGCCTTGCCCTTCCCGGGCTTGTCCTTATCCCCCTTGGCCTTGTCCTTCTTGGTCTTGGCTCCATCGGCCTTGGCGGCCTTTGCGGCGGCTTTCTCGGCCTTTTTTTCGGCCTTCTGGGCGGCCTTGGCCGCATCCTTTTCCGCCTTGCGCGCAGCCTTGCGGGCGTCCTTCTCGGCCTCTTTCGCGGCTTTGCGGGCGGCCTTGTCCTGGGGTTTCCGATCCGTGTCGGCCTTGTCCGCCACGACCGGCTGCGCCAGGGCAGGGGCGGCGGATTTGGCCGGGGCGGGCGCGGCGGTCGGCGCCACGGGGGGCTGCGACGCGGGTTCGGCGGGGGCGACGGTGGGGGCGGTGGCGGTGGCGGTGGCGGGCTTTGCCTTGGCGATGCGGCGCGATCCGGTTCGCAGGTCGGCCTTGCGCATCTCGGCCTTTTCGCGGCCCGCAGGCTTCCGGGCCGGAGAGGCAGGCTTGCGCCGGGCGGGCTTGGCGGCGGGCTTGGCGGCGGCAGGCTTCGGCTTCGCGGCGGCACCTTCCGCCGCCGTGCCCTGACCCCCCTGCGCGGCCTGACTGCGCCTGCGCCGTTCCGCCTTGGCCCGTCGCAGGGCCGCCGCCAGGACATCCGCCGCCGCGACCTGACCGTTCTCGCCCCTGGGTCCGGCCTGCCCCACGGCCCTGTCCAGATCGGCGATCAGCCGGGACAATCCGGGATCGTCCAGCGTCCCGAAGGCCGCGCCGCGGCTGTTTTCCGTCAAGGCCCGCTGTTCAGCGGTCAGCAGTTCCTGTTCCAGCTTGCTATAGTTGGGCATCGCTTCATCCTTGCCGCGGGCCTGATTTCGCGCGGATTTTGCGGAAGATCTGCGGGATTTGCAAACGGAAAGGCCCCGGCGCGGACCGGAGCCCTGGGGGGCCTTGGCAGGGCGGGGCGGCGCGGCGTTACCGGACCGCGCTTTCCACCGGCGAGACGGTCGTGACCGGCGCGCCGTAGGGCGTGGCGATGGTCGTGACCGCATAGGGATCGGTCACCTGCGCGGTGGCCGGGGCCGGGGACGCCGTGGCCGTCGGCGCCTGTCCGGCGGGCACCACATAACCCTCGGGCGTTTCGGTCATCGGCCCTTCATAGCGGATGCTTTCCGCCTGGCTGCGGACATGGACCGTGGTGCCGGTGCTGACCTGCGCAAACAGGTCGATGATGTCCTGGTTGAACAGCCGGATGCAGCCGGCCGAGGTCGCCTTGCCGATGGACGACGGGTCCATCGTGCCGTGGATGCGGTAATAGGTGTCGCGCCCGCCTTCGTAGAGATACAGCGCCCGCGACCCCAGCGGGTTGTGCATCCCGCCCGACAGCCCGCCCGAGAACTGCGCGTAAAGGTCCGGCTGGGTGCGGATCATGTTGTCGGTCGGGCGCCAGCTTGGCCAGGCCGCCTTGCGCGCCACGGTCGCGGTCCCCGCATAGCCCGTGCCCGCCCGGCCCACGGCCACGCCATAGCGCATCGCCTGGCCGCCCGGCTGCACGTGGTACAGCACGCGGGCATAGGGATCGACGACGATGGTGCCCGGCGCTTCCGGTCCGTTATAGGCGACCTGCTGGCGCTGGTTGCGTTCGTTCAGATAGGCGGCGCGGACGGCGGGAATCTGGATCGGCTCTCCGTTCGGGCCGGTATCGGTCCGCGCCTGATAGGTCGGGGGCACCGTGGGATTGGCCAGCGTGACCGGCTGGCTGCTTCCACATGCGGCAAGCCCCAGGGCAACCGCCGTGAACAGGGTCACAAGACGCATCATCATGTTCCTTCATGGCATCCGGCGGCCTGTCGCGGGCGCCGGCAGCATCCAAGATTTCGTATGAATCGCCCAGGCCCGTCGGGACGTGGGGTGATTCGCGCTGGGGTTCATCAGCCCGTCACAGACAGGGGTCGTCAAGCCTTGCGCCCCGGCCGGGATCGAAGCGGGGCGCGGGTTGTGGCGAAAGGGCGGCAGTTTGATCAAGTTCGGCTGACGGCGGAACAAATTCGCGTTTGTTTTGGTTTCATCGCCATGGAAAGAAGCGCGTCTGCCCCTGTCGTCCTCCCCCACATTGCCCCACATTGCCCCCTCGCGCGCCGCTGGCTAGGGTGACGGAAAGCCCAAAGCGACCGTATCCGTGACCCAGCAGCCGCCGCCCTCCCGTCCCTCTGCCCTTGCCCCGTTCCGCCACCGCGACTTCCGCCTGTTATGGAGCGCGACGCTGGTCTCGAACTTCGGCGGGCTGGTCCAGGCCGTGGGCGCGGCCTGGTTGATGACGCAACTGACCGACAGCGCCACGCTGATCGCCCTGGTGCAGGCGTCGAACACCCTGCCGATCATGCTGCTGGCGCTGGCCTCGGGCGCGCTGGCCGACATCTTCGACCGCAAGGCGATCCTGCTGTTCGCGCAATGCTTCATGGGCGTGGTGTCGGTCCTGCTGGCGGTCGTCGCCTGGCAGGGCTGGCTGACGCCCTGGCTGCTGCTGGCCTTCACCTTCCTGATCGGGGCGGGGCAGGCGCTCTATAACCCGCCCTGGCAGGCCAGCATGGGCGATCTGGTGCCACGCGCGGACCTGCCCGCCGCCGTCACGCTGAACTCGGTCGGCTTCAACCTGATGCGCAGCGTCGGGCCTGCCGCCGGGGGCTTCATCGTCGCCGCCTTCGGCGCGGCGGCGGCCTTCGCGGTCAACGCGCTCAGCTATATCCCGCTTCTGGGCGCGCTGCTGCGCTGGCGCCCGACCATCGCCCCGCGCACCGCCCCGCCCGAGGCGTTCCTGCCCGCCGTCGCCGCCGGGCTGCGCTATGTCTTTCTGTCGCCGAACCTGATGAAGGTGATCCTGCGCGGCGCGCTGTTTGGCTTTGCCGCCGTGTCGATCCTGGCGCTGCTGCCCCTGGTCGCCAAGGCCCACCCCGAGGGCGGGTCGATGCTGTTCGGCGGGCTGCTGGGCTGCTACGGCATCGGCGCCATCGCGGGTGCGGCGCTGAACCCGCGCATCCGGGCGCGTTTCGACAATGAAAACATCGTGCGCATGGCCTTTGCGGGTTTCGCCCTGTCCGCCGTCGTGCTGGGCCAGACCCAGAATGTCTGGCTGCACGCCTTGGCGCTGCTGCCTGCTGGGGCCTCCTGGGTGCTGGCCCTGTCGCTGTTCAATGTGACGGTGCAGCTTTCGACGCCTCGCTGGGTCGTGGCCCGCGCGCTGGCGCTGTATCAGACGGCGACCTTCGGCGGCATGGCGGCGGGATCCTGGGCCTGGGGCGCCGTCGCGGGCGCGCATGGCCTGGGCGAGGCGCTGACGGCGGCAGGCATCGTGCTGCTGGCGGGGGCGGTGATCGGGTTCTGGTTCAAGGCGCCCGATTTCGGCACGGCCGATCTGGAACCCCTCAACCGGTTCCGCGAACCGGCGCTGCGGCTGGATCTGCGGGGCCGGTCGGGGCCGATCATGGTGATGGTCGATTACCGGATCGCGCAGAAGGATACGACCGAATTCCTGCGCCTGATGCAGCTTCGCCGGGGCGTGCGCCGCCGCGACGGGGCGCGCAACTGGGCGCTGCTGCGCGATCTGGAACATCCCGACCTGTGGTCGGAAAGCTATCACCTCGCCACCTGGGACGAATATGTCCGCCACAACCTGCGCCGCACCAGGTCGGAGGCCGAAATCACCGTCGCCCTGCGCGCCCTGCACCAGGGCGAGGGCGATCCGCTGGTTCACCGCATGATCGAACGCCACAGCGTCGGACCCGAGGACGACCTGCCCCTGATCGGCAAGATGGAGGTCTGATGACAACCGCCCTGTTCACCCATCCCGACGCCGAGCGCCACATCACCCCGCCCGGCCATCCCGAACAGGTGGCCCGCCACGCCGCGGTGAGCGACGCGCTTGCCGACCTGCCCCTGGACCGGCGCGAGGCGCCCCGCGCCGATGAGGCCGAGATCCTGCGCTGCCACCCGCAGACCTATCTGGACCGCATCCGCGCCGCCGTCCCGGACGAGGGCTGGCGGATGCTGGACGCCGACACGCATCTGTCGCCGGGCAGCCTGGATGCCGCCCTGCGCGCGGCGGGGGGCGCGGTCGCGGCGGTGGACGCGGTGCTGGCGGGGGATGCGGCGAATGCCTTCGTCGCCATGCGCCCGCCCGGCCATCACGCCGAACGCGAAAAGCCGATGGGCTTCTGCATCCTCGGCAATGCCGCCATCGCGGCCAGACGGGCGCTCGACCATCACCGGCTGGACCGGGTGGCGGTGCTGGATTTCGACGTGCATCACGGCAACGGCACGCAGGATCTGCTGTGGGACGAGCCCCGCGCCTTCTTTGCGTCCACCCACCAGATGCCACTTTATCCGGGCACCGGGGCGGCGGCGGAACGTGGCGCGCATAGGCAGATGGTGAACCTGCCGCTGCGGCCCGGCTCGGACGGCGCGGCGGGGCAGGCGGCCTGGCGCGACATCCTGGCCCGCGCCTCGGACTTCGGGCCGCAACTGGTGATCGTCTCGGCCGGGTTCGACTCCCATGCCGCCGATCCCTTGGCGCAGCTTGAATGGGGCGATCATGATTTCGCCGCCATCACCCGGATGATCTGCGATATGGCGGCGGATCTGTCGGCCCCGGTGGTATCCTGCCTGGAAGGTGGCTATGATCTGGCCGCTTTGGGCCGGTCCGTCCGCGCCCATGTCGAAGTGCTGCTGGAGGCCGGAACATGAACGACATCGCGACCATGAGCTTCGAGGAAGCCATGAAGGAGCTGGAGGCCACGGTCGGCAAGCTGGAAACCGGCGACGCGACGCTGGACGATTCGATCCGCCTTTACGAACGCGGCGCCGCGTTGCGCGCCCATTGCGAGAAACGCCTGCGCGAGGCCGAGGACCGGGTGGAAAAGATCACCCTTGCCGCCAATGGCCAGCCCACGGGGACGGAACCGGCCGAGGGGCTGTGATGCAATCCCGACTGGACGCCGTGAAGGCGCAGGTGCAGGCCGCGCTTGACCGGGCGATCGGCGCCCTGCCTTCGGGCGACCTGCGCGACGCGATGGGTTATGCCTGCGCGGGCGGCAAGCGGATCCGGGCCTTTCTGGTCATGGAATCCGCCCGTCTGCATGGCGTTGCCGATGCCGCCGCCCTGCCGGTCGCGGCAGCGGTCGAGGCGCTGCACGCCTATTCCCTGGTCCATGACGACCTGCCCGCGATGGACAACGACGACCTGCGGCGCGGCCTGCCCACGGTGCATGTGAAATGGTCCCAGGCCACCGCGATCCTGGCGGGCGACGCGCTGCAATCGCTGGCCTTCGGGCTGCTGGCCGATCCCGACATCGGCGATGCCGCCACGCGCCGCCTGGTCGCGGCCTTCGCGCAGGCGGTCGGCGGGGCGGGGATGGTCTGGGGGCAGGCCCTGGATATTGCCGCCGAAACGGCGGCGCGGCCGCTGACGCTGGACCAGATCACCGAATTGCAGGGCGGCAAGACCGGCGCGCTGATCCGCTTTGCCGCTATGGCCGGGCCGCTGATCGCCCATGCCGATCCCGCGCCGCTGGCGGCCTATGCCGATGCGGTGGGGCTGGCCTTCCAGATCGCCGACGACATCCTGGACGTGACCGGCAACGAAGATGTGACCGGCAAGCGCGTCGGCAAGGACGCCTCGGCTGGCAAGGCCACATTCCTGTCCCTGCTGGGCCTGGACGGCGCGCGGGCCGAGGCGGCGCGGCTGGTCGCCGCCGCCGACGCCGCGCTGGCGCCCTATGGCGGGGCCGCCGGGAACTTGCGCCACTTGGCGCGTTTCGTTATCGAACGCGACACCTGAACGCCCGCCCCCTGCCTGCACAAAGGGCCAGCCCATGACCGACCTGACCAAGACGCCGATCCTCGACCGGGTGCGGCTTCCCTCGGACCTGAAGGCGCTGAGCGACCGGGAACTGCGCCAGCTTGCCGACGAGTTGCGGTCCGAGACCATCAGCGCGGTCAGCGTCACCGGCGGGCATCTGGGCGCGGGGCTGGGCGTCGTGGAACTGACCGTGGCGCTGCACGCGGTGTTCGACACGCCGCGCGACAAGATCATCTGGGACGTGGGCCACCAGTGCTATCCCCACAAGATCCTGACCGGGCGGCGCGACCGGATCCGCACCCTGCGCATGGGCGGCGGGCTGGCGGGGTTCACCAAGCGCGCGGAAAGCGCCTATGATCCGTTCGGGGCGGGCCATTCCAGCACCTCGATTTCTGCGGCATTGGGCTTTGCCGTGGCGCGCGATCTGGGCGGCGATCCGGGCGATGCCGTGGCGGTGATCGGCGACGGCGCCATGAGCGCGGGCATGGCCTTCGAGGCGCTGAACAATGCGGGCCATCTGGGCAAGCGGCTGATCGTGGTGCTGAACGACAACGAGATGTCCATCGCCCCGCCGGTCGGCGCGCTGTCGTCATACCTGACCAGCCTTTACACCCGCGCGCCCTTTCAGGATCTGAAGGCCGCTGCCAAGGGTGCCGTGGGCCTGCTGCCGCCGCCCTTCCAGGAAGGCGCGCGCCGGGCCAAGGAAATGCTGAAGGGCATGGCGATCGGCGGCACCCTGTTCGAGGAACTGGGATTCTCCTATATCGGCCCGGTCGACGGGCACGACCTTGACCAGCTTCTGCCGCTGCTGCGCACGGTGAAATCGCGCGCCACCGGGCCGGTGCTGATCCATGCGGTGACGAAAAAGGGCAAGGGCTATGCCCCGGCCGAGAATGCCGCCGACCGGGGCCATGCGACGGGCAAGTTCGACATGGTGACGGGCGTTCAGGCCAAGGCGAAATCGAACGCCCCCAGCTATACCGCCGTTTTCGCCAAGGCGCTGATCGACGAGGCCGGGCGTGATGACAAGATCGTGGGCATCACCGCCGCCATGCCCGACGGCACGGGGCTGAAGCAGTTCGCCGAGCGTTTCCCGCGCCGGACCTTCGACGTGGGCATTGCCGAACAGCACGCGGTGACCTTCGCGGCGGGGCTGGCTGCGGGCGGAATGAAGCCCTTTTGCGCGATCTATTCGACTTTTTTGCAGCGCGGCTATGACCAGGTGGTCCATGACGTGGCGGTCCAGAACCTGCCCGTGCGCTTCGCCATCGACCGCGCCGGGTTGGTGGGGCAGGACGGGCCGACCCATGCCGGGGCCTATGACATCGCCTTTCTGGCGAACCTGCCCGGCATGGTGGTGATGGCCGCCGCCGACGAGGCCGAACTGATGCACATGGTCGCCACCGCCGCCGCCCATGACAGCGGTCCCATCGCCTTCCGCTTTCCGCGCGGCGAGGGCACCGGGGTCGAGATGCCGGAACGCGGCCAGGTGCTGGAGATCGGCAAGGGCCGCATCGTCCAGCAGGGCAAGGGCGTCGCCATCCTGTCCTTCGGCACCCGCCTGTCCGAGGCGTTGAAGGCCTCCGAATCCTTGGCGGCGCGCGGGATCAGCCCGACCGTGGCGGATGCCCGTTTCGCCAAGCCGCTGGACCGCGACCTGATCCTGCGGCTGGCGGCAGGCCATGATGCGCTGATCACGCTGGAGGAAGGGGCGGTCGGCGGCTTCGGCAGCCATGTCGCGCAATTGCTGGCCGAGGAGCGGGTCTTCGACAGCGGCCTGCGCTTCCGCTCGATGGTGCTGCCGGATCGGTTCGTCGATCACGACGCGCCGTATGCGATGTATGACAGCTCGGCCCTGAACGCCGCCCATATCGAGGCGAAGGTGCTGGAGGTGATGGGCGTGGTGCAACTGGCGGGCAGGACCGCCTGAACGCCGCGCCCCGGATGCGGGGCGCGGCCTGTCTGGTGTCAGCGCGTCTTGCGGCGGCGCAGCGCGCCCATCCCGACGACGCCGGCGGCCAGCAGCGGCAGCGTCGCGGGCAGGGGAACCGGCGCCGGGGCGGGCATGTCGGCCAGCACGAACGAGGCGTTGTCGATATAGCCGTCGTTATTGGTGCCGCCGCCGACCCGGACGGACTCGATGGCAAAGCGCAGCAGGGCGGTGCTGGCGGGCAGGAAGCCGGTCAGTTCCTGATAGTATTTCCCGCCCGCATGGATGAACAGATCCCAGGGCATCCCCGTGTCGGGATAGATGTCGCGGGTATCCAGCGCGGCAAAGCCCATCAGCGTGTTCGCGCTGTCGAAGAAGGACACCGACAGGATCGAATAGTCGCGCTGCCCGTGCCAGCCGAACATGTCGGCCGAGAAGGCATAGCCCAGCCGTCCGGTCTGGGTCTTGGCGCGTTCCTCGGTGCTCAGGGCATAGTCCTGAGAGATGGAATGGGTCGGACCCGCGCCGGGAAAGTAATAGCTGCCGGTGTCGATCCAGGGATCGGCGATCCGGGTGGAATAGCTGCCGGTCCAGCCGGTCGTGTTGTTGTCGAAAGTGCCGTTGACGATGACGCTGGCGGCGGAAACGGGGGCCGACAGGACGGTCAGGACAAGCAGCGGCGCGGCGGCGCGCAGGATCGGATTGAACATGGTATCCTCGGAAAATCAGGGGAAAAAAAGGGCGGCGAAGGGCCGCCCGTTTGGGTCAGGCCCGGCGGCGGCGGATGCGCAGCGCGGTCAGCGCGCCAAGGCCCGCGGCCATCAGCGGCAGGCCCGCCGGCAGCGGCACCGGCGCCAGGTCAAGCGAATCGACGACTGCGCGGGCATAGTCGGGGTTGTCGGTGATGATGCCGTCCAGGCCCCAGTCCAGCAGATCCTTCAGCTGCGCGAAGGCCATGTCCTGATCGGCGGGGCGGAAGGTCCAGCCATAGACGCTGAGGCCCAGGCCATGCGCATAGTCGATCAGATCCTTGGTGATCGAGCCATAGCTGGCCGCCAGCGTATCGATATGGCCCGCGACCTGGCTGACCAGCACGCCGTCGATGGTCCACTGATCGCCAGCCTTGCCGATGCCGCCCAGCTGGGCCACGCCCATGTCCACGCCATATTCGCGCAGCAGGTTGCTGTAGGCGAAGACATTGCCGAAATCGAAGGACTGGACCATCGACTTTTCGCGGGTGGTATAGCCCTTGTCGATCAGCGTCTCGATCACCGCGCGGCTGGTGGCCTCGTCATAGGCGTATTTGCCCTCAGTCAGCATCCCGACCTGGGTGCCGTTCTTTTCGTTATAGGCGGTCAGCGCGTCCAGCATGTCGGCGAAGCTGGGGATGCGATAGGGATTCGGATCCTGGGGCGCGAAATCGGGATAGGTCCACTGACCCGAGCCGGTCGGCTCGACCGTCAGGGCCTGCAGTTCCTGATAGGTGAAATCCTTGACCGCATAGCCGCCGTTGCGCGGGGCATAGACGGATTCGACATTGGTGGTGCGGGCCAGGCTGGAATCGTGCATGACGACCAGAACGCCGTCCTTGCTCATCATCACGTCGGTCTCGACATAGTCGGCGCCCATCTTGGCCGACAGTTCGTTCCCGCCGATGGTGTTCTCGGGCAGATAGGCCGGGGCGCCGCGATGGGCGATCACGATCGGGGCCTGGCCGTTCAGCGTGGCATAAGGGTTGTCGACGGAAGCTGCCGCGAGGGGCAGCGCGAAAAGGGCCGAGGCGCAGACGGCTGCGGCGGTAAACTCTGCAATTCTTTGCATGATCTTGATCCTGAACAACGACTTCGCGTTTTTTCGCGATGCCGTCTGGGTATCAGGGCAAGATCAAGGAAACGTGGACAGGTCGTGACCGGTTGGTGACCGAAACATGAAAAGGCCCCGACGATGCGGGGCCTTTTCGGATCAATGGACGGTCAGGTCGGGTTTTGGCCCTTCGCCCACCGCGCCCAGCTTGTGGCCCGCGCGGCCGATCCGGTTGCCGACGATCAGCCCGTCCGGCCCGGCGCTGACATGGACGGTCTGGCCGTCCAGAACCTCGCCCGACAGAAGCAGCTCGGCCAGTGGATCCTGCAAGGCGCGCTGGATCACCCGTTTCAGCGGACGCGCCCCGAAGACCGGGTCATAGCCCTGGTCGGCCAGCCATTTGCGCGCCCCATCGTCCAGGTCCAGCGTGATCTTGCGCTGCGCAAGCCGCTGTTCCAGACGCCACAGCTGGATCTTGACGATGGCGTCCATATTGGCCCGCGTCAGGCGGCGGAAGATGATGATCTCGTCCAGGCGGTTCAGGAATTCGGGCCGGAAATGCGCCCGGACCGCCTCCATCACCTGGCTGCGCGCATCGCTGGAATCGGCGCCCTCGGGCAGATGCGACAGCGCCTGCGACCCCAGGTTCGAGGTCAGGATGATCAGCGTCTGCTTGAAGTCCACCGTGCGGCCCTGCCCGTCGGTCAGCTGCCCGTCGTCCAGAACCTGCAACAGCACGTTGAAGACGTCCGGGTGGGCCTTTTCGACCTCGTCGAACAGGATCACCTGATAGGGACGCCGCCGCACCGCCTCGGTCAGGACGCCGCCCTCGTCATAGCCGACATAGCCCGGAGGGGCGCCGATCAGCCGGGCCACGGAATGTTTTTCCATGAATTCGGACATGTCGATGCGGACCATCGCGCTGTCATCGTCGAACATGTATTCGGCAAGCGCCTTGGTCAGTTCGGTCTTGCCGACGCCGGTCGGACCCAGGAACAGGAAGCTGCCCAGCGGACGGTTCTCGTCGTTCAGGCCCGCCCGCGCGCGGCGGACGGCGTTGCTGACGGCGATCACGGCCTCTTGCTGGCCGATCACGCGGGCGCCGATTTCTTCTTCCATCTTCAACAGCTTCTCGCGCTCGCCTTCCAGCATCTTGCTGGTGGGGATGCCGGTCCAGCGTTCGACCACCTCGGCGATCTGTTCGGGGCGGACGGCTTCTTCCACCATCAGCCCGTCGGCGCCGCCGTTCTCGGCCTCGGCCAGCTTCTTTTCCAAGCCGGGGATGATGCCATAGGACAGTTCCCCCGCGCGGGCCAGATTGCCCTCGCGCTTGGCCTGGTCCAGTTCGGCGCGGGCGCGGTCAAGCTGTTCCTTCAGGTTGCGAGACCCTTCCAGCTTGTCGCGTTCGGCCTGCCAGCGGGCGGTCATCTCGGCGCTGCGCTGTTGCAGGTCGGACAGATCCTTTTCCAGCCGTTCCAGCCGGTCCTTGCTGGCCGCGTCGTCTTCCTTCTTCAGCGCCTCGGCCTCGATCTGCATTTGCAGGATCTGCCGGTCCAGCTGGTCCAGTTCCTCGGGCTTGCTGTCGACCTCCATGCGCAACCGGCTGGCCGCCTCGTCCATCAGGTCGATGGCCTTGTCGGGCAGGAAGCGGTCGGTGATGTAGCGATGCGACAGCGTCGCCGCCGCCACAAGCGCCGCGTCCGAGATGCGCACCCCGTGGTGCAGTTCGTATTTTTCCTTGATGCCGCGCAGGATGGAAATCGTATCCTCGACGGTCGGTTCCTCGACCATGACCGGCTGGAACCGCCGGGCAAGCGCCGCGTCCTTTTCGATATACTTGCGGTATTCGTCCAGCGTGGTGGCGCCGACGCAATGCAGTTCCCCGCGCGCAAGCGCGGGCTTGATCAGGTTCGCGGCATCCATCGCGCCATCGGTCTTGCCCGCGCCGACCAGCACGTGCAACTCGTCGATGAACAGGATGATCTCGCCCGCGGCGGTCTCGATCTCTTTCAGGATCGCCTTCAGACGCTCCTCGAACTCGCCCCGATATTTCGCACCGGCGATCAGCGCGCCCATGTCCAGCGCCATCAGCCGCTTGTCGCGCAAGCTTTCGGGCACGTCGCCATCGACGATGCGCAGGGCCAGCCCTTCGGCGATCGCGGTCTTGCCGACGCCGGGTTCGCCGATCAGGACCGGGTTGTTCTTGGTCCGGCGGCTCAGCACCTGCATGGCGCGGCGGATTTCCTCGTCCCGGCCGATGATCGGGTCGATCTTGCCGTCGCGCGCGGCCTGGGTCAGGTCGCGGGCATATTTCTCCAACGCCTCATAGCTGTCTTCGGCGCTTGCCGAGTCCGCCGTGCGGCCCTTGCGGATGTCGTTGATCGCCGCATTCAGGTTCTGCGCGGTGACGCCGCCCGCGGTCAGCGCGTCGCGGGCATTGGTGTTGACCATCGCCAGCGCCATCAGGATCCGCTCGGCCGGGACGAAGCTGTCGCCCGCCTTCTTGGCGACCTGCTCGGCCTCGTCCAGCAGGCGCACCAGGCTGGGGTCCACATAGACCTGGTTGTTGCCGCCCTTGACCTTGGGCAGCTTGGCGACGGCCTGATCGACCGCCTGCCGGACGGCGCGCGCGTCGCCGCCCGCCCGCGTGATCAGGTTGGCCGACAGCCCCTGATCGTCATCCATCAATGCCTTCAGCAGATGTTCCGGCACGACCCGCTGGTTTTCCTCGCGGATCGCGATGGTCTGGGCGGCCTGCATGAAGCCCCGCGACCGCTCGGTGAACTTTTCCATGTTCATCGGCAAATTCCCCTTTCAATAGCCCCCGTTACCCGGACACCCCGAAGGCACGCCCGATTCGGGTCTTCGGAAGAAGATTTGGGAAGTTTCCGGGCGCTTTCAAGCCGCCTGGGCCTGTGCCATAACGCCGCGATTTTCCTGCGGATGGGGACGACCATGGATGACCGGCTGATCGTGGCACTGGACGTGCCGAACGCCGTGGCGGGGCTGGAGCTTGCCGAACGGCTGGGCGATGCCGTGGGCTTCTACAAGATCGGCCTGGGGATGCTGACCGGCGGCGGGCTGGCGCTGGCGCAGGAGCTGAAGGCGGAACACGGCAAGCGCATCTTCCTGGACATGAAGCTGTTCGACATCGGCGCCACGGTCGAGGCCGCGGTGCGGGGGCTGGCGGCATTCGACCTGGATTTCCTGACCGTGCATGGCGACCCGCATGTGGTCCGCGCCGCCAAGCAGGGCGCTGCGGGATCGGGGCTGAAGATCCTGGGCGTGACGATCCTGACCTCGTTGGAGCGCGCCGATCTGGATGCGGGCATGATCCGGCCGGGCGACCTGCACGAGATCACCGTGGAACGCGCCGCCCGCGCCTTCGAGGCCGGCGCCGACGGCATCATCTGTTCCCCGCGCGAGGCCCAGGCGATCCGCGCCCTGCCGGGGTCGCGGCTGATCGTGACGCCGGGCGTGCGACCGGCGGGCGCGGCGCTTGGCGATCAGAAGCGGGTCGAGACCCCGGCCAGCGCCATCGGGGCGGGGGCCGATCATATCGTGGTCGGCCGCCCGATCTGGCAGGCCGCCGATCCGCGCGCGGCGGCGCAGGCGATCCTGGCGGATCTGCGGGGCTGACGGGCACCGGCGAAAGGAGGCAAGGCGATGGCGGACGATCACGGCATAAGGCAGAAATCGCATAACGATCTGGTCCTGTCCTTCCTGGCGGTCCGGCGGGCCATCGGCGCGCTTGGCTTCTTCCTGCCGCTGGCGCTGCTGGCCTATGGGCTGGCTGTCGGCGAATTGCTGCCCAGCATCTCCTCGGCCTATTACAGCCCGATGCGAGAGGTCTTCGTCGGCAGCCTGATCGCCCAGGCGGTGTTTCTGTGGAGCTACGAGGGCTTTCGCCCCGATGCGGGCGATCTGGTCACGGACAAAGGCACGGCGCGGGTGGCGGCGGTGGCCATCGCCCTGGTGGCCCTGTCGCCCACCTGCAAGGACGGTTGCGTCCTTCCCGACGAGGCGGCCTGCACGCTGCTGCAATGCCTGCTGAAGCCGCCGCTGGCGTCGCTGGTGCATCTGGTCGCGGCGGCGGTGTTCTTTGGCGCCCTGGCGGTCTATTGCCTGGTGCTGTTCACCAAGGGCGCGGTGGACGGGGCGGAAAAGGACGCCTCGAACCGGATCTATCGGATCTGCGGCTGGATGATCGTCGCCAGCATCGGGTTGATCGGCGTGCTGTTCGCGACCGGGCTGGACGACCGGCTGGCCGGTCTGCGCCCGGTCTTCTGGCTGGAAACCGTCGCCACCTTCGCCTTCGCGACAAGCTGGATGGTCAAGGGCGACGCGCTGCGCCCGCTGGTACGGGGCGTGGCGGCGCTGCGATAAGCTCGCGGACCAGGGCGCGGAATTGCGGGACCGCGCGGGGATGGGCGGCGAAGTCCGCCAGCGGCATCATCCGCCATTCCTGCCCCTCGTCGCCGAAGCGGATGGCGGCGATCTCGGCCGCGTTCAGTTGCCCGGTGAACAGCCAGGACCGCCAGCCGGGATGCCGGATCGAGGCGAAGGACCGCCCCACCAGCCGCGACGGCGGCAGCGTCAGACCGAATTCCTCGCGCAATTCGCGCAGGGCGCAATCCAGAGGCGATTCGTCGCCCTCGCGCCCGCCGCCGGGCAGATCCCAGCAGGCCGGAAACGGCAGACCCGGCCTGTCGTCGCGCAGATAGGTCAGCAGCTGCCCGTCATGGACCAGGACCAGCTTGGCGCCGTGAAAGGCCGCTTCTTCTTGGCCCGGAGACCCGGCCCCGGCATCCGCCCCAGCCGTCATTCGTTGATGTCGCGGTCCCAGATCCGCTTGTCGCCCCGGCTGGTCGGCCACAGCCGCCGGAACAGCAGCCAGGCTGCGGCCGACAGCAGCGCGGTGACGACCAGCGTCGCGGGCAGATCCGCCGTCCACAGCCCGGTCAGCAGCAGCACCCCCATCAACCCGACCGAGGCCGCAAGCCCCATGAAGGCCCAGCCCGGCACCAGCAGTTCGATTCCCGCCAGCACGAAGGCGGCGATCAGCCACAGCCAGCCGTTCATGACGACGACCGCCCACGCAGCAGGCCGAAAGCGTCGCCAAAGGCATCCAGCGCGGCGGCGGGCAGCAACACGACCTGCTTGCCGTCGCCCCGGCCGACCTCGGCCAGCGCCTCGACCTGTTTCAGCGCCACCTGATACTGCGCGGCCTCAAGCCCGTTCTTCTGGATCGCCTCGGCGATGGCGGCGGTGGCATAGGCCTCGGCATCGGCCAACACGCGCTTGGCCTTGGCAAGCTGTTCGGCGGCATACAGATCGCCGTCGGCGGCCAGTTCGACCGCGCGGCGCTTGCCCTCGGCCTCGGTCACCTGGGCGCGGCGGGCGCGCTCGGCGTTCAGCTGTTGCAGCATGGCGGCGCGGGTCGCCTGATCCAGGTTCACGTCCAGGATCTCGGCCCGCGTCACCTCGATCCCCCAGTCGTCGACGACATTGGCCAGCGATTCGCGGATCCGGGTGATCAGGGACGCGCGGTTCGACTGCACCTGGTCCAGTTCCATCGTGCCGATTTCCGACCGCACGATGCCCGCGACGGTGGTGGCGATGGCCGCGTCGATGTCGCGGATGCGGTAGACGGTCTTTTCCGGCTCGATGATGCGATAGAAGACGCTGGTTTCCACCTGCACCAGCACGTTGTCGGCGGTGATGGCGTCCTGGCTGCTGGTCGGCAACTGCCGTTCCAGGACCGAGATCCGGTGCGCCACGCGGTCCAGGAAGGGCACGGTCAGGTTGATCCCCGGCCCCAGCACGGCATGCAGGCGGCCGAACCGCTCGACCACGTATTTTTCCGATTGCGGCACGATCCTGACCGCCGACAGCACGGCCAGCAGGATCAGGACCGCCAGCACGATCAGGGCAATGTTCCGGCCCAAGGCATCGGCAATCAGGTTCGGCAGGTCGTCCATCCGTTCACTCCTGTCATTCGGCGGCGATGGCGGGGTCCGACCGGTCGTCGCCTTCCAGGACCGCCAGCTTGCGAATCACCCGCCCCATCCTGGCTGCGACATCGTCGAACCCGTCATGCGGGGCGACGGCCTTTTCGTCCATATACAGCGCCCGGTCGATTTCCAGCTGCACCACATGGATGTTCCGGGCGGGCCGGCCATAGGCCGAACAGATATAGGCCCCCGCGAAGGGCGAATTGCGCCGGATCCGCCAGCCCTCGGCCTCGACGGCGGCGACGATGGCATCCGACACGCGCGGGGCGGCGGACAGGCCGTGGCGGTTGCCCAGCACCATGTCGGGGCGCGGTCCGTGCAGATGGGCCAGGGCGTCGTGCGGCATCGAATGCATGTCGATCAGGATCGCCTGCCCGAACCGCGCCTGCGCCTCGGCGATCAGGGCGGTCAGGGCCTGGTGATAGGGCCGCCAATAGGCGTCGATGCGGCGTTCGGCCTCGGCCCGGTCCAGGGGGCGTTCCAGGATGGCGCGGCCCTGCGACACGACCCGAGGGATCACGCCCAGGCCCGCCAGGGTCCGCTGGTTCAGGGGATGGCGGGGCACGCCGCGCACCACCAGCGGGTCGATCTCGTCCGGGGCGCGGTTCAGATCGACGATGGCGCGGGGCACCTGCGCGCGAATCGTCACCGCGCCAAGGGACGGGGCGCAGGCGATCAGCCGATCCACGAAGGCATCCTCGGACGACCGCAGGGTTTCCGGCGGCAGCTTCGTGCCTTCCAGGAACCAGTCGGGATAGACGCGTCCCGAATGAGGCGATCCGAAAATGACGCCGCTGGCCCAGCGGTCGGGCCGGTCGATCAGGACAGGCAGGTCGGATTCGGTCAAGTCAGACCCCGGCGGGCGGTTTCTTCCTGAACCTTATAGACGATAAGTTTCCTGCTGCGATAGGGCTTGAAACCCCCAAGGCCCGCCTATATAGACACGCGGACCAAAGGCGGTTCGGGACGTTTCCCCAGAGGGAAGCGGACGGGATCACCCAAGGACGGGCGGTTAGCTCAGCGGTAGAGCACTACGTTGACATCGTAGTGGCCACTGGTTCGATCCCAGTACCGCCCACCATGTTTTCGCCGCCCCCGGCAGCCGTCGGGGGTCTTTCGTTTTCCTGCGGCTGCGAGCCGCGTGATGGAGAAAAACCGATGAAGGTTCGCAATTCGCTCCGCTCGCTGAAAAGCCGGCACCGCGACTGCCAGGTGGTCCGCCGCAAGGGCCGCATCTATGTGATCAACAAGACCAACCGCCGCTTCAAGGCCCGCCAGGGCTGACAGGCCACGATCACTGCGAAAACGAAACAAACCCGCCCGATCCGGCGGGTTTTTTCATGCGCCGGGGCCGCCCTGGACCTGTCCGGCAGCCGTGACGGGGACGACGATACCGGCGATCCCGCCCCCGGCGGCACGGTCCTGGTGACGGTGAACGGCGATCCGATCGCGCGGATGCCGCAAGGCGGCGGCCTGGCCGTCGCGGAAATCGTGATCGTCCGGGGTCCGGGATAACTTGCCCCTTTCCCTGGCCGCGCTTTCCCTGTATGGGCGCGCATCCGGCCCGGTGCTTCGGGCGGACCCTCCACGGGCCAGTGCTGGACGACATCCCGGCCTGCGCCATAACCCCGTTCCGAAAAGGAGACCCCGATGTCGATCACCGTTGAAGAAAAAGCCCGCGTCATCAAGGAATTCGGCACCGCCGCAGGCGACACCGGCTCGCCCGAGGTGCAGGTGGCGATCCTGTCCTCGCGCATCGCCACCCTGACCGAGCATTTCAAGACCCACAAGAAAGACAACCATTCGCGCCGTGGTCTGCTGATGATGGTCGCGCAGCGCCGCAAGCTGCTGGACTATCTGAAGAAGAAGGACGAAGCCCGCTATACCGACCTGATCGGCAAGCTGGGCCTGCGCCGCTGATCGCAGCCCGACCGGACAGGCAGGCGCCCGCGATCCCGTCGCGGGCGTCTTGCGTTTCAAGGCCCCTGAACTGGTTAATGCTTCATTAAAATTCAAAGGGCTATTTCGTCGACTCCCGTTTGACGGCCTCTAAAATCGGGGGCGTTATCAACGAGGAACCGCGGAAATGATACTTGGTATTCTGAAACCGATCTTGCAGCCCCTTCTGAACCCAACGATCCCCGCAGCGCCCGCCGCAACCCCGTCCCGCGCCGCGACGACATCGACCGGGGCCGTGGTCCCGGCCGCCGCCGCGTCCCAGCAGACGATCCAGCAGGCCGCAGAAACGCCTCTGGTGGCGGCATCCCCGCAGCAAGGCAGCGCAGCGGCGCAGACTGAAGGCGTCAAGTTCGACCTGTCCGACAAGGCGCTGCAACGGGTCGCGGCCGCCGCCGCAAACCAATCCTCGGACCCTGCTTCGGCCCCGGCATCGGCCGAACCTGTGGCGGCCGTTTCTGAAACAGCCGCCGACCGACCCGCCGAGGCGGCCGATCCGTCCGAGGAAGATCGCGCCCGCGCCTGGGCCATCCGCGGGATGGAGCGGGAAAAGCTGCTGAACCTGGTCGACATCCTGAAGGTCACGCCCAAGGCCGACCCGGCTCAGAAGGAGGTGGCCGAACATGCCGCCGCGCAGCCCAGCGTCCAGGCCGCGCCGGCGAGCCAGCCGGGGGCCGCGTAACGCCTGGCCCGCCCGAACCGCAAGGAACCCGCCCGCGGCCCCGGCTGCGGGCGTTGCCGTTGACGACGAACCCGTGCCCCGCCCCGCGCCTTGGCGGGCCTCCGGCGGCGGGCCGGTCTGGCCACTTCCCAAGCCCCCTGTTTTCCTGTAAGGCCCCGCCATCTGTGACGTGACGCCCATGCCCTGGGGCACATGCAAAGGATAGGGGCGGCGGCAATGGGGCCGCCATATGACACGGGCGCGAACCAGAGGGCTGGCGCGGCCCAGAGGAAATCAGATGTTTGATGAAGTGAAGAAATCCATCCAGTGGGGCCAGGAAACGCTCACGCTGGAAACGGGCAAGGTTGCCCGTCAGGCCGACGGCACGGTCATCGCCACCCTGGGCGAGACCAGCGTCATGGCCAACGTGACCTTCGCGAAAGAACCGAAGCCTGGGCAGGACTTCTTCCCGCTGACGGTTCACTATCAGGAAAAATACTATGCCGCGGGCAAGATCCCCGGCGGCTTCTTCAAGCGCGAGGCGCGCCCCTCGGAAAAGGAAACGCTGACCGCGCGCCTGATCGACCGGCCCTGCCGCCCGCTGTTCGCGCCGGGCTTCAAGAATGAAGTGCTGGTGATGTGCACCGTGCTGTCGCACGACCTGGTGAACGATCCCGACATCGTGGCGATGATCGCGGCCTCGGCGGCGCTGACCCTGTCGGGCGTGCCCTTCATGGGTCCGATCGGCGCCGCCCGCGTGGGGTTCGCCAACGGCCAGTATGTGCTGAACCCCGAAGTGTCGGACATGGACAACCTGCGGGCCAACCCGGAACAGCGGCTGGATCTGGTCGTCGCGGGCACCAAGGACGCCGTGATGATGGTCGAGTCCGAGGCCTATGAACTGTCCGAGGACGAAATGCTGGGCGCCGTGAAGTTCGGCCACGAGCAGATGCAGCCGGTGATCGACCTGATCATCGACCTGGCCGAGGCCGCCGCGAAGGAACCCTTCAACTTCCAGTCGCCCGATTACAGCGCGCTGTTTGCCCGCGTGAAGTCGCTGGGCGAAGCCGGAATGCGCGCCGCCTATGCCATCCGTGACAAGGGTGAGCGTCACGATGCCATCGAAGCCGCGAAAGCGGCCGTCAAGGCCGGCCTGTCCGAGGACGATCTGGCCGATCCGAACCTGGATTCGGCGCTGAAGAAGCTGGAATCGGGCATCCTGCGCGGCGACGTGATCAATGGCGGCGCCCGCATCGACGGCCGCGACAACAAGACCGTCCGCGCCATCGACAGCGAAGTCGGCATCCTGCCGCGCACCCATGGCAGCGCGCTGTTCACCCGTGGCGAGACCCAGGCCCTGGTCGTGACCACGCTGGGCACCGGCGACGACGAACAGATCATCGACGCCCTGCACGGCAACAGCCGCAGCAACTTCCTGCTGCACTACAACTTCCCGCCCTATTCGGTGGGCGAGGTGGGCCGCGTCGGTTCCCCCGGCCGCCGCGAGATCGGCCACGGCAAGCTGGCCTGGCGCGCGCTGCAAGCCGTGCTGCCCGCGCCGACCGATTTCCCCTATACCATCCGCGTCGTGTCCGAGATCACCGAATCGAACGGCTCGTCCTCGATGGCGTCGGTCTGCGGCGGGTCGCTGGCGATGATGGATGCGGGCGTGCCGCTGAAGGCGCCGGTCGCCGGGGTGGCGATGGGCCTGATCCTGGAAGACGATGGCCGCTATGCGGTCCTGACCGACATCCTGGGCGATGAGGATCACCTGGGCGACATGGACTTCAAGGTCGCCGGCACCGCCGAGGGCATCACCTCGTTGCAGATGGACATCAAGGTCGCGGGCATCACGCCTGCCATCATGGAACAGGCCCTGGCGCAGGCCAAGGAAGGCCGTCTGCACATCCTGGGCGAAATGGCCAAGGCCCTGACCGAAGGCCGCCGCGAATTTTCGGCCCACGCCCCCCGGATCGAGACGATGCAGATCCCGACCGACAAGATTCGCGAAGTGATCGGGTCCGGCGGCAAGGTCATCCGCGAGATCGTCGAGGTTTCGGGCGCCAAGGTCGACATCAACGACGACGGCACCATCAAGATCGCCTCGGCCAATGCCGATTCGATCAAGAAGGCCTATGACATGATCTATTCGATTGTGGCCGAGCCGGAAGAAGGCCGGATCTATACCGGCAAGGTCGTCAAGCTGGTCGATTTCGGCGCCTTCGTGAACTTCTTCGGCAAGCGCGACGGCCTGGTCCATGTGTCCCAGATCGCCAACAAGCGCCTGAACCATCCGAACGAACTGCTGAAGGAAGGTCAGGAGGTCAAGGTCAAGCTGCTGGGCTTCGACGATCGCGGCAAGGTCCGCCTGGGCATGAAGATGGTCGACCAGGAAACCGGCCAGGAGATCACCGAGACCAAGGAAGAACCGGCCGAGGGCTGATCCTTCCGCAAGATCGTGAAGCACCCGGCCTTGTCCGGGTTCTTCTTTTGACGGCATTCCAGTTCGGCAAGGGCCACAGGCGGATGGTCAGGCGCAGGAAATCCAGGATCGAGCGGTTCTTCTCGTTGAACCAGCACCGCAAACGCTGGGGCGCCCGGCGCCATATCGTCGCCGATCCCGATCTGGCCGCAATGCGGGACCGGATCATCGAGGCGGGCACGCCTGTGCAGACCCACGGGTCGGAAAAATCGCTCGACCAGCATCTGGCGAATCTGCGGAGAGAGTTCTCGGGGCAGGCGGAACTGCTTTTCCACCATGCCTCGCTGATTGTCCTGATTCGCCGCGAGGTGCGGCTGGCCGAAAACATCGCGCGGTTCGAAGCGCTTTGGGCGCAGGAGGCAGGGTTCCTGTGCCGACGCTTGAATCTGCGCTGGCTGATCTCGGCCGCGGATACGCTGGCCGACCATGCCGCCGATCCGCAGGCGCGGGCGGTGGCGATGATGGCCACGCTTCTGGGCAATATGGTCAAGATCGGCGAATCCGACCGCTATATCCACGGCGCCGAGACGCTGGCCCCGCTGCCCGAACGGATCGAGGGGCTTCAGGCGGGCATGGTCCCGCTGTTCGACGGGCTGGCCGTGTTCAAGGCGGGCAGCGATGACATGCTTCGCAACCTGTATTGGCGGCTGGAGCCTTATTTCGCCACCGGTCCCGCGGGGATGATCTTCAAGACGATCTATGACCGGATGCAGATCCATGACACGACCTTCGCCCGGCTGCGCGCGCTGCACCATCGCGATCGCACCGGCTGGTGGGACAGCGGCGAAACCTGAACCCGTCGGCTGGTCGTCACGTCCTTCTTGCCAGACCGATCCGGCCTGGCGCAAGCTGCCTCCCAACCACGAGAGCTGGACATGAATGGTGAGTCCCTGCTGATCCTGACAATGAAATGGGGCACGCTCTACAGTGCGGCGGATGTCAACCGGCTGGCCGCGCAGGTGCGCCGCCACCTGGACCGGCCGTATCGCTTCATCTGCTTCACCGATGATGCCGAGGGGCTGGCACCGGGGATCGAGGCCCTGCCGCTGCCCGAACTGGGGCTGCCCGAGGGCAGTTCCGATACGCGGTGGCGCAAGCTGGCGCTGTTTCGCCGCGATCTGGGGGGGCTTTCGGGGACGGCGCTGTTTCTGGATCTGGACTTGGTGGTCGTCGGCGATCTGGCGCCGTTCTTCGATTATCCGGGCGAGGTGCCGATCATCCGCGATGACGATCTGTTCCGTCCGAAACCCCTGCGCCGCCTCCGGCCCGCCCGCGACCGCTTCCTGCATCGGGTCGGCAATACCTCGGTCTTCCGCTTTACCATCGGCGCGCATCCCGAAGTGCTGGACCGCTATCTTGCCGACCCCGCCGACGCCTCGGCCCGTTATGAGCATGAACAGCAGATGGTCAGCGACCTGCTGGATCGGCAGGGCAAGCTGACCTATTGGCCGCGCGGCTGGTGCGTCAGTTTCAAGAATGACTGCGTGCCCCGGAATGTCGCCAGCTATCTGCGCGATCCAAGCCTGCCCCAGGGCGCAAGGATCGTGCTGTTTGCCGGGGCGCCGAAGATGGAGGAGGTCTTTGCCGGCCGGGGGCACAAGGTCTATCGCCGGATCGGCAAGATCGACTGGCTGCGCCGGGCCTGGGAAAACCCCTGAGGGCAGTCGGCCTGAGGATCGGCCGCACCCCCAGGCGCGGCCGAGAGGGGCCTTACGCCGGATCCCTGGCAAAGCGCAGATAGGGCAGCTTGATGTCCAGCGGGCCGTATTTTTCCTCGGCCGCCTTGTCGTCCAGCGACAGCGCCACGATCACGTCCTGGCCGGGCTGCCAGTCGGCGGGGGTCGCGATGGGCACGCCGTCGGTCTTGCGCACCGCGTCCAGAGCGCGCAGGATCTCGGCGAAGTTGCGGCCGATGGACATCGGATAGGTCAGCGTCAGGCGGATTTTCTTGTCGGGGCCGATGATGAACACGCTGCGCACGGTGGCCGAATGGGCGGGGGTTCGGCCTTCGTCCGGCAGGTAATACTCGGCCGGAAGCATGTCATAGGCCTTGGCGACGGTCAGGTCGCGGTCGTCGATGATCGCGAAATTCGCCGGGACGCCCGCGACCTGTTCGATGTCGCGCTTCCATTTGCCGTGATCCTCGACCGAATCGACCGAGACGCCCAGAACCTTGGTGTCGCGCTTCTCGAATTCTGGAACCAGCCGGGCCACGGCGCCGAATTCGGTCGTGCAGACCGGCGTGAAGTCGCGCGGATGGCTGAAGAGGATCGCATAGCTTCCGTCCAGCCAGTCGTGAAAGCGGATCTCGCCCTCGGTCGAGGAGGCGGTGAAATCGGGGGCGATGTCGTTGATGCGCAGGGACATGAGGGGCCTTTCGAGTGGGGTGACCCCGGCAGAATAGGGAAAACGAACCGGAATGCCAGTGATTTATCGACGTTCTTTGTCGAGATTTACAAGGCTTGCACAGGGCCGCCCGCCGCTTCACCTTGTGCGGGAAATCCGAACGGGGAAGGGATCGCCATGACCGGGCTTCTGGACAAGCGCAAGTTCTATATCGACGGGGCCTGGGTCGATCCCGCCCGCGCCAGCGACCTTGACGTGATCGACCCTTCGACTGAAGAGGCGGTGGTGGTCATCAGCCTGGGCGACCAGGCCGATACCGACCGCGCGGTCGCCGCCGCCAAGGCGGCCTTCGCCGACTGGTCGCGCACGGATCCCGCCGAACGGCTGCGCCATGTCGAACGGATCCTGGAGATCTACAACCGCCGGGCGCCGGACATGGCCTGGGCGATCAGTCACGAAATGGGCGCGCCGCAGGACATGGCGCTGGGCGACCAGACCGCCGCGGGCACCTGGCATATCCAGAATTTCATCAGTGCCTTCAAGGAATTCGACTTCATCCGTCCGCTGGGGGATCATGCCCCGACCTCGATGGTCGCATGGGAGCCTGTGGGCGTCGTGGGCCTGATCACGCCCTGGAACTGGCCCATGAACCAGGTCACGCTGAAGGTCATCCCGGCGATCCTGGCGGGCGATACCTGCGTGCTGAAACCGTCCGAGATCGCGCCCCTGTCGTCGCTGCTCTTTGCCGAGATCGTGGACGAGGCGGGCCTGCCCAAGGGCGTCTTCAACCTGGTGAACGGCGACGGGCCGGGGGTCGGCACGCAGCTTTCGACCCACAAGGATGTGGACATGATCAGCTTCACCGGCTCGACCCGCGCCGGGATCGCGATCACCAAGGCGGCGGCGGATACGCTGAAGAAGGTCGTGCTGGAACTGGGCGGCAAGGGGGCCAACATCGTCTTCGCGGATGCCGACGACAAGGCCGTGGTGCGCGGCGCGCGGCATTGCTTCTATAACAGCGGCCAGTCCTGCAACGCGCCGACCCGGATGCTGGTCGAACGCTCGATCTATGACCAGGCGGTCGAGACGGCGGCCAGGGTTGCCCAGGAAACCCAGGTGGCCAGCGCGCACCAGCCGGGCAAGCATATCGGCCCCGTGGTCAGCAAGCCGCAATGGGACCGGATCCAGGATCTGATCCAGAAGGGCATCGACGAGGGCGCGCGCCTTGTCGCCGGCGGCACCGGCCTGCCCGACGGCGTGAACCGCGGCTATTTCGTCCGCCCGACCGTCTTTGCCGATGTCGGCAACGACATGACCATCGCCCAGCAGGAAATCTTCGGCCCGGTCCTGTCGATCATCCCCTTCGACAGCGAGGAACAGGCCATCGAGATCGCCAACGACACGCCCTATGGGCTGACCAACTATGTCCAGTCCCAGGACGGCGCGCGCCGCAACCGCGTGGCGCGCCGCCTGCAGTCGGGGATGGTCGAGATGAACGGCCAGTCGCGCGGCGCGGGATCGCCCTTCGGCGGCGTCAAGATGTCGGGCCGCGCCCGCGAAGGCGGCGTCATGGGGCTGGAGGAATTCATGGATTCCAAGGCCATCAGCGGCTGGCACACCGACTGAGCCGGCCGTCCCGTCCGGGGATAATGCCTAGCATTTGAGGGGTCGGCTTGTTTCACGGCTGACTTGCCGCGACATTCCGCCTGAACAGCGACGGCGGGATGGCGATGGCACGGCAGAAGGGGGCGGCGGGCCCCACGATCATGATCAAGCGGGTGACCGCTTCGGACGAAGGCGGCCACCATGGCGGCGCCTGGAAGGTCGCCTATGCGGATTTCGTGACCGCCATGATGGCGTTCTTTCTGCTGATGTGGCTTCTGAACGCCACCACGGAACAGCAGCGCGTGGGCCTGGCCGAGTATTTCAACCCCACCATCGTGCGGACGCCCGGCGCCTCGGGCGAGGGGGTGGAACAGCTGGGCAAGGATGCCTCGGACGCGACCCTGGATCAGGTGGCCGAGGAGATCGGCCGCCAGCTTCGCGCCACCGGCGGCGAATCGCAGCAACTGACCAATCTCTTGCGCCACGTCGTCACCCGCATGACCGATGAGGGGCTGGTCATCGAACTGGGCGATCTGACCGACCAGGCGCTGTTCGTGGAAGACAGCGCCCAGCCGCAGCCGGTCCTGTCCGAACTGACGCGAATCATCGCCCGCGTCATTGCCAAGACCCGCAACCAGATCGCCGTTTCCGGCCATGTCCGGGCCTATCCCGAAATGTTGGTGAACTCTCCGGTCTGGTCGCTGTCGGATGCCCGCGCCCATGCGGTCCGCAACCTGCTGGAGGGATCCAGCCTGGACGCCAAGCGAATCCAGCGGGTTACGGGATATGCCGACCGCAAGAGCAAGACCGGAAACCCGATGGATCCGGCCAACAACCGGATCGAAGTGATTTTACTGAGATAGGCCGGCGCGATTAGGCGAATCTTAAGCCCTGCGTTGGATGATCAAGGCGAACTGAAAAAGGTGATGCCATGTCAATGTCTTCCGCGATGAGTGCCGGTGTTTCCGGGCTGGCGGCAAACTCCACCCGTCTTGCCACGATTTCCGACAATATCGCGAACTCGGGCACCTACGGCTACAAACGGATGGAAACGGACTTCAATTCCTTCGTGCTGAACCAGCATCGCATCGCCGGGCTGTATTCGGCGGGGGGCGTCACGGCCACGACGCAACGCCTGATCGAGGATGACGGGGCGCTGTCGACGACCTCTCACCCGCTGGATATCGCGGTGTCCGGGCGCGGAATGCTGCCGGTGACATCGGCGGTGGATCTGGACAACGGCTTTACCGACCTGCCCTTCATGATGACCCGGACCGGCTCGTTCCGCACCGATGCCGAGGGTATCCTGCGCACGGAATCGGGCCTGGTCCTGATGGGCTGGCCCGCCCAGGCGGATGGCAGCATCCCGGTGATGTCGCGCGATACCATGACCGGGCTGGTGCCCGTCCAGATCAGCGCCAACCAGACCGCCGGCGATCCGACGACCCAGATATCCCTTGGCGTCAACCTGCCCGCGACGGAAACGTTGCCCACGGCGTCAGGCGCGTCGATCCCTTTCAGGGTGGAATATTTCGGCAACCTGGGCACGTCCGAGGCCTTGAACATCACCTTCGCTCCCGACGCCTCGGACGCGACAGGCATGTCAAGCACCTGGGTGATGGAGGTGCGCGATTCGGCGTCGAATCCGGCGACCAACCTGGTCGGGTCGTATCGGATCGTCTTCGATGAAAGCCAGGCGAATGGCGGCAGCATCGCCAGTGTGACCACGCTCAGCGGCGGGGCCTATGACCCGGTAACGGGGGCGATCGGTCTGGCCGTGGCGGGCGGGTCCATGGATCTGGTCATCGGCACGCCGGGCGGGACGACGGGAATGCGCCAGCTTTCGGCCAATTTCTCGCCCACCAACGTCACCAAGAACGGCTCTCCGGTCGGCAACCTGACCACGGTCGAGGTGGATGCGGACGGGTTCCTGAAGGCCAGCTATGACACCGGCTTCGTCAAGACGCTGTATCAGATTCCGCTGGTGGACGTGCCCAATCCGAACGGTCTGATCTCGGTCGATTCGCAGGCTTTCAAGATCTCGCCAACCTCGGGCAGCTTCTTCCTGTGGGACGCGGGCGACGGTCCGACGGGTTCCGTTCAGGGCTATGCCCTGGAGGAATCGACCACCGACGTGGCCGAGGAACTGACCCATCTGATCATGACGCAGCGCGCCTATTCGTCGAACGCCAAGATCATCCAGACCGTCGACGAGATGCTGCAAGAAACCACCAACATCAAACGCTGAGGGGTAAGTTGGAATGAGCATCGCGCGCGCCCTTGGAAATGCCGTGTCGGGCTTGACGGCCACGGCGCGGGGCACCGAAACCGTCGCGGCGAACCTGGCCAATGCCGCGACCCCCGGCTATGCCCGGCGGGAACTGGCGGTCAGCGCCCAGACCGCGGGCGGCAATGCCGGGGGCGTGCGCGTCGATGGCGTCACCCGCGCCGTGAATGCCAGCGTGCTGTCCGAATCCCGCCTTGCCGAGGCCGCGCGGGCCGAGGCCTCCACCCGGCTGGCTTTCGCCACGACAATCGAGGATCAGATCGGCATCGCCGGCAAGGCCGGCAGCCTGGGCGCGGCGCTGACTGATTTCCAGACCGCGCTGTCATCGGCCGCCAGCCGCCCCGGCGACGAAATCCGCCTGACACAGGCCGTGGACAAGGCGCAGGCCCTGGCCTCGCGGCTGAATGCGGCCTCGAACCAGGTTCAGGCCGCCCGCAGCGCGGCGGATCAGGCGATTGCCGCCGATATCACCGCGCTGAACAAGTCCTTGGCCGAGGTCGCGCATCTCAATCGCCGGATCACGGTGATGGAAGCCGACGGTTCGGACCCCTCCTCGCTGATCGACCAGCGGCAGGGGATCATCAGCGAAATTTCCAAGATCGTCCCCATGCAAGAGGTGACGCGCGCCGCCGGTGCCGTGGCCCTGTTCACGACCGGAGGCGCTGTGCTTCTGGACGGGACCATGCCGACCGCATTCGCCTTCGACGCGGCAGGTCAGGTGACGGCTGGCCAGACGGTCGGATCCGGGCTGGCGCTTCTGACGCAGAACGGGGCCGAACTGACGCAGGCCCAGATGCGGCTTTACGCGGGCGGGTCGCTGGCCGCGAATTTCGCGATCCGCGACGAGTTGGCCCCAGCCGTCCAGGATTCGCTGGACGATCTTGCCTATGATCTTCACGAACGCCTGGCCGATCCTGCCGTCGACGGCACGCTGACCGCCACCTCGGCCGGATTGTTCACCGACGATGGCGCCCGCGCCCGTCTTGCGGACAAGACAGGGCTGGCCGGGCGGATCAGTGTGAGCGCCGCCGTCGTGGACTCCAAGGGCGGCGATGCCTGGCGTCTGCGGTCCGGGCTGGCGGCCGGTGCAGAAGGTGCCGTCGGCGACGCCAGCCTGCTGGTCGCGATGTCGGACGCCCTGAACCAGGCGACCGCAGCCTTGGCGGGCACCGGGTTCAGCGGTAAGGCCTCGTTGGCCGACCGCCTGGGCACGGTGGAATCGCAGGTTTCGACCGCGCGGGTCAATGCCCAATCCGACGCCGCAATCCGCAACGGGCAGGCCGATACGATCTGGTCGCGGCTGGCCGCGGACGGTGTGGATAGCGACGCCGAAATGCAGCGGCTGCTGCAATACGAACAGGCTTACGCCGCCAATGCGCGGGTCATTCAGGCGATCCAGACCATGATGGATCAGATACTGGGGATATGACGATGACGGTGCAATCCATCGGGGATCAGGCCCGCGCCTTCGCCATGCAGGCCGCGACGAACCGGATCAAGACCACCATGGCGACCTTGACCGCCGAACTGTCCAGCGGCGAAGTCGCCGACCTGGGCAGCAGGCTGCAGGGCAACACCCAGAACCTGGCCGGGATCGAATCGCGGCTGGCGGCGCTGGCGCAGTTCGGGCGCAACGCGGCCGAGGCCGCTGCCCATACCAAGGGAATGCAGGACGCGCTGACCTCGGTCCAGACGACGGCCGACAGGATGGGGCGAAGCCTTTACCTGGAACCCCAGGCCGCGACGGATGAGCTTGTGGCCACCCGCTCGGCGGAAGCGGCTTCGTCCTTGCAGGCGGTGATCGGCCATTTGAACGGCTCGGTCGGGCAACGCTTTCTGTTTTCCGGCACGCAAAGCGACACCCAACCCCTCGCCTCGGCAGAAGCCATCCTGACCGCCTTGACGGCCGAGGTCGCAGGGCTGACCACGGCGGCAGACGTGGCGCAGGCGGTGTCAAATTGGTTCGACGCGCCCCCCGGCGCGGGCGGTTTTGCGGATGTCGCCTATCATGGCGGGTCGGGCGGGCAGCTGGCCCCCATCGGCGAAAGCACGACGATCACCCTGACCACGACCGCTTTGTCGCCCGCCATCCGCGACAGTCTCAAGGGCCTGGCGACGGCGGCGATGGTCGATCGCGGTGCCTTGGCCGGGAAGGGAGCCGAAGAACGGAAGCTGTTGCAATCCGCAGGCAAGTCGTTGCTGGACAACTCGTCGCCCTTGATCGCCGAGATGTCGCGCGTCGGCTATGCCCAGCAGGTTATCGCCACGGCCCAGACGGAAGGGTCCGCCGCGACGGCCACGTTGCAAACCGCCCGCAACACCCTGCGAGAGGCCGATCCGCTGGCGACCTCGACCGCGCTCAACGATGCCGAAACCAGGTTGCAGACGCTTTATTCCGTGATCGGACGGCTGTCGCAGCTCAAGCTGGTGGATTATCTGTGATGCGGCGTCTTCTGGTGATGATCGTCATGGCGTTGCTGCCGGCGATCGCGGCTGCCGCCCCGGTCCGCATCAAGGATCTGGCCGATTTCGACGGTGTGCGCGGCAACGATCTGGTGGGTTACGGTCTGGTCGTCGGCCTGGACGGCACCGGCGACGGCTTTCGCAATGCCCCCTTCACCGAGGAGTTGCTGGCGGGGCTGCTGGAACGACTGGGCGTCAATGTCACGGACGAGGCGCTGCGATCCCGCAACGTCGCGGCTGTGGTCGTAACTGCGACCCTGCCGCCCTTCGCGCGTTCGGGAAGCCGCATTGATGTCAGCGTATCCACCATCGGGGACGCCAAAAGCCTGCTGGGGGGGACGCTGGTGATGACGCCGTTAAAGGCGGCGGACGGCAACATCTATGCGGTGGCCCAGGGCTCGATCATCGCCAGCGGTGCCGCGGTCGAAGGCGAGGCAGCCCGCGTGGTCGAAGGGGTGCCGACCTCGGGCAAGATTCCGGTCGGCGCGCGGGTCGAGCGAGAGGTCGAATTCGATTTCGCCGGCATCCAGAATATCCGTGTCGCCTTGCGGAACGCCGATTTCACAACCGCGACCCGGATCGAGGATGCGATCAACAGCGACTTCGATCGCCGCGTTGCCACGACCCAGGACAGCGGCACGGTTCTTGTCGAATTCCGCCAGCTCGGGGCGGTCAATCCGGCGCGCGTCCTGGGGCGCATCGAAAACCTGACCGTCGAACCCGAGGACCGCGCCAAGGTGGTCATCGACCACAAATCCGGCACTATCGTGATCGGGGAAAGGGTGCGCATCTCTCGTGTGGCGGTGTCGCAGGGGGCCTTGACGCTGAGCGTGAGCGAGGCGCCGATGGTTTCGCAGCCAAACCCCTTTGCGCGTGGCGAAACCGTGACCGTGCCCAGGACGGTTGCCGAATTGCGCAACGAACCCGGCATCGGTTTTGCCGAGGTGGCGGGCGAAACCTCGCTTAGCGATCTGGTCGAAGGGCTGAATGCCCTGGGTGTTCGGCCGCGGGAAATGATCGACATCCTGAAGTCGATTCACGCGGCGGGGGCGCTTCATGCCGATCTGGTGATCGAATGAAGGGACGGGATTCTTTCGCCTGACAAGTGACAGGCCCCGCCCTATCGCATAGACGTTGGGCGATGTTTCCAGTCCTTGGGTTGATCTGATGAAGATAGAAGCCACTGCCTTGCCCGATGTCCTGATCCTGACCCCCGAGCGTTTTGGCGATGAGCGGGGTTTCTTTTCCGAAAGCTGGAATCGCGAGACGTTGACGGATGCGGGGGTCGTGCTGCCCGATTTCGTTCAGGACAACCACTCGATGTCGCGCCGCGCGGGAACGGTGCGGGGGCTGCACTATCAGGCCCCGCCCTTCGCGCAGGGCAAGCTGGTGCGCTGCGGACGGGGCGCGCTTCTGGACGTGGCGGTCGATGCCCGGCGGGGCAGCCCCACCTATGGTCAATCGGTCACGGTCCAGCTCAGCCACGAAAACGGCCGCCAGCTTTGGATACCGGCGGGGTTTCTGCATGGCTTCGTGACCCAGGAACCGGATACGGAGATCATTTACAAATGCACTGCCCCTTATGACCGGGACAGCGATGGGGCCGTCCGATGGGACAGTCTGGGCATCGACTGGGGGGTGGACGATCCGCTGCTCTCCGACAAGGACCGCGATGCCCCGGCCTTTGCCGAATGGACATCTCCTTTTGAATACGGGGCCGCAGCATGAAGATCCTTGTGACCGGCGGTGCCGGCTTCATCGGTTCGGCCGTGGTGCGCCTGGCCGTTTCGCGCGGGCACGATGTGGTCAATGTCGACGCCCTGACCTATGCCGCCAATCCCGCGAATGTGGCCGAGGCCGCAGACAGTCCGCGCTATCGTTTCGAACATGTCGACATCCGTGATCGGGCGGCGTTGGACCGGGTTTTCAGGGACCATCGGCCTGACGCGGTGATGCATCTGGCCGCCGAAAGCCATGTGGACCGGTCCATCGACGGACCCGCCGCCTTCATCGAAACCAATGTGATCGGCACCTTCAACATGCTGGAGGCCGCGCGCGCCTACTGGACCGCGCAGGGCCGGCCAGAGGCATTCCGGTTCCACCATATCTCGACCGACGAGGTTTTCGGATCGCTGGGCGAGACCGGTCAGTTCACCGAAACCACCCCCTACGATCCGCGCAGCCCCTATTCCGCCAGCAAGGCGGGGTCCGATCACCTGGTGCGCGCCTGGCACGAGACCTATGGCCTGCCGGTGGTGCTGACCAACTGTTCCAACAATTACGGGCCTTATCATTTCCCCGAAAAGCTGGTGCCGGTCGTGATCCTGAAAGCCCTGGCGGGCGCGCCGATCCCCGTCTATGGCGACGGCGGCAACGTGCGCGACTGGCTCTATGTCGAGGATCACGCCGATGCGCTGCTGCTGGTTGTCGAAAAGGGTCGGGTCGGCAGCAGCTATAACATCGGCGGCGAAAACGAGGCAAAGAACATCGACCTGGTGCGCACCATCTGCGCGCATATGGACGATCTTCATCCCGAAGGCGCGCCACATGCGGACCTGATCACCTTCGTCGCCGACCGCCCCGGACATGACCGCCGCTATGCGATCGATCCTTCGCGGATCCGCACCGAACTGGGCTGGCGGCCATCCGTGACGGTCGAGGAGGGCCTGCGCAGAACCGTCGACTGGTATCTGACCCATCGAGACTGGTGGCAGCCGCTCTTGTCGCGCGACGGGGTCGGTCAACGCCTGGGGCAGTCCGGATGACCGGGCTGCTGGTTCTTGGGAAGTCCGGGCAGCTTGCGCAGGCCCTGGCGCGCCTGGCGCCGGAGGCGACCGTCTGGGGCCGCGCGGAAGCCGATCTGTCAGATCCTCAGGCCGTCGTTCCGCGGATCCGGGCGCTGCGGCTGCGGGCGATCATCAACGCCTCGGCCTATACCGCCGTGGACCGCGCCGAATCCGAGCCCGAGGCGGCGGCGATGCTGAACGCCACCGCGCCCGGTCTGCTGGCCGCGGCGGCGGCCGATCTGGGGATTCCGTTCCTGCATGTCTCGACCGATTATGTCTTTGACGGGACGGGCGATGGGGCGCGCGACGAGGATGCGCCGACCGGCCCCCTGGGCGTCTATGGGCAAACCAAGCTGGACGGCGAAGGACGGGTCGCGGCGGCCGGCGGGCAATGGGCGGTGATGCGGACATCCTGGGTGTTTTCGCCGGATGGCGCGAATTTCGTCAAGACGATGCTGCGCCTGGGGGCCGAGCGCGACCGGATCAACGTGGTCGCCGATCAGGTCGGCGGACCGACGGCCACCAGCCGGATCGCCGCCGCCCTGCTGGAGATGGCGCGCCAGATGCAGGCGGATCGCGGCAAGGGCGGGCTTTACCATTTCAGCGGTGCGCCCGATGTCAGCTGGGCGGATTTCGCGCGCCGCATTTTCGCGCGCGCGGGGCTGGATTGCGCGGTCCAGGACATCCCCGGAAGCGATTATCCCACGCCTGCGCGGCGCCCGGCCAATTCGCGGCTGGACTGTTCGCGCATCGCGCGCGATTTCGGTATTGCCCGGCCGGATTGGCGGGCCGACCTCGACCAGGTTTTGACGCAGTTGGGATATGCAAGATGACGGGACGCAAGGGCATCATTCTGGCGGGCGGGTCGGGGACGCGCCTTTATCCGATCACGATGGGCGTGTCGAAACAGCTTCTGCCGCTGTATGACAAGCCGATGATCTATTATCCGATCAGCGTGCTGATGCTGGCCGGAATCCGCGACATCGCGATCATCACCACGCCCGAGGATCAGGCCCAGTTCCAGCGGCTGCTGGGCGACGGCGCCCAATGGGGCCTGCGCTTCGAATGGATCGTCCAGCCCTCGCCCGACGGGCTGGCCCAGGCCTACATCCTGGCCGAGGATTTCCTGGCGGGCGCGCCCTCGGCCATGGTGCTGGGCGACAACATCTTTTTCGGCCATGGCCTGCCGGAACTGCTGAAGGCGGCGGACGGGCGGACCAGCGGGGGGACGGTCTTCGGCTATCGCGTGTCGGATCCCGAACGCTATGGGGTTGTTGATTTCCAGCCCGACGGCCGGGTTCGGGCGATCATCGAAAAGCCGGAACTGCCGCCATCGAACTTTGCCGTGACCGGGCTTTATTTCCTGGACGGCACGGCCTCGGAACGCGCCAGGCAGGTCTCCCCGTCCGAGCGGGGCGAGCTTGAGATCACCACGCTTCTGGAAAGCTATCTGCGCGATGGCAGCCTGACAGTGGAAAAGATGGGTCGCGGCTTTGCCTGGCTGGATACCGGCACCCATGGCAGCCTGCTGGATGCGGGCAATTTCGTGCGCACCCTGGAAAAGCGGCAGGGGCTGCAGACCGGCTGCCCCGAGGAGATCGCCTTCGAGGCGGGCTGGATCACCGAGGATGCCCTGCGCGACCAGGCGCAGCGGTTTTCCAAAAACTCCTATGGTCGTTACCTGATGGGGTTGCTGGGTCCGCGCTGACGCAGCCTGCCCAACATGGCCGCCGCGAACAGGGTGGCGTCGGTGATGACCGTGCGGGCCGCGTAATGGACGGGGCCGTCCCGCCGCCGCACAGCGCCGCCGCGGCGCGGGCCAGCTTGTCGGGAAACCGGATATCGTCCCGGTCGCAAAATCCTGGTCGCAAAAGGCGATGGCCCCGTGCGGTGCGGCGGTCAGCAGGTGCAGGAAATTCTGCGTGGCGCCTCGGCGCGGCCCGTCGATCATTTGCACCTGTCCGGCCGGGCGCGAGGCCGCGAACTCCGCGACGATGCCGGGGGTTCCGTCGTCCGATCCGTCATCGGACAGGATCAGGCGCCAGTTCTGGTAGGTCTGTGCCGCGATGCTGTCCAGTTGCGCCCGGATGAAGCCCGCGCCGCGATAGCTGGCCAGCAGGATCGTGATGCGGTCGCTTTCGGAGAAGGGTCGGTCCACCGGCATGTCCTTGATCGGGCAGGGCCGGTTTCTGCCCTGCCGCCCTTGCCGATGCAACCGTCAGCTTGCCTGGCGCGCGATATCCTCGATCAGGACGGCATTGACGGGCAGGTCGGTGCTGGCCTGCGCGGCTTTTTGCAAGCGCTCGCGCAGCGGCGCCAACCGCGCTTCGGAGGTGAAGTTGCCGTCGAAGCCGCCGGTATTGGCGTGGATCAGCAACTCGCGCAGCAGCGCGTCGCGCAGACGGTGTTCCTGCTGTTCCATCGCGGGCAGTTCGGCGGCGCCGGTTTCGATGGTCAGGGTCAGGATCATCACCGCACCCATATCGCCGTTGCGCATCAGCGGCACGAAGAACTGGGACGGGAAGGTGAACCAGGCCTGGGAGGGAACCGCGCCCCCCTTCCCGTTGACGCCGCCATGATCGGCAGCGGCGGCATGGCCGTCGGCCGGGGCAGCGTGGTTCGCGGCGGCGTGCCCATCATCGGCGGGTTTCGCATCGCCATGATCGCCCGCAGCCGCGGCCTGTCCGGTTCCCTCGGGCGCGGGCCGCAGGATGTCGCCGGCCGCGATTCCCGCGACAAGGGCCAGGATGGGGATCAGCAGGGTCAGGATCTTTTTCATGGACCGCCCTCAATACGGCAGGATCACATCGGCGATCTGCTGGCCGAAGCGGGGTTGCTGCACATCGGTGATCTGCCCGCGCCCGCCATAGCTGATGCGCGCGCCCGCGATGCGGTCATAGGCGATCTCGTTGCTGCGGTCGATGTCGGCGGGACGCACGAAGCCGCTGACGGTCAGTTCGCGCAGTTCAAAGTTCACCCGGACTTCCTGAGTCCCCTCGATCTGCAGGGTGCCGTTGGGCAGCGTGTCGATCACGGTCGCGGCGATGCGCAGCGTCAGCTTGTCGCGCCGCGTGATGTTGCCGCTGCCCTTGTAGGTCGAGGACGATTCCGCCTCGGCCAGGTTGTCGAAGCTGGCGCCCTCGGGCAGTTTCCTGTTCAGGCGCTGCGGAATGCCGATCATCTGCGGAACGCTGACGCTTTCCCCCGAGGAGCGGCTGCGGCCCGAGGTGTTGGTCATCTGCGCCTCGTCGTCGATCTCGATCACCACGGTCAGGATGTCGCCGCGCGTGGCCGCCCGCCGGTCGCTGATCAGCGACGAGGTGGTCCCCGCCCACAGCGAGGCCGCGGCCTCGGGGCGGCCGGAATCGACGGGGATTTCCAGCGGCGGATTGGTCATGGCGATGAACTCCTCGCTGTTGCGGGGCGAGGTGAGGGTGGGCGGCTTGCCCAGGTGGTCGGCCCGCGCGCAGGCGGTCACGGCAAGGGCAAGGCAGATCAGGGCGGTCGGTTTCATCGGATGTCCTTGGTCGGATTATTGCGCGGCCAGCAGGCTGCCGTCGGGCTGGACGACCGCGCTGATCGTGTTGCGGGATTCGAGGTTCATGACACGGATCACATCGCCCGCCGCGCCATCGGACAAGGTTCGCGCCTGGGCGACGATCCGCAGCCCGCCGCGCTGGAAGACCAGCGGATGGATCTGGTTTCGCCCGATCAGCTTCGGCGCCTGCAAGAGCGAGGCTTGCAGCGGGCGGCCTTCGTGGATGGTGATGCGGGTCTGCAAGCCGATGGCTTCCGATGGATCGGACAGACCGGGCCGGTCGCCATCGACGGCGCGCAGGTCGGCAGCCGTGATGACCGTGCCCGCGGGCAGCGTGCGCGCCGCCGCCAGCACCGCCGCCGAGGCGGGCAGGGGGGCAAGCGCCAGAAGAAGGGCCAGCCACCGCATCAGCGCACCTGGGTCGTGGCCGCCAGCATCTGGTCGGCGGCGGTGATGACCTTGGCGTTCAGCTCGTATCCGCGCTGCGCCTTGATCAGTTCGGTGATCTCGCGCACCGAATCGACCGAGCTGTCCTCCAGATAGCCCTGGCGCAGAATGCCCAGCCCGTCGACGCCGGGCGTCGTCACCTGGGGCGTGCCGGATGCGGCGGTTTCCAGGAACAGGTTCGAGCCGATCGCCTCGAGGCCCTTTTCGTTGGAGAAGCCCGCCATGGTCAGCTGGCCCAGCAGTTCCGGTTCGACCTGATCGTTGAAATAGGCGTGAACCTCGCCCGCGGCGTTGATGGAAATCGTGCGCGCGTCGTCCGGGATGGTGATGTTCGGGACCACCGGATAGCCGTCCGAGGTGACGACCAGCCCGTCCGGCGACCGCTTCAGCCCGCCGTCGCGCGTATAGGCCGAAATGCCCGAGGGCAGCGTCACCTCCAGATAGCCGTCGCCGTCGATGGCCAGATCCAGGTCGCCCCCGGTCTGGGTCAGCGATCCCTGTTGCAGGTTGATGCTGACCGCCGTGGGCCGCACCCCCAAGCCCAGCTGCACGCCCGCCGGGATGACGGTGCCGTCGGCGGCCGTCACGGTGCCCGGGCGCGTCGCCTGCTGATAGGTCAGGTCGGCGAATTCGGCGCGCCGGGCGTTGTAGCCGGTGGTCGACATGTTGGCGAGGTTGTTCGAGATGACCTCGACACGGGTTTGCTGCGCGCTCATGCCGGTCGCGGCGATTTGCAAGGCTCTCATCGGTAGTCCTTTCAGCGGCTCATGCCGGCGATCGCGCTGCGGATGCGCTGATCTTCGCGGTCAAGGAAGGATTGGCCCAGTTCGTAGGCACGCTGGACTTCGATCATGCGGGTGATCTCGAACACGGAATCGACGTTCGATTCCTCGAGGAAGCCCTGGCGGATGCGGACGTCGTCGACGGGTTCGGGCTGTCCGTCGATGGTGAAGGAGGTGCCGCCCTGATGGGCCAGTTGCGCATCCTCGGGCGCGGTGAAGACGCCGATCTTGCCGAAGGCCACGTCGTTCGCGGACAGCGTGCCGTCCGCGCCCACCGCCACGCCGCTGGCCCCGGCGGGGACGATGATCGGGGCCATGCCCTCGTCCAGCAGGCGGAAGCCTTCGGCGGTCATCAGCTCACCCTCGGCGGAGGGCAGGAAGGCCCCGGCGCGGGTCAGGCGGTTGCCCTCGGGCGTCTCGACCAGGAAGAAGCCGTCGCCCTCGATGGCCAGGTCGTAATTGCCGCCCGTCTGGGTCAGCACGCCCTGGTCGAGGTCGATGATCCGGCCCCGCGCATGGGCCATGGACAGCGTGTCGCCGCGCCGGTCCAGCGCCGACAGGTGTTCGGCGAAGATCACGCCTTCGCGCCTGAAGCCGGTGGTGTTGGCGTTGGCGATGTTGTTGGCCACCACCCGCATTTCCGCCATCAGCCCGGATTGCCGGGTCAGAGTCGCATAGATCGCGTTGTCCATCGCTCAGCTTCCTGCAATCAGGGGGATGATCTGGCCCAGGTAGAAATCGGACAGCGCCGTGGTCATGAAGCTCATCGTGACCCAGAAGACCCCCAGCATCAGCCCGACCTTGGGCACGAAGGTCAGCGTCATTTCCTGGACCGAGGTCAGCGCCTGGAACAACCCGATCACCACGCCTGCGATCAGCGCCACCGCCAGCATCGGGGCCGAGATGCGGACCGCGATCAGCAGGGCCTGGCGCAGCATGTCGAACAGCAGCGTCTCATCCATGGCTCACACCGGCATCCGCAGGATTTCCTGATAGGCTTCGACCACCTTGTCGCGGATGGCGACCACCGTTTCCATCGCCATCTCGGCCTCGGCCAGGGTCTGGACCAGGCGGTGGGTTTCGACCTGGCCGGTCATGGCGCCGGTGGCGACCTGGTCGACCTGGCCCATCTGGGCGGCGAAATCCTCGGCCGCGTTGGACAGGGCCTCGAGGGCGGGGGCGGGCTGGCCCGGCGCCACGGCGGTGCGGGCGGCGGAATAGGCGCTGGCTGCATTCAGACTGGTAAACATGGGGCGACCTTTCTAGCGGCGCAGAAGTTCCAGAAGCGACGCGCCCATCTGGCGTGTCTGCTCGAACATTTTCAGATTGGCTTCGTAGCTGCGGCCCGCCTCGCGCGAATCGGCGATCTCGATCACCAGGTCGACATTCGACCCCAGGTAATAGCCGTCCTTGTCCGCCATGGGGTGCGAGGGGTCGTAGACGCGGGGCAGATCCTTCCGGTCCAGGCGCAGCTTCGAGGCCTCGACCTCTCCGGTCGGGCGGCCGAAACGTGTCGCCTCCTCGAAGGTGACAAGCTTGCGGCGATAGCCGGGCGTGTCGAGATTGGCGATGTTCTCGGCGGTATGGCGCAGGCGTTCGCTTTGCGCGCGCATCCCGGACGCGGCCAGGTTCAGGGCGGATACGGGCTTGTCCATCACGCTCTCCTTCCGATGCTGGTGCGCATCAGGTCCAGGGCCGAGCTGTAGATGCCCAGCGACAGGTCGTGGCTGCGCTTGACCTCGGCCGCCTTCAGCATCTCCTCCTCCAGCGAGACGGAGTTGCCGTTGGGCGACAGGCCGGTCTCATCGACCGTCCGGCGCGTCATGGGCGACCAGTCGGGCGTGGCAAGGTGGCGCGGATCGGTGACCCGCATCGGCGCCAGGTCCGCGCTGCGATAGCTGTCGGCAAAGGACGCCGTATCGGCGGCCTTGAAGCCGGGGGTATCGGCATTGGCGATATTGCGCGCAACGACAAGGTGCCGCTGGCTGGCATGGGCGCCTAGGGCGCGGGCCATGCGCATCATCTCGATCTTTTCAAACATGAGGCTTTCCCCATTGGCGATAACCCGGTCTTAACTCCGATTCGTTTAGAAACCGTTTGCAGGCTGGGAAAAAACGGATGGCGGAGATGGATCACCTGACCTCGATCGCGACACGGATCGCGGATTTGCGCATGACGCGGCACTTTGGCCGGGTGCATTCGATGCAGGCCGGCCTGATCCGGGTCGACGGGTTGAACAGCCATGCCTCGGTCGGCGACAGAGTGCTGATTTCGCTTCAAAAAGGCCATGTCGCGGGGGAGATCGTGGGGCTTGCGCCGCGCCATGCCGATGTGCTGCCCGAGGGCGATTCCGAAGGGTTGTCGGTGGGCGCCGGGGTCGAACTGCTGTTCGCCCCCTCGATCGCGCCCTGCGATGCCTGGGTGGGCCGAATCATCGACCCGCTGGGCCAGCCCCTGGACGGCCGCCCCCTGACGCCCGGCCGCGAACCCCGTCCCTATCGCCGCGAGGCCCCGCCCGCCGTGCGCCGCAAACGGCTGGGCGCGCGCCTGCCCACGGGATTTGCCGTCTTCGACACGCTGCTGCCCCTGGTCACCGGCCAGCGGATCGGGCTGTTCGCCGGGTCTGGCGTCGGCAAATCCACGCTGCTGTCGGGGCTTGCCAGGGGCGTTCAGGCCGATGTGGTGGTCATCGCCATGATCGGCGAACGCGGGCGGGAATTGCGCGAATTCGTCGAAAAGACCCTGGGGCCAGAGGGCATGGCGCGGGCGGTGATCGTCGCCGCGACCTCGGACCGGTCGCCGCTGATCCGGCGGCGCTGCGCCTGGGCCGCTATGGCGGTGGCCGAACATTTCCGCGACCAGGGCCACCATGTGCTGTTCCTGGCCGATTCGATCACCCGATTCGCCGAGGCGCATCGCGAGATCGCCTTGGCTGCGGGCGAGCCGCCCAGCTATCGCGGCTTTCCGCCGTCGGTGTCGAACCTGATCATGGCGCTTGCCGAACGGTCCGGGCCGGGGCTGGAGGGGACGGGCGACATCACCGGCATCTTCAGCGTCCTGGTCGCGGGTTCCGACATGGAGGAGCCGGTGGCCGACATCCTGCGGGGCACGCTGGACGGGCATGTGGTCCTGGACCGCACGATCGCCGAACGCGGGCGCTTTCCGGCGATCGATGTGGTAAAGTCGGTGTCGCGGTCCTTGCCCGATGCCGCCACGCCTGACGAAAACAGGATGATCGGCAAGGCCAGGGCCGCCCTGGGCGCCTATTCGGAATCGGAACTGATGATTCGCGCCGGTCTTTACGCCCCAGGGGCCGACCCCCGGCTGGACGAGGCCGTGAAGCTGTTTCCCCAGCTCGACGACCTGATCACCGTCAGGACGCCGGGCATCGACGAGAGTTTCGCGGCCCTCGGCAGCGCCCTGCGGGTTCCGGCGCATGGGCGGCAGGCCGCGCGCGGCTGAGCAAGGTGAAACCGAGAGCCAAGCATTTGAGTTGGCTTAATGAATGTTAGGCCGTGTTGACAAAAGGGATTCACAGGACGTGCTGAACGTGATTCAAGCTGGTATCTGCGATGGAGACCAGCTTGGCACGAGACCTGATGTCTGACGAGGAATGGGCGTTTCACGAACGCTTCATTCTGGCCGTCCGCGCACCGAACGGGCGCAAACCCATGAACCATCGTCTTGTTCTGGATGGGATTTTCTGGATAGCCCGCACAGGTTCGCCGTGGCGTGACCTGCCGGAAGAGTTCGGCAAGTGGTCGTCGGTCTACCGCCAGTTCCGGCGCTGGACCCTGGCCGGGCTGTGGGAAGGGATACTGGAGGCCCTGAACGAGAGCGGGGTGGTTCCAGCGGCCTTGCAGATGATCGACAGCACCGTGGTCCGCGCCCATC
The DNA here is from genome assembly GCF_029027965.1 of Paracoccus sp. S3-43. Taxonomy (NCBI): domain Bacteria; kingdom Pseudomonadati; phylum Pseudomonadota; class Alphaproteobacteria; order Rhodobacterales; family Paracoccaceae; genus Paracoccus; species Paracoccus qomolangmaensis. Next base: position 2,818,195 of record NZ_CP119082.1, on the reverse strand, counting down.
ATCAGGCAGCGGGCGCTAAAGGGGGACTCCGCGACAGGGTTTTGGCCGTTCGCGAGGTGGCTTCACGACAAAGATCCACCTCCGCGTCAATGGCGCAGGCCTGCCCATGAGGTCGGACATCACGCCGGGCCAGACATCGGACTATCTGGGCTTTGACCTCATCATGGACGACAACCTGCCAGAGCCCTCCGTCCTGCTGGCGGATCGCGGCTATGACTCTGACAGGGTTCGAGAAACCATGGAGGCGCGCAACGTCGTGCCGGTGATCCCGATGCGAAAGTCCCGCAAGCTGCGCGTGGCCGTGGACCGAACCCTTTACCGGCTGCGCAACCTCGTCGAGCGCTGCTTCAACAAGCTCAAGAATGCCCGCCGCGTCGCCACCCGCTACGACAAAACCGCAGAGAGCTTCCTGGGCTTCATCGACATCACCTCGATCCGCATCTGGCTCCGCCATTTGTCAACATGACCTAGATGAAACCTGATCCCATTGCGCCGGTCAGGGCGATTTGCCACACCACGGGAAAGGATGGGTAAAGAATTGGCGATTACCGAGTATTTTGTCCGCTATCTTCAAAGGCGTGACAGCCTCAGCACGAAAGACTTGGAACGCCTGCGGACGTTGAAGACCGTACATGCCAGCTATGCCCCTGGGGAGGTGATCGTTCCTGCGGGCAGCAGCCCCGATCGCAGCTGCATGATGCTGCGCGGGCTGTCGGCGCGGTCCCATCCGCTTGTCGGGCGGCCCGACGACCGGGTGATCACGGCGCTGCATGTGCCGGGGGATTTTGTGGATCTTCATGCCCTGGTGCTGGCCAGGCTGGATCATTCGATCATCGCCGTCGGCCCGACCGAGGTGGAATTCGTCGACCATGCCGAACTGACCGAGATCACCGAGAATTTTCCCCACCTGACCCGGCTGTTGTGGATGGCGACCTTGCTGGACGCGGCGATCCATCGGCAATGGCTGGTGGCGGCGGCGTCCCTGCGGTCCAGCGCGCATCTGGCCCATCTGCTGTGCGAAATCTATACGCGGCTGAACGCCGTGGGCGCGGCGTCCGAGCATCAGTTCCACCTGCCGCTGCTGCAACGCGAACTGGCCGATATCCTGGGCTATTCGCCGATCCATGTGAACCGCGCGGTGCGGGATCTGCGCGATCGCGGGCTGATCCGCTGGCTGGGCGCTGAGATTACCATCACCGACTGGAAGGGGCTGACGCTGCTGGCGCGGTTCGATCCATCCTATCTGGATCTGGAACGCAGCAGGCGCTGAGGGCAGGTCAGAGGATCACTGGCACAGCCGCCAGCCGCCGCGCCGGGCGGCGATGTCCAGATGCAGGTGGTCGTCATGCGCCGCGTTCGATCCGGGACCAAGCACGGTCGTGAAGAACAGGCAGCCCGCCGCACGGACGGTGCGCTGGAACGCCTCGGCCATGTCGCCGGTGTCGGCGCGGGGCTGCACGACCAGCGGGTCGGCGCCGTCAAGGACGAAGGCGGCGATGTCGATGGCATTGCCAAGCGCGTGTTCGGACAGCTTGGGCTGGTCCGCGCCGGTGCCGATGCGCGGGCGGCAGTCATAGGTCGTGCCCAGCTGCAATCCCGTGACGCGCGGCGCGCCCGGCAGCATCAGCGAGGCGGGCCGCAGGAAATCGCGCGCCCAGAAGCCCAGCGACCGGGCCGTGTCGCAGCGCATCACCGCCCCGCCCTCCAGCGTCAGGTCGGGCAGGATGCGTTCGACCCGGATCGGGCGGGCGATGCCGCAATCGGGATCGTCCGGGTCGGTGATCGGCGGTTCCTCGGAATAGACGGTGCCCAGGAAGGACAGGGCCAGCTTGCAGGCCGCGTAGTCCTGATCCGTTTCGCGCAGGCTGAACCAGCGGGGCGGCGCGGGCGGGCCGAAGACCGGGGCGGGATCGGGCCGCGGTTCCGCGGCGGCGGGCTGTTCGGCCGGGATGGGCCGTTCGGGCGGGCGGTCCTGCGCGGCGGCGGGCGCGGCCTGGCCCAGGGCCAGGACCAGCAGGATCGCGCCCCGCCGGGTCACGGCTGTTCGTCCAGCGGCGGGGCCACGAAGCTGTCGGGCAGCGCGCCCGTCAGGGCATCGGTCAGCGCATCGCCCGCCGGGACCAGGGCGTCCGCCTCTTCCTCGGAGGTGTTTTCATAGACCGGCTCGGACGGGGCGCGCTTGGCCGCCAGCGGGTCGGCCGGGAAATCCAGCGGCGCGGCGGGGACTGTCTGCACGGGTTCGGCCAGGGGCGCGGCCGCAGCGTCGACGGGCGCGGCGGGCTGTGCCGCCGGGGCGGGCGCCGCGCCGGTCGCATCGGCGATGGTCACGCCCTGGGGCAGGAATTCCACCGCCGTGGTCTCGGCCGTCACCATCCGGGCCAGTTCCTCGGCATCCCAGTTGGTCAGCCGGACGCAGCCCATGGACTGATTGCGGAACAATTGCGACGGCGTGGGCGTGCCGTGGATGCCATAGGTCGGTTTCGACAGGCCGATCCAGACCGTGCCCACCGGCCCGTTCGGCCCCGGCGGCACCACCAGCACCTTGTCGTTGTCGCCCTGCTGGAAATTCTTTTTCGGATCATAGGTATAGTTCGGATTCAGCGCGACTGCCCTGACATGGTGGTTCCCCGAGGGCGAGGGGGTGGCCGAAGATCCGATCGTGGCCGGATAATCGACCAGCAGCCTGCCGTTCGCATCGAATCCCGCCACCCGGCGGGTGTTCACGTCGACCAGGATCCGCGCCACGCTGCCGCGCATCCGTCCGCCGGTCTCGACGACCTTGATGGTGGCGCCCGGCGCCAGATCCACGCCGGGGTTCAGGAAGGCGATGAATTTCTCGTCCATGTGAAACCGCTCGCCCAGGCGTTCGGCGACGCTGGTATGGGCCATCGCGGGCATGGCGGCCTTTTCGGCGTAATCGGTGGGGATCGCATCGGCAAGGCCCTGCGCATCCTCGACCGTGATGGTGTAATCCTTGGTCGCGGGCAGGGCGGCGAAGGATTGCAGCAGGTTCCAGACATGCGGATCCATCACCCCGTCGATGGGCAGGCCCGACCGGCGTTCAAAGGCCATGATCGCGCTCTGGCTCATGCCGCCCTTGAAGCCGTCGATTACGCCCGGAGAGATCCCCGAGCGGTCCAGAAGCACCTGCACCTTGGTCGTCAGCGCCGACCGCCCCGAGGGCAGGTCGCCGCCGTCATAGGCCGCCGCCTCGATATCGGCGGCGGTGAAGGGCAGGTCGGTCCGGGCCGCCGCAGGCAGGCCCGACAGCGCCGCCAGGATCAGGGCAAGCGGGATTCGCAGGGGGAATCGCGGCATCAATCTCTCCGTCGGGGTGGGCGCAGCATTCAATGTCTTGCGCGAAATCGCCAGATAGACCGGCGGTCACATTCCGGTCAATTCCAGTTTGAGTTTGCCGGGCCGCCGCACTAGCGTTTTCGGACGGCAAGGGATCCGGGGGCGCGGTGAGACAGGAAGGGTCGGATCGGCGATGGAGATGACCGGCTTTGCCGCGATGGCGGCGGTGATCGCCTTGCTGGTCCTGCGGATGCCCGTCGCGCTGTCGCTGATGATACCGGGCGCGGTCGGCCTGGCGCTGATGGGCGCGGGGGACCGGGCTTGGGACCAGCTGGCGGCCCTGCTGACCGCGCCCGATCTGGCGGCCATGCCGCTGGTGGTCCTGCTGGGCAACCTGGCCTTCTATGCGGGTTTCGCGACGCGGGTCCATGACGCGGCGGCGGTGCTGTTGCAGAACAGGCGCGGCGGTCTGGCCGGGGCGGCGATCCTGGGCTGCGCGGGCTTCGCCGCGACCTGCGGATCGTCCGTCGCCTGCGCCGCCACCATGTCGCGCATCGCCGTGCCCGAGATGCTGCGCGCGGGCTATGACCCGCGCCTGGCGGGCGCCTCGGTCGCCATCGGCAGCACGCTGGGGGCGCTGCTGCCGCCGTCCATGCTGCTGATCCTGTGGGCGCTGCTGACCGGAACCCCGATTGCCGCGATGTTCCTGGGCGCGCTGATCCCTGCGGCCCTGTCGCTGGCGGGAATGATCGCGGTGCTGTTCTGGTGGGTCCACAGCGATCCCCCGGCCGCGCCCCCGTCGCGGGCCTTGCCGATGCCGCGCGGCGCGGCGTTGCGGGCGGTCTGGCCCGCGCCGCTGCTGTTCGGCATCATCCTGGGCGGCCTCTGGACGGGCCAGCTCTCGGCGGCGGCCGCCCTGGCGATCTGCGTGGTCCTGACCCTGGCCGCCGCCCTCGTCCAGCGTCGCCTGACGGCCGAGACGCTGTGGGCCGCCCTGCGCGACAGCGCGATGCAGGCGGCGTCGATCCTGCTGATCCTGATCGGCGCGCGGCTGTTCCTGACCGTCCTGGATCTGACCGCGATTCCGTCGCTGCTGGTCCGGGACGCCGGGTTCCTGCCGCATCTGGCCGCCGTCGCGCTGCTGGCCTTGGCCTGCGCGGTGCTGGGCCTGCTGGCCGAGCCGGCGGCGATCCTGGTCCTGGCCCTGCCATTCGCCCTGGGCATCGGCGGGGCCCATGGCCTGGATCCGGTGTGGTCGGGCATCCTGCTGGTCAAGATGGTCGAGATCGCGCTGATCCTGCCGCCGCTGGGCCTGAACGCCGTGGTGGTCGCTGCGGCTGTCCGCGACATCCGGACCGGCACGGTTCTTGCGGGACTTGGCCGATTCCTGTTCCTGGACCTTCTGGTCCTGGCCGCCCTGGCGCTGTTTCCGGCGCTGGCCTAGTCCTCGGACACCAGGCGGTGCTGGGGGGGATAGAACTGGCGGGCAAAGGACACCGGATGGGTATCCGCCCAATTCGTCCGCTCGATGCTCAGGACCGCCGTGCCTTCGGAAATGTTCAGGTGAAAGGCGCAGTCGCCCTTGGCGGCATCTGCCAGGATCGAGAACCGCCCATGCGTCAGGGCGACCCGGCTGGCCAGCCATTCATGCGCCGATTGCTGTTCGACATCCTCGCGCGTCAGGGGCGGCAGAAGGTCGGGGTTCAGCCAGACCGCCTCGCAGCAATGCGGCTGGCCGTCGGCGGTGTATTTCGCCGTGATCAGAAGCAGTTCCTGGGACGGGGGCACTTGCAGCGCCCGCGCGGCGACGGGGGTGGGGTGGCGGGTCGTGAAGCGCGCCAGCTCATAGGAATAGGCGGCGCCCATGTTCTCGATCTCGGTGCGGATGGCGGGCATGTCCAGCACCCTCCGCCGGGCCACGGTGGCGGCCACGCGGGTGCCGACCTTGCGCCGGCGTTCCAGGATGCCGCTGTCGGCCAGTTCCCGCAACGCACGGTTGACAGTGGCCCGCGCGCATCCCAAGGTGACGGCCAGTTCCTGTTCCGTGGGGATCAGCTCGCCGGGCGGCCATTCGCGCGACCGGATCCGTTCCAGCACGTCGGCGCGGACGGATTGCCAGGTATTCATACGCCGCCCGCCGCCCGCCGCGCCCGATGAGCGCAGCGACCTGACAAGGTTGCCGGGAATTTTTGCCATTATTTTAACTTTGTTACTCGAAACACATACGGCCCCAGTGTCGGGGCCGGGCGACGTTTAGGGAAGCTGTCCAAATCGTCAGTGGGCCGGGATCGGCCAAGACCCGCGCAGGCCAAGACCCGCGCAGGTCGGGCGCCCCGGCGGCAACAGCCCGCTTGCGCCCGCCCGCCTGGCTGGTATTGCAGCATATGCAGGTAAGCGTGGGGGACCGATGCGCGCCGACATCCCGACATCCAGCCCGATGGCAGCCACCGGCACGGCCTGGGGCGTCCTGACCGCCATCAGCCTGTGCCACATGATCAACGACGTGATGCAGTCGATGCTGGCGGCGATCTATCCGCTGCTCCAGGTCGAATTCTCGCTGAGCTATGCGCAGATCGGGGTGATGACCTTTGCCTTCCAGGTCACCGCATCCCTGCTGCAACCGCTGATCGGCATGGCCACCGACAGGCATCCGCAGCCCCGGTCGCTGCCCTTCGGCATGGCCTCGACCTTCTGCGGGGTGCTGCTGCTGGCCTTCGCCCATCGCTACGAGATGCTGCTGATGGGGGCGATGCTGATCGGCGTCGGCTCGGCCGTGTTCCATCCCGAAAGCTCGCGCGTGGCGCGGCTGGCCTCGGGCGGGCGGTTCGGGACGGCGCAGTCGCTGTTCCAGATGGGCGGCAATTTCGGGCAGTCGCTGGGTCCGCTGCTGGCGGCCTTCATCGTCGTGCCGCTGGGCCGCCCGGCGGTGGCCTGGTTCGCCGTCGCCGCCGCCTTGGGTTCGGCGCTGCTGTGGCATGTCGGCGGCTGGGCCGAGGGCCGCCGCCGCGCCGCCACCGCCCGCGCCGACACCACGCTGCGCTATCCGCGCGATCTGGTGATCCGGTCGATCGTCGTGCTGGCGGTGCTGACCTTCACCAAGAACATCTATACCGCCTCGATGAGCAGCTATTTCACCTTCTTCACCATCGAGAAATTCGGCCTTGGCCCGCAGGGCGCGCAGATGATGCTGTTCCTGTTCCTGGGCGGAATGGCCGCCGGGGTGATCCTGGGCGGCATCGTCGGCGACCGCATCGGGCCGCTGCGGGTGATCTGGTTTTCCATCCTGGGCGTCCTGCCCTTCACGCTGCTGCTGCCCCATGTCGGACTGGTCGCGACGGGGGTGCTGGCCGTGATCATCGGGCTGATCCTGGCATCCGCCTTCCCGGCCATCGTGGTCTTCGCGCAGGAGCTGGTGCCGGGCCGCACCGGCACCATCGCCGGGCTGTTCTTCGGCTTCAGCTTCGGCATGGGCGGCATCGCCGCCGCCGCCTTGGGCGTGCTGGCCGACGCGCAGGGGATCGATACGGTGTTCCTGCTGTGCTCGTTCCTGCCGATCCTGGGGATCCTGACGGTCTTCCTGCCGCGGCCGGGGCGGCTGATCGGCGGCTGATGGCCCGATGACGGGCGCGCTGCCGCTGCCACGCGCCGGGCGATCCTGGCCCGGATCCTCGACGGGCTGGCCGCGGCAGGCTAAGCCAGGGGGCAAGGAGGAACCCATGACCCGCATCCGCATCGAACCGATCACCGCCGACGCCTTCGCCCCCTTTGGGGATGTTCTGACCCCGCGCGCCACGCCCGACCGCATGATCAACGCGGGCCGCTGCGAACGCCACCACGCGCTTGCCACCGTCGAGACCGGCGGGGGCGACGCGATCATCTCGATCTTCCGGTCGCAGGCGGTCAGCCTGCCCTATGACTGCGCCCTGCTGGAACGCCATCCGCTGGGCAGCCAGGCCTTCATGCCGCTGGGGCCGGGGGCCTGGCTGTCGGTGGTGGCCCCCGACGACGACGGCACGCCCGGCCAGCCGCGCGCCTTCCTGGTGCCCGCAGGCACCGGCGTCAACCTGCGCGCGGGCGTCTGGCACGGGGTGCTGACGCCGCTGGACAGCCCGGCGGATTTCCTGGTGGTGGACCGGGAAGGCGCGGGCGTGAACCTTGAAGAGGTGACCATTCCCGCTGTAACCATCACCGCATGAGCCTGCCGGACTTCAGCGTTGAACATGCCGCCCTGGCCCGAGGCGCCCGCCATGTCGCGGGCGTGGACGAGGTCGGGCGCGGCCCCCTGGCCGGGCCCGTGACCGCCGCCGCCGTGATCCTGGACCCCACCAGCATCCCCGACGGGCTGAACGATTCCAAGAAGCTGACCGCGAAACGCCGCGAAGCCCTGGCCGAATGGCTGGCCGCCAACTGCGATCATTGCATTATCCATGTCGGCGTCGAGGAGATCGACCGCCTGAACATCTATCACGCGGCCCATCTGGCGATGTGCATGGCGGTCGCGGGCCTGCGCCAGCGGCCCTGCCTTGTGCTGGTGGACGGCAACCGCATCCCCCGCGACCTGTCCTGCCCCGGAGAGGCGATCGTCCAGGGCGATGCGCGCTGCGTGACGATCGCCGCCGCGTCGATCCTGGCCAAGGTGGCGCGCGACCGGCTAATGGTGGATTTGGCGCAACAACATCCCGGCTATGGCTGGGAGGCGAATGCCGGTTACGCCACGCCCGTCCACAAACGCGCGCTGCTAGATCTGGGCGTCACCCCCTTTCATAGGCGTTCCTTCGAGCCGGTGCACAACATCTTGTGTAAAGAGCTGCAATCAACCCCTTGATTCAAAAAAAGAAATTGACGCCGATTCGGGTCTGAATCATGGTAGCGGGACACAGACCGGCCCAAGCCGGCACCACTCCCGAGGCAGAGATGATAAAGACCAAGGATCAGCGCATGGCAGCCGCGCGACCGTTACCCCTGAATCAAATCCTGGCAGGCGACTGCATCCAGGCGATGAACGCGCTTCCCGAAGCCAGCGTGGACCTGATCTTCGCCGATCCGCCCTATAACCTGCAACTGCGCGGCGACCTGCATCGGCCCGACAATTCCAAGGTCGATGCCGTCGACGATCACTGGGACCAGTTCTCCAGCTTCGCCAGCTATGACGCCTTCACCCGCGACTGGCTGGCCGCCGCGCGCCGCTTGCTGAAACCCGACGGCGCGATCTGGGTCATCGGCAGCTATCACAACATCTTCCGCGTGGGGGCCGAGATCCAGAACCAGGGCTTCTGGATCATGAACGACGTGATCTGGCGCAAGGCGAACCCGATGCCGAATTTCCGGGGCAAGCGGCTGACGAACGCCCACGAAACGCTGATCTGGGCCGCGAAGTCCGAGGCTTCGAAATACACCTTCAACTACGAGGCGCTGAAGTCGCTGAACGAAGGCGTGCAGATGCGGTCCGACTGGGTGCTGCCGATCTGCAACGGCGGCGAACGGCTGAAGGACGCGGCGGGCGACAAGGCCCATCCGACGCAGAAGCCGGAATCGCTGCTGCACCGGGTCATCATAGGCACCACCAATCCCGGCGACGTGGTGCTGGATCCGTTCTTCGGCACCGGCACGACCGGCGCGGTCGCCAAGATGCTGGGCCGCGACTTCATCGGCATCGAGCGCGAGGAGGCCTATCGCACGGTCGCGGAAAGGCGGCTGTCCCGCATCCGCCGCCTGGATGCCGAGGCACTGGCCACGACCCGCGCCAAACGCGCCGAACCGCGCATTCCCTTCGGCCAGGTGGTCGAACGCGGGATGCTGCGGCCGGGCGAGGAATTGTATTCCATGAACAACCGCCACAAGGCCAAGGTGCGCGCCGACGGCTCGGTGATCGGCAATGACGTGAAGGGGTCGATCCATCAGGTCGGTGCCGCCCTGGAAGGCGCGCCCAGCTGCAACGGCTGGACCTATTGGTGCTACAAGCGCGAAGGCAGGATGATCCCCATCGACATCCTGCGCCAGCAGATCCGCGCCGAGATGGAAGGCGAGGTTTCCCGCCCCAACTGAGGCGTCCCGGTTCGCCAGGTTCCCCCCAGGCTGCCGCCATCGGGGGGAACCCCCTTGCCCCGCCATCCACGCATGGCGGGGCCTTTTCAGGCCGTCCGCTCAGACCCAGGGCCGGGCCTGAGCCATCTGCGTTTCATAGTTTTCGATGCGGGGCGCCTTTTCCATGGTCAGCCCGATATCGTCCAGCCCGTTCAGCAGGCAATGCTTGCGGAACGGATCGACATCGAACGCAAAGACCACCCCGTCCGATGTGGTGACGGTCTGGCTTTCCAGATCCACCGTCATCCGGGCATTGGCGCCCTTGCGCGCATCCTCCATCAGCGCGTCCACGGCATCCTGCGGCAGGACGATGGGCAGGATGCCGTTCTTGAAGCAGTTGTTGAAGAAGATGTCGGCGAAGCTGGTCGAGATCACGCAGCGGATGCCGAAATCCAGCAGCGCCCAGGGCGCGTGTTCGCGCGACGACCCGCAGCCGAAATTGTCCCCGGCCACGATGATCTCGGCCTGCCGATAGGCGGGCTTGTTCAGCACGAAATCCGGCAGCTCGGTCCCGTCGCGGTCATAGCGCAATTCGTCGAACAGATTGACCCCCAGGCCCGACCGCTGGATCGTCTTGAGGAACTGTTTCGGGATGATCATGTCGGTGTCGATATTGACCAGCGGCATGGGTGCCGCGATGCCGGTCAGGGTGGTGAACTTGTCCATCGGATATCCTGTTTCCTGCGGGCGGATGCGATCATAGCCATCGGCCATACGGTCTTCAAGCTGCCGATACGACATGGCAAGCGGCCGGACGAAACGAACAAGCCCCGCGATGATCGCGGGGCTTGGGTTGGTCGGGTCGTTCGCAGGGATCAGGCGGCCTTGCGACGACGCGCGGCAGCCCCCAGGGCGCCCATACCGCCCAGCAGCAGGAAGCCCGCGGCAGGCAGCGGAACGGGGGCCACGTCGATGCGCAGCACCAGATCGTCGAAGTCGCGGTCGTTCTGCGCGATATCGTCGAACAGCGCGTACCACGAAGTATCGCTGATACGGAGGTAACCGATCGCATAATCCCCGGTCGCCGGATCGGCAACATCGTGATTGTGGAAATAGGACAGGGGGTTTGCGGTGTGGAACGTAAAGTTCACGAGGTCGGCACCGGCTTGCGTGTAGGTGTAGCTGCTGCCGACGGTAGCGGTCGCATTCTCGAACAGGAAATTGCCGTCAATGCCGAAACCATAGGAACTGTTCTGGTGCCCCGCCTCGTAGCCCAGATAGGTAAACGTGACCCTGGCCGGACCGCTGACCGACAGACCGTTCGATGCGGTCTTCTTGTCGCCCGAGATGAACTCGATATCCTGGCCATTCAGATCGACGGGGCTGCCTGTCGGATTGAAGCCGGAAAGATTGAATTGCGTTTCGGTCGGAGCCACAAGGCTCAGCGTGGCGGCGCTCGCGCCGGTTGCCATCAGAGCGGCAACAGCAGTCGCCGTGGCGAATGTTGCGATGTTCATCTCATTCCTCCCAATTATTACCGAATGACTCATTATGGCACGTCTGGCGGGCGATCATCGCCGCACCGTGGTTTCAAAGTGGTAACATAAAATTTGATTCAAGTCTCCGCGAAAGCCCGTTCGGCGGGGGGAATCACATGCTCTTTTCGACAGGTGTTCCCGTCCTGATTGTGCCCGGAAAACGGCCTATATCAGAGGCTGTCGGGGAATTTGCATCGCCTGCAAAAACGTGCCGCCATCCTGATTCGCGCGGTGGCGTGGGGTGAATCAGGCGGCCGCCGCAGCAGCCGCCGCAGCAGCCGCCACAGCAGCCGCCATGACCGCGCCCGCGGGATCAGGCGGCCACAGCAGCCGCCATGACCGCGCCCGCGGGATCAGGCGAAATCGCGGATGTCGACCAGATGGCCGGCGATGCCCGCCGCCGCCGCCATGGCCGGCGACATCAGATGGGTGCGACCCTTGTATCCCTGCCGCCCCTCGAAATTTCGATTGCTGGTCGCGGCGCAGCGTTCGCCGGGGGCCAGCTGGTCGGGATTCATGCCCAGGCACATCGAACAGCCCGCCAAGCGCCATTCGAAACCAGCCTCCTTGAAGATCGCGTCCAGCCCTTCCTCCTCGGCCTGGGCGCGGACCAGGCCCGAACCCGGCACGACCATGCCGCGCACGCCGGGCGCCAGCCTGCGGCCGCGCAGCACCTCGGCTGCGGCGCGCAGATCCTCGATCCGGCCGTTGGTGCAGGAACCGATGAACACCGCGTCGATGGCGATGTCGGTCAGCCGCGTGCCGGGGGTCAGGCCCATATAGTCCAGCGACCGCCGCGCGGCCTCGACCTTGCCGCCGGTGAAATCCGAAGGATCGGGGACCGTCGCGGTGATCGGCAGCGCGTCCTCGGGCGAGGTGCCCCAGGTGATGGTGGGGGCGATATCCTCGCCGCGCAGGGTGACGACCTTGTCCCACTGCGCGCCCTCGTCGGAAAACAGCGTCTTCCACCAGGCGACGGCCGCTTCCCATTGCGCGCCCTTCGGCGCATGGGGACGGCCCCTGACGTAATCGAAGGTGGTCTGGTCGGGCGCGATCAGGCCCGCGCGGGCGCCGCCCTCGATGGCCATGTTGCAGATCGTCATGCGGCCTTCCATGGACAGGCCGCGGATCGCCTCGCCGCAATATTCGATGACATGGCCGGTGCCGCCCGCCGTGCCGGTCCGGCCGATGATCGCCAGCACCACGTCCTTGGCGGTGACGCCGGGGGCCAGGCGGCCCGTCACCTCGACCTTCATGTTCTTCGATTTCTTCTGGATCAGCGTCTGGGTGGCCAGCACATGCTCCACCTCGCTGGTGCCGATGCCGTGGGCCAGCGCGCCGAAGGCGCCATGCGTGGCGGTATGGCTGTCGCCGCAGACCACCGTCATGCCGGGCAGGGTCCAGCCCTGTTCGGGACCGACGATATGGACGATGCCCTGGCGGATGTCGTTCACCGGGTAATAGACCACGCCGAAGTCGCGGGCGTTGCGGTCCAGCGCGTCGACCTGGATGCGCGATTCCTCGTTGTCGATGCCCTGTTCGCGGTCCCAGGTGGTCGGCACGTTGTGGTCGGGCACGGCGATGGTGCGGTCGGGGGCGCGGACGGTGCGGCCGGTCATGCGCAGCCCTTCGAAGGCCTGCGGGCTGGTCACTTCGTGGACCAGATGGCGGTCGATATACAGAAGGCAGGTGCCGTCGTCCTGGCGGTCGACGACATGGGCGTCCCAGATCTTGTCGTAAAGCGTCCGCGCGGCGGCGGATTGGGGTTCGGTGATCATGGCTGTTTGGCTTTCGGCTGTGATGTGATCATGACGGACAGGCGGCTGCGGCAGGACCGCAGCCCGTCACAGTCGCGCCGTCACGCAGTTTGCTTCGCCGAAGAATCGCGAGGGCAGGCGGGCGCGGTCATGGATGTCGAAATAGATGAACCCGGACATGCGCCTGTTCTAATCGTCTTTGCCCATTGACGCAATATTGCCGACAAGCCCCGGTACAATCGGACCGGGAACATTGAGATGGCCTGAAAAGGTGCTATCTTTGATCCATCCCCTGCGCCGGGGGCGATCGGCGCGCTGACCGGAGGATTGAACCCTGTCACAAGACGTCTCGCCGGCCACGGGGCCGGCAGCGATCCCCGCGGCGCAGGATCTGACCAGCGACCAGATCCTTGACCGCATCCTGTCCTCGCTTGACGACGACAAGGCCGAGGACATCGTCACGATCGACCTGCGCGGCCGGTCGGCCATGGCGGATCACATGGTGATCGCATCGGGCCGCAGCGCGCGCCAGGTCGGCGCCATCGCCGAAAAGCTGGCCGAGCGGATGAAGCAGATCACCGGCCGCACCCCCCGGATCGAAGGCAAGGACACCGGCGACTGGGTGCTGATCGACACCGACGATGTCATCGTCCATGTCTTCCGGCCCGAGGTGCGCGAATTCTATCAGCTTGAAAAGATGTGGATGCCCGCCGACGCGCTCAGCCGCGTGCGCGACCAGGCCCGCCCCGCGCATTAGGCCGGGCGGGACACCATGCGGATCGACATCGCCGCGGTCGGACGGCTGCGCAAGGGCCCCGAGGCGGCGATGGTGGCGGATTACCTCGACCGTTTCGCCAGGACCGGCCGCAGCCTTGGCCTGCCCCCCGTCACCCTGACCGAGGTCGAGGACAAGCGCGGCGGCGGCATGGCCGCCGAGGCCGAGCTTCTGTCCCGCGCCATCCCGCCGGGCGCGGCCCTGGTGGTGATGGACGAACGCGGCGACCAGCCCACGTCGCCGGACTTCGCGGGGCGGCTGGCGGGATACCGGGACCGGGCCCGCGATCTCTGTTTCGTGATCGGCGGTGCGGACGGGGTGGATCCGTCGCTGTGCGCCCGCGCCGACTGGCAGATCAGCCTGGGCCGGATGGTCTGGCCGCATCTGCTGGTTCGGGTGATGCTGGCCGAACAGCTCTATCGCGCCGCCACCATCCTGGCCGGATCGCCCTATCACCGCGAATGATCGTCTTCTTCACGCAAATATCCTCTGGGGGTCCGGGGGGCGAAGCGCCCCCGGCCTTGCGGTTGCCGCAAGCGCCGCACAGGCGTAACAAGGCGCAAACCATCCCCGAGGGACGATATGACGAAACCTGTGGTCCTGTGCATCCTTGACGGCTGGGGCATATCCGACCGGCCCGAACAAAGCGCGCCCGACCAGGCGGCGACGCCGAATTTCGACCGGCTGATGCGCGACTGCCCCCATGCCATGCTGACGACCTTCGGCCCGGATGTGGGCCTGCCGCGCGGCCAGATGGGCAATTCCGAGGTCGGCCACACCAATATCGGCGCGGGCCGGGTCGTCGCCATGGACCTGGGCCAGATCGACCTTGCGATCGAGGACGGCAGCTTCGTGGGCAACGAAGGGCTGGTGCGATTCGTGGAACGGCTGCAGGCCACGGGCGGAACGGCGCATCTGATGGGCATCGTCTCGGACGGGGGGGTGCATGGCCATGTCGTCCATGTCCAGGCCGCCATCCGCGCCATCGCCGCCGCTGGCGTGCCGGTCGTGGTCCACGCGATCACCGACGGGCGCGACGTGCCGCCGCAATCCGCCATGGGATTCATCACCGAATTGCAGGGCAGCCTGCCCGAGGGCGCGCGGATCGGCACCGTCATCGGCCGCTATTACGCGATGGACCGCGACAACCGCTGGGAACGGATCGAACGCGCCTATCGCGCCATCGTCGCGGGCCAGGGCGAAGCCGCGCTGTCGGCCGACCTGGCCGTCACCATGGCCTATGCGCGGGGCGAGACCGACGAATTCATCCAGCCCTTCATCATCGACGGCTATAACGGCGCGATGGACGGGGACGGGTTCTTCTGCCTCAACTTCCGGGCCGACCGCGCGCGAGAGATCCTGACCGCCCTGGCCGATCCGGCCTTCGATCGGTTCGACACCGGCGACCGTCCCGAATGGGCGGCGCTGCTGGGCATGGTCGATTACAGCACCCGCCACGACGAATACATGGCCGCCGCCTATCCCAAGCGGCAGGTGGTCAACACGCTGGGCGCCTGGGTGGCGGCCAAGGGCCTGCGCCAGTTCCGCCTGGCCGAGACCGAGAAATATCCCCATGTCACCTTCTTCCTGAACGGCGGCAAGGAGGCCCCCGAACCGGGCGAGGACCGCTTCATGCCCTCCAGCCCCAAGGTCGCGACCTATGACCTGGCCCCGGAAATGGCCGCCGACCAGGTGGCCGACAAGCTGGTTCAGGTGATCGGCGCGGGCTATGACCTGATCGTGGTGAATTTCGCCAATCCCGACATGGTGGGCCATACCGGCAGCCTGCCCGCCGCCATGCTGGCCTGCGAGGCGGTGGATCGCGGCCTGGGCCGGATGCTGGACGCGCTGGACCGGGCGGGCGGCGCGGCGGTGATCTGCGCCGATCACGGCAATTGCGAAACCATGATCGACCCGGTGACCGGCGGCCCGCATACCGCGCATACCACCAACCCGGTGCCGGTGATCGTCTATGGCGGGCCGGCGGGCGCGCGCCTGCGCAGCGGGCGGCTGGCCGATCTGGCGCCCACCGTCCTGGACCTGATGGGCCTGGACAAGCCCGCCGAGATGACCGGCGAAAGCCTGATCGAGACCGCATGAAGCTCTTTCGCTCTCTGGCGCTTGCCGCGCTGATCGCCGCGCCGGGATCGGCCCAGGAACCCCAGCCCTCGGTCACGGCCGCGGTGGCCGAGGCGCAGGACGCCGCCGCCCAGTTGCGCGCCGCCGTCGCCAAGCTGGCCGATGCCGTATCGGCCGATGACCAGGTCGTCGCCCTGACCGAGGTGATCCGGGGCTATGAACAGGGCCTTGCCGCCCTGCGCGAGGGCCTGCGCCAGGCAAGCGCGCGCGAAGCCGACCTGCGCGCCCGCTTCGAATCGCAGCGCGGGCGGCTGGCCTCGGTCCTGGGGGCGATGACGGCGCTGCAACAGGCGCCCGAAACCACCCTGCTGCTGCATCCGGCGGGCGCGCTTGCCAATGCCCGGTCGGGGATGGTCCTGGCCGATGTCACCCCCGGCCTGCGGGCCGAGGCGGAACGGTTGCAGGACGACCTGGCCGAAATCGCCACCGTGCGCGACTTGCAGGCGGGCGCGGCGCAGATGCTGGCGGCGGGGCTGGCCTCGGTGCAGGAGGCGCGCCGGCTGCTGGCCAGCGCCGTCACAGACCGCTCCAGCCTGCCCGTCCGCTTTGCCGAGGCCCCAGCGGAACTGCAAAAGCTGCGCGACGCGGCGCAGTCGCTGGACGAATTCGCCGCCGGGGTCGCCAAGGTCCAGATGGATGTCGGCCCGCCGATGGAGGATTTCGAAGGCGCGCGCGGCGCCCTGCCGCTGCCGGTGGTGGGCACCATCCTGCGCCTTTACGACCAGCCCGATGCCGCCGGGGTCGAACGGCCCGGCTGGGTGATCGCCACGCCGCCCGCCGCCCTGGTGACGACGCCCTGGCCCGCCACCATCCGCTATCGCGGGCCGCTGCTGGATTACGGCAATGTGATGATCGTCGAACCCGCGCGCGGGTATCTTCTGGTCTTCGCGGGCATGTCGCAGGTGTTCGGAGAGGTGGGCGACGTGCTGCAAGCGGGCGATCCGCTGGGCCTGATGGGCGGGACCGAGGCGCCGGCGCAGGAATTCGGCGCGCAATTCGTGACCGATGCCGCCATTGGCGGTCATGCAGGGCAGACCGAATCCCTGTATCTGGAATTGCGCAAGGGACAGGAAACTCTGGACCCGGCGGACTGGTTCGTGCTGAATCCCGTCGTGGAGCCTGAACAGGATTGAAGGCAGGAAAGGCCGTCATGAAACATTATCTGATCGCAGGGGTGGGCGGGGTTCTGGCCGGGGCGCTGTTGACCACCCAGATCGCCGGGCCGCTGGTGGCCCAGGAAACCGGCTCCAACGCCTCGATCTATGAACAGCTCGAACTGTTCGGCAACGTCTTCGAACGGGTCCGCGCCGATTTCGTCGAGGCGCCCGACGACAAGAAGCTGATCGAGGCCGCGATCAACGGAATGCTGACATCGCTGGATCCGCATTCCAGCTTTCTGTCGGCCAGCGATTACCAGGACATGCAGACCCAGACCCGCGGCAGCTTCGGCGGCTTGGGGATCGAGGTCAGCCAGGAGGAGGGGCTGGTCAAGGTCGTCTCGCCCATCGACGACACCCCTGCGGCGCGGGCGGGCGTCAAGACCGGGGATTTCATCACCCATGTGAACGGCGAATCGCTGATGGGCCTGACGCTGGATCAGGCCGTGGACATGATGCGCGGCCCCATCGGGTCAGAGATCACCGTCACCATCCTGCGCGAGGGCGAGACCGAGCCGTTCGATCTGACCATGACCCGCGACACGATCAAGCTGACGGTCGTCAAGACCCGGATCGAGGGGAAATCGGTCGTGCTGCGCGTCTCGACCTTCAACGACGAGACCTATGACACGCTGAAATCCGAACTGGACAAGGCGGTCAAGGAAGCGGGCGGCATCGACAAGGTGACCGGCTTCGTGCTGGATCTGCGCAACAACCCCGGCGGGTTGCTGAACCAGGCGATCAGCGTGTCCGACGCCTTCCTGGACGCGGGCGAAATCGTCAGCACCCGCGGCCGCAACCCCGAGGAAAGCGAACGCTGGAACGCCGAGCCGGGCGACCTGGCCCAGAGCAAGCCGATGGTCGTGTTGACCAATGGCGGTTCCGCCAGCGCGTCGGAAATCGTCGCGGGCGCCTTGCAGGATCATCGCCGCGCCATCGTGGTGGGCGAAAAGACCTTCGGCAAGGGCTCGGTCCAGACGGTGATGCCGGTGACGGCCGACAGCGCCATCCGGCTGACCACGGCGCGCTATTACACGCCGTCGGGCCGGTCGATCCAGTCGCTGGGCATCCAGCCCGACATCCTGGTGGCCCAGCCCTCGCCCCCGCCCGCCTCGGAAGAGGACGAGGCAGGCCCCCGCAGCCAGTCGAATTTCGGCCGGTCCGAAGCCGATCTGCGCGGCGCGCTGAACAACGATTCGGTCAGCGACGACGAAAAGCAGCAGATGGAGCAGGAGGCCGCCGAGGTCGAGGCCACCGCCAAGCTGCGCGAGGAAGACTATCAGCTCGCCTATGCGGTCGATATCCTGAAGGGCCTGGCGGCGGTCGATTTCCGCGCCGGTCAGGTGCCTGCGGAAGCCACCCCCGCCGTCACCGGCGAGGGGTCGGGGACCGATGGATCGGGCGCGGCCAACACGAATGGCTGAGCCGGAGCGGACCGGACCGGGCGGGCTGCCCTATCGCCCCTGCGCCGGGGTGGTGCTGATCAATGCCGATGGCCTGGTCTTCGCTGGCCAGCGCATCGACATGCCCGGCGCCTGGCAGATGCCTCAGGGCGGCATCGACAAGGGCGAGGATCCCCGCCAGGCCGCCCTGCGCGAACTGGCCGAGGAAACCGGCCTTCCCGCCGACAAGGTCGAGGTTTTGGGCGAAACCCCGGACTGGGTCTATTACGACCTGCCGCCCGAATTGCTGGGCAAGGTCTGGAAGGGCCGCTATGGCGGGCAACGCCAGAAATGGGTGCTGATGCGGTTTCTGGGGGACGACAGCGACATCCGCATCGAAACGGATCACCCCGAGTTCGAGGAATGGCGCTGGATGCCTGCCGCGGCGCTGCTGGAGAATATCGTGCCGTTCAAGCGCGGGGTTTACGAGGAGGTGCTGGCGGCGTTCCGGGAGTGGGTGAGATAAAGTGACACTAATGTTCACTACTTAAGCTGGAAACGCAGAAGGAAAGATCTGTAATGTGGGCGGCAATCATTAGGCCGTGTTGACAAAAGGGATTCACAGGACGTGCTGAACGTGATTCAAGCTGGTATCTGCGATGGAGACCAGCTTGGCACGAGACCTGATGTCTGACGAGGAATGGGCGTTTCACGAACGCTTCATTCTGGCCGTCCGCGCACCGAACGGGCGCAAACCCATGAACCATCGTCTTGTTCTGGATGGGATTTTCTGGATAGCCCGCACAGGTTCGCCGTGGCGTGACCTGCCGGAAGAGTTCGGCAAGTGGTCGTCGGTCTACCGCCAGTTCCGGCGCTGGACCCTGGCCGGGCTGTGGGAAGGGATACTGGAGGCCCTGAACGAGAGCGGGGTGGTTCCAGCGGCCTTGCAGATGATCGACAGCACCGTGGTCCGCGCCCATCATCAGGCAGCGGGCGCTAAAGGGGGACTCCGCGACAGGGTTTTGGCCGTTCGCGAGGTGGCTTCACGACAAAGATCCACCTCCGCGTCAATGGCGCAGGCCTGCCCATGAGGTCGGACATCACGCCGGGCCAGACATCGGACTATCTGGGCTTTGACCTCATCATGGACGACAACCTGCCAGAGCCCTCCGTCCTGCTGGCGGATCGCGGCTATGACTCTGACAGGGTTCGAGAAACCATGGAGGCGCGCAACGTCGTGCCGGTGATCCCGATGCGAAAGTCCCGCAAGCTGCGCGTGGCCGTGGACCGAACCCTTTACCGGCTGCGCAACCTCGTCGAGCGCTGCTTCAACAAGCTCAAGAATGCCCGCCGCGTCGCCACCCGCTACGACAAAACCGCAGAGAGCTTCCTGGGCTTCATCGACATCACCTCGATCCGCATCTGGCTCCGCCATTTGTCAACATGACCTACGGCGATGGCTACGATTCTGGTTTCTGCTGGAACGTTCTTCTTCACAAAAAAGGCTGAACGGAGCGCGGTCTGGCGTTCTAAGAAGCTAGCCTACTATGAGGAGTTCTTTGGAGCGGCAAGTGGGATTGTTGGAGATGCAACACCAATTGAAGCAAAAATGAGGTTTGCCACTTCTGTCAACAACTTACATTTAGTCGGATCACCTGGTGTTATAAAGTCTCTGCACCAATTTATTGACGAAATTGCAGTTTCAAATGATAATCGAACGCAATCCAAACACGATGAACTTTGGTCGGCGTTAGTTTGGGAAATTCGCGCCGATTTGAACGATCCTCCCAGCAAAGATCCGTTGACGTTTTCTGCTAGGCTGTGGGCCTCAGGAGTGGGGCGCAATTCCTAATTTCATGGATCCTTTTCTTTCGCGAGCGTCCATACAGATTTTGGAACTGTCATGTTAGAAAGGGGCGCCCATATTGGATGCCCCTCTTTCCCTCACCGCCGCAACTGCTCCAGCAGGATCGAGGTCGGATAACCGTCCGGCGTCACCCCGATGGACCGCTGGTAGGCCGCGACCGACTCCATCGTGGCGGACCCGAACAGCCCGTCGATCTCGCCCTGATAGAAGCCCTTGGCGCGCAGGCGCTGCTGGATTTCCTGGCGCTCGCCGGTGGACAGGGTGCGGTCGTTGCGGGGCCACGATCCCTGCACGCCCGGACGGCCGGCGATGCGCTCGCCCAGAAACGCCACGCCCAACGCATAGTTGTCGGAATTGTTGTAGCGCAGGATCGACCGGAAATTGTCGAGGATCAGGAAGGCCGGGCCGTTCGCCCCCGCCGGCATGATGATCGACCCGTTGCCGCCGGGCAGCGGACCGCCGCCGATCCGGCGGACGCCCTGCGCCGCCCAGTCGGACCGGCGCGTGCCCTTGCCGACCAGGCCCATGTTGAAGCCTTGGGGCAGTTGCACCTCGGCCCCCCAGGGCTGGCCGGGCACCCAGCCGTTGCGGCGCAGATAGTTCGCGGTCGAGGCCAGCGAATCGGTCGGATCCTCGGACCAGATGTCGCGGCGGCCGTCGCCGGTGAAATCGACCGCGTAATCCAGATAGGAGGTCGGCATGAACTGGGTATGGCCCATCGCACCGGCCCAGGAACCCAGCATGTGTTCGGGATCGGTATCGCCCGCTTGCAGGATCTTCAGCGAGGCGATCAGCTGGTTCTGGAACATCTCGCCCCGGCGGCCGTCATAGGCCAGCGTCGCCAGCGACGGGATGATCTGCATCTTGCCGCGATTGGCGCCGAAATTCGATTCCATCCCCCAGACGGCCAGCACGATCTCGCGCGGGACGCCATAGCGCGCCTCGAGCGCCGACAGGGTGCCCGACAGTTGCGCGGATTTCTGGCGGCCGGTGGTGACGCGCACGTCCGACACGGCGCTGTCCAGATACAGCCAGACCGGGCGGCTGAACTCGGCCTGCTTGCGGTCCAGGCGGATCACGTCGGGGTTGTAGCGGGCGATGCGCATGGCCCGGTCATAGGTCGCGGGCGACACGCCCGAGGCCAGGGCGCGCGGCCGGAAGGACTGGACGAAGCGTTGCAGCCCGGCCTCGTCCCCGGCGGATGCGGCGGGGATCGGCGCGGGCGTGACGGGACCGCCGCCCGACGGACCGCCGGGCGCGCGGTTGATCGGCGTGGCGCAGGACGCCAGCGCGCCCACCAGGGCGGTGGTCAGGAAGATGCGGGGAAAGCTCATGAGGATCGCCTGTTCGTGACTGCTTCGATTGTTGTTGTGAAGCAGCGTAACAAACCCCGTCCGCCTTGGGTAGGCCCGCGCGGGCTAATGCAGGATGTCGTCCGCGTCGCCCTCGCAACCTTTGAAGAAGGGCTGCATCTGCGCGATGACGACCGAGTTTTCGTTCAGGGCACGCTGCATCAGGGCGCGTTCGTCCGCGTCGATCTCGTGGCCCTCGGCCAGCCGGTCCTCCAGCGTGCCGTAGCCGGTCACGTCCAGCGGCGCCAGATCCGCCTGCTTAAGGATGGCCACGGTTTCACGCACCGCCTCGGCCTCGTCCCCGCCCGCGGCATAGCAGATGAGCGCCGCGCCGGTCGATCCGTCGGGCAGGCCGTCATCCTTGGTGCGGCCCACCTCGACCAGCAGGGTATAGACGTTCATGCGGGCCTCCGTGATGATCGGTCCTGCAACAACACGGCTGACGCCAAAGCGCAAGACGCTTGGCGCGAGGGGACAGAGGACATGAGCAAGAGCCTGGCGCGGGTCAGGGCCGCCCTTGACGGGGCAGGCGTGGCGGTCGAAATCCTGGAGATGGCGGACAGCACCCGCACGGCGGCCGAGGCCGCGCAGGCGGCGGGCTGTCATGTGGACCAGATCGCCAAGTCGATCATCTTCCGGGGCGAGGCGTCGGGTCATGCGGTCCTGTTCCTGACCGCCGGCGGCAACCGCGTCGATCCGGCCAGGGCGACGCAGGTGGCGGGCCAGCCGCTGGGCAAGGCCGACGCCGCGCTGATCCGCGAGGAAACCGGTTTCGCCATCGGCGGCGTGGCCCCGGTCGGGCATCTGAAGCCGGTGGCGGCGTTCTTCGACCCGCGCCTGCTGGAGTTCGACCGCGTCTGGGCCGCTGCGGGCACGCCGCGCCACATCTTCGCCATCGCCCCGCAGGTGCTGCTGGACCTGACTGCGGCGAAGCTGGCGGATTTCACCGGCTGAGCAGGCGGTCCATCAGCGGGCTGTCCGGCCGCTCCAGCCCCTCGATCACGTCGTAATGGTGGCGTTCCGGTTCGACCAGGCAGTCGGTCGCGGCGCCCAGGCCCGCCCAGATATCGGCCAGCAGCCGGGCCTGGCGGAGGAATTCGGGCCGCTCGTCGGCGCCGACCCAGGTGGTGACCGGGATGCCGGGGCGGGGCGCCAGCAGGGCCGGGCTGTCCGCCGCCGCCTCGGCCGCATCGAGGCGCAGCGTGGCGTTCATCGCCGTGTGCAAAAGCGGCCGCAGGTCGGCCAGCGGAGAGATCGGCACACAGCCCGTCACCCGCGCCGCCACCGCATCGGGCAGGGTGGCGTCGTCGCAGATCATCCGCGCGGCCAGATGTCCGCCCGCCGAATGGCCGGTCAGGACGATGGGCCCGCCGATGCGCCCGGCGGCCTCGGCGATGGCGGCGGCGACCTGATGCACCATCTGCGCGATCCGGGCCTGGGGCGCCAGGGTATAGCCGGGCAGGGCCGCCGCCCAGCCGCGCGCCAAGGCGCCCGCCGCCAGATGCGACCACAGATCGGGCGTGGTCTCCATCCAGTAGCCGCCGTGGACGAAGACCATCAGGCCCCGCGCGGGTCCGTCGGGGTGGAACAGGTGGCCCCGGCCCACGGCCTGGGGCGGGTGGGCGTCGCGGAACCGGGCGGCCGCGTCCTGCCAGCGGGCAAAAAAGCCCTTGCCCCCCGGAATATGGACGGTATTGGCATAGGCGTCGTCCCAATCGGTGACGTGATACGGCATCCTGCCCTCTCTTTCGCGCAGGAGAGGCTGCTGCTAGCCTGCGGTCAAGAGGGAGAGGACCATGACCGATTTCGCCGCCACCCGCCGCGCCTTCCACCTGCCGCAGGGCATCACCTATCTGGACGGCAATTCGCTGGGACCGATGCCGGTGGCGGCCAGGGACCGCGTGGCCCGGATGATGGCCGAGGAATGGTCGCAGATGCTGATCACCGGCTGGAACAAGGCGGGCTGGTATGTCCAGCCGCGCCGCATCGGCGACCGCATCGCCCGGCTGATCGGCGCGGGACCGGGGCAGGTGGTGATGGGCGACACGCTGTCGATCAAGGTGTTCCAGGCGCTCAGCGCCGCGCTGCGGCTGCGGCCCGGCCGGCGGGTGATCCTGTCGGACAGCGGCAATTTCCCGTCCGATCTGTATGTCGCGCAGGGCCTGGCCCAGGCGGTCGGGGCCGAGCTGCGCGTGGTCCCGCCCGAGGAGGTCGAGGCCGCGATCACCCCTGACTTGGCCGTCCTGATGCTGACCGAGGTCGATTACCGCACCGGGCGGCGTCACGACATGGCCGCGCTGACCGCCCGCGCGCATGAGGCTGGCGCGCTGACGGTGTGGGATCTGGCGCATTCGGCGGGGGCGGTGGATGTGGACCTGACCGGGGCGGACGCCGATTTCGCGGTCGGCTGCACCTATAAATACCTGAACGGCGGGCCGGGGGCGCCCGCCTTCATCTGGACCCATCCGCGCCATGCCGATGCCGCCCAGCCGATCCTGCAAGGCTGGATGGGCCATGACGCGCCCTTCGCCTTTGACCTGGATTACCGCCCGGCTTCGGGGGTCGAGCGGATGCGTGTCGGCACCCCGCCCGTGATCGCGCTGACCGCGCTGGACGCCGCCCTGGATGTCTGGGAAGAGGTCAGCCTGTCCGATCTGCGCGCCCGGTCCATCGACCTGACCCAGGCCTTCGTCGCCGGGGTCGAGGCGCGATGCCCGGACGTGACGCTGAATTCGCCGCGCGATCCGGCCCGGCGCGGGTCGCAGATCGGCTTTCGCCATCCCCAAGCCTATGCGGTGATGCAGGCGCTGATCGCGGCGGGCGTGGTGGGCGATTTCCGCGCCCCCGATGTGCTGCGATTCGGCTTCGCGCCGCTGTATAACGACCTGGACGACGTGGAACGGGCGGTCGACGCGCTGGCCCGCCTGTTGCAGGGCGGCCTCTGGGATGATGAAAAGTTTCGGCAGAAGGCCGCGGTGACGTAAAGGCAGGGGCTTCCCTTGGCGCCGATTGTGACGCAGACATGTCATATTTCGATGGGACATTTTGATGGGCGGCTGGCGGTTGGCATGGGGCATTGCGGTTGCGGGATTGTCGGCATTTCCGGCGGTTGCGCAAAATGACCTGTTGCGCGTCGAGCTGGTCTCGGCCCGCGAACAGCCGGTGCAGATCGACCTGCAACTGTCGGGCAGCCTGACCGCCGCCGACAGCGTGCAGATGAGCTTTCGCCAGCCCGGACGCGTGACCGACGTGCTGGTCGACGAAGGCGACCGCGTGACCGAGGGCCAGGAACTGGCGCGCCTCGATTCGGTCCAGCAGGACCAGGCCCTGCGCGTGGCCCAGGCGGGTCTTGACGCCGCCCGCGCGGGCTTGGCGCAGGCCCGCCTGGCCAGCGAACGGGCCGATGCCCTGCTGGCGCGCGGCGTCGGCACCCGCGCCGCCCGCGACGACGCCCTGCGCGCCCTGTCCGAGGCGCAGGGCACCGTCGAACGCGCCGAAAGCAGCCTGGACCAGACCCGCCGCGCGGTCGAGGATACGGTCATGCGGGCGCCCCAGGATGCGGTCGTCACCGCCCGCGACATGGCCCCCGGCCAGATCGTCGGCGCCGCGCAGCCGGTCCTGACCCTGGCCACGCTGGACGGGCTGGAGGCCGTGTTCAACGCCCCCGACCATCCCGGCCTGGACAGCGCCAAGGGCGCAGTCGTGCGGCTGGACACCCTGGACATCGACCGCCCCGAGATGCGGGGCACCGTGTCCGAGATCTCGCCCCTGGTGGATCCGGCCTCGGGGACGGTGGCGATGCGGGTCCGGATCGACGGTGTGGCGGCCGATACCGCGCTGTTGGGCGCGGCGGTGCGGGGGCATGTGGATATCGCCGTGGACCGGGGCATCGCGGTGCCCTGGACGGCGCTGATGCGCGAGGGCGGCCGGCCCGCCGTCTGGCGCGTCGATGCCGACAGCCGTGTCAGCCTGGTGCCCGTGACCATCGCACAGTTCGCCGACGGCGTGGTCTATCTTTCGGACGGGATCGCGGCGGGGGATGTGGTGGTCGGCGCGGGCTCTCAGCTTCTCTATCCCGGACGGCAGGTCCGGCAGGCCAGGGTCTTGCCATGATCCGGACGACATGCCTGCTGGCCGCCTTGTCCCTGGTTCTGGCCGCACCGGCCGGGGCGCTGGATCTGCCCGGATGGCTGGATTTCCGCTCTCATGCCGAAGCTGCCGCCCCGATCCGGCCCATCGTGTCCGAGATCGTCGAGGATCGCGGCCGGGACGCGCGGTGGATCCCCGGCGTGGTGGCGTCGCGCACGCAGGTCACGATGGCGTTCCAGACGCTGGGCCGGATGGTGTCGCGCCCCGTCGATCTGGGCGACCGGGTCCGGCAGGGCGATGTGCTGGCCAACCTGGCCGCCGAGGATCTGGAGGCAACCACCCGCGCCGCCGAGGCCGCCCTGGCCGCGGCCGAGGTTCAGCGCGACACGGCCCGCCTGACGCTGGAACGGACCAAGGCCCTGGCGGCCCGCAACGTCGCCAGCGCCGCGCAGCTGGAGCAGGCCCAACGCGCCGCCACCGCCGCCCAGGCCGGGGCCGAACAGGCCCGCTCGGCCTTGGTGCAGGCGCGCGATTCCCAGGGCCATGCGCGGATGACCGCGCCCTTTTCGGGCGTCGTCAGCGCGGTCTACGAGGCCCCCGGCAGCGTGCTGGGCGCGGGAACGCCGGTCCTGCAACTGTCGGCCGAGGATCAGCGCGAGGCGGTGATCGACCTGCCCGAATCGGCGCTTGCGGGCCTTCCCGACAATGCCGTCTTCACCCTGTGGCAGCGCACCGACCCCGACCGGCAGGTGCAGGCCGTGCTGGACCGGATCGACCCCGTGGCCGACATGGCGACCCGCACCCGCAGGCTGTATCTGACCCTGCCGCCCGACGCGCCCTTCCGCCTGGGCGCGCTGATCCGCGCCCGGCTGGGCAGCGCCAGCGAACCCGCGCTGATGCTGTCCCAGGCGGCGATCTTCCTGCGCGACGGCGCGCCGCATGTCTGGCGCGTGGTCCGTAACGAGGGCGGCGCCCATGTCGAGGCGGTTCCCGTCACCCCCAGCGTCGCCTTCCAGGGCCGCGTCCTGATCGGCGCGGGGCTGTCCCCCGGCGACGAGGTGGTGATCCGGGGCGTCAATTCGCTGACCGACGGCCAGCCCGTCGGCGAAAGGGTCGATCCGTGAAGCGTTTCAACCTGTCCGACTGGGCGCTGAACCACCGCAGCTTCGTGTGGTTCCTGCTGATCGTCTCGCTGGTGGCGGGGACGCTCAGCTATACCAAGCTGGGGCGCGAGGAAGACCCGAATTTCACCATCAAGATCATGGTGATCAGCGCCGCCCTGCCCGGCGCCACCGTGGACGAGACGCTGACCCAGGTCACCACGCGCATCGAAAAGAAGCTTGAGGAACTGGACGAGCTTTACTTTACCCGATCCGTCACCATGCCGGGCCAGGCGGTCGTCTATCTGGAGCTGCTGCCCACCACGCGCGGTCCCAAGGTGCCCGAGATCTGGAAGCGCGTGCGCGAGATGATGTCCGACATCCGCCCGGATTTCCCGCAGGAATTCGCGGGCTTCCAGTTCAACGACGATTTCGGCGATGTGTTCGGCAACATCTATGCCTTCACCGCCGACGGATACAGCCCGCGCGAATTGCGCGACCGGGTGGAACGCATCCGCAAGCAGGTGACGGGTCTGGACGCCGCCGGCAAGACCGAATTGCTGGGCGAACAGAAAGAGCAGATCTTCCTGGAATTCTCGGCCGCGCGGCTGGCGGCCCTGGGTCTCAACCAGCAGCAGGTGATCGCCACCCTGGCCCAGCAGAACGCCATCTCTCCCTCGGGGGTGATCCAGGCCGGGCCGGAACAGGTGCTGGTCCGCGTCGGCGGGCAGTTCGCCGACGCCCAGTCCATCGCCGCCGTGAACCTGCGGGTGGGCGAACGGTTCTTCAACCTGGGCGATGTGGCGACCGTCACGCGCGGCTATGAGGATCCGCCGCAATCGCTGTTCCGATACAACGGCAAGCCCGCGATCGGCTTGCAGGTGGGGATGCGCGAGGGCGAGAACATCCTGGAATTCGGCAAGGAACTGGACGCGCTGATGACCCGCGTCGCGGCCGGGCTGCCCATCGGGATCGAGATGGCCAAGGTCGCCGACCAGCCGCATGTGGTCGATTACGCCGTCGGCCATTTCGTGAAGGCCCTTGCCGAGGCGGTGCTGATCGTGCTGGTCGTCAGCTTCATCAGCCTGGGCTTCCGTGCCGGTTTCGTCGTGACGCTGACCATCCCGCTGGTGCTGGCGATCACCTTCGTGATCCTGGATCTGTACGGCATCACCTTGCAGCGGATTTCGCTGGGGGCGCTGATCATCGCGCTTGGCCTGCTGGTCGACGACGCGATGATCGCCATCGAGACGATGATTTCCCGCCTGGAAATCGGCGAACCGCTGGAAAACGCGGCCAGCTATGCCTGGACCTCGATCGCCTTCCCGATGCTGACCGGCACGCTGGTCACGGTGGCGGGCTTCATTCCCATCGGGCTGAACAATTCCGCGGCGGGGGAATTCACCTTCTCGCTGTTCGTGGTGATCGCGGTGTCGCTGGTCGTGTCCTGGATCGTGGCGGTGCTGTTCGCGCCGCTCTTGGGCGTGACCCTGCTGCGCCCCCACATGGTCCACCACGAGCCCCGGCCCGGCTGGCTGCGCCGCCGTTTCCACGGGCTGCTGCTGTGGTCGATGCGGTTCAAGTGGATCGTGATCGCGGTCACGCTGGTCCTGTTCGCGCTGTCCGTCTGGGGGATGCGCTTCGTCGAACAGCAGTTCTTTCCGACCTCGGACCGGACCGAGGTTCTGGTCGATATCGCGGAACGCCAGAACGCGTCGATCGCCAGGACGCGCGCCGACATGGACCGGCTGGAACAGATCCTGGCGGGCAATGACGACGTGCTGTTCTGGACATCCTATGTCGGCAGCGGGGCGCCGCGCTTCGTGCTGGCGATGGATGTGCCGACGCCGGGGCCCTATATGGGCCAGATCGTCATCCAGACCCCGGACCTGGCCGCGCGCGACCGGCTGAAGGCGCTGCTGATGGAGCGGGCGGCGCAGGATTTCGCGGGCGTCGACATCTATGTCAAGGATCTGGAAATCGGCCCTCCGGTCGGCAAGCCCGTGCAATACCGCATCAGCGCCCCCGATCCCGACGCCGCCCGCGACGCCGCGCGCGACCTTGCCGCCGTGCTGGCGAAAGAACCGCGCCTGCGCGACATCTCGATGGACTGGAACGAACCGGCGCGGGTGGTGCGCCTGGAAATCGATCAGGACCAGGCGCGCCGGCTGGGCGTCCCCACGCAAGAGGTCGCCGACACGCTGTCGGCGCTGTTCTCGGGCACGACGATCACCCAGCTTCGCGACGACATCTTCCTGATCGACGTGGTCGGGCGCGGCGAGGCGGAGGACCGCACCTCGATCGAATCGATCCGCAACCTGCAAATCCGCCTGCCCGACGGAGGGAGCACGCCGCTGATCTCGATCGTGTCGCTGGATTACGTCACCGAACAGCCGCTGATCGCGCAGCGCAACGGCCTGCCGACCGTGACCGTCAAGGCGGCGGTATCCACCAAGGACCAGCCCGCGACCCTGGTCGACGCCCTGGTTCCGGCGGTGGCGGAGTTCCAGGCCGGCCTGCCGCCCGACGTGACCATCACCGTGGGCGGCACGGTCGAGACATCGGCCGACAGCCAGGAACCCATCGCCGCCGTGGTGCCGGTGATGCTGCTGATCATGGCGCTGCTGGTGATGGCGCAGATGCAAAGCTTCCGGCTGGCGATGATCGTCTTTGCCGCAGCCCCCGTGGGCCTGATCGGGGTGGTCGCGGTGCTGGTGCCCTTCGGCGTGCCGATGGGCTTCGTCGCGATCCTGGGAATCCTGGCGCTGATCGGCATCCTGATCCGCAACTCGGTCATCCTGGTCCACGAGATTCAGGAGCTGCGGCATCGGGGACATACGCCCTGGAGGGCCGTGTTCGAGGCGTCGGACAGCCGCGCCCGGCCGATCCTGCTGACGGCGGCGGCGGCGTCGCTGGCGCTGATCCCGATCTCGCGCCAGGTGTTCTGGGGGCCGATGGCCTTTTCTATGATGGGCGGCATCATCGCGGGGACGCTGATCACGCTGGTCTTTGTCCCGGCGCTCTATTGCGCGGTGATGCGGGTCAGGCCGGATCCGGCTTGACGCCGGATCGCGGGCGGCGGGGCCGGTCACTCCAGGTCGGTCAGTCCAGGTCGGGGAAGAACCTGTCCGAGGGCGTGAAGATCTCGCAGCCCGTCGCCGTGACGCCGATGGAATGCTCGAACTGCGCCGACAGCGACTTGTCGCGGGTCACGGCGGTCCAGTCGTCGGCCAGCACCTTGGTTTCCGGGCGGCCCAGATTGATCATCGGCTCGATGGTGAAGAACATGCCTTCCTCCAGCACCGGGCCTTTGCCGGGGCGGCCGAAATGCAGCACGTTCGGCGGCGCGTGGAAGACCCGGCCCAGCCCGTGGCCGCAGAAGTCGCGCACCACCGACATGCCGCGCCCTTCGGCATAGGACTGGATCGCCGCGCCGATATCGCCGAAGGTGGCGCCGGGGCGCACGGCCTCGATCCCCTTCATCAGCGCGTCATGCGTGACTTGGATCAGCCGCTTGGCCTTGATCGGGGCCTTGCCCGCGACATACATGCGGCTGCTGTCGCCATACCAGCCGTCGACGATCACCGTCACGTCGATGTTCAGGATGTCGCCATTGGCCAGCACCTTGTCGCCCGGAATGCCGTGGCAGACGACATGGTTCACGCTGATGCAGCTGGCATGTTCATAGCCGCGATAGCCGATGGTGGCGGATGTCGCCCCCAGTTCCGTCACGCGGCGGGTGATGAAATCGTCAAGCGCGCCGGTGGTGACGCCGGGCCGGACCAGCGGCCCCACCTCGTCCAGGATCTGCGACGCCACGGCCCCGGCCTTGTGCATTCCCGCAAAATCCTCGCGCGCGTGGATGCGGATGCCTTCCTTGGTGATATGGCTCTGGTCCATCGGTGATCCTTTCGTCTGGCGGCATAGATAGACCCGGATGATCCCTTGTTCCAGCCCCGCGCGTGCGCATAGATGCAGGCAAGCACAGGTTTCAGGGGACGGAACGATGCAATCCGACAATCCGACGGCGGCGATCCTGGTGATCGGGGACGAAATCCTGTCGGGCCGCACGCGCGAGGGCAATGCCCATCACCTGGCGCAGGTGCTGTCCGCGACCGGCTTCGACCTGCGCGAAATCCGCGTCGTGGCCGACGATCACGACCGCATCGTCGCGGCGATCCGCGCCCTGGACGGCAGCCTGGGCGGGGATTACGACCTGCTGTTCACCTCGGGCGGGATCGGGCCGACCCATGACGACATCACCGCCGATGCCGTGGCCGACGCCCATGGCACCACGGTCGAGATCAACCCCGACGCGCGCGCCATCCTGCAAGCCCGCTGCGACCGCCTGGGGTATGAGCTGACCGAGAATCGCTTGCGCATGGCGCGCATCCCGGTGGGGGCCAGGCTGATCGACAACGCCGTATCCGGCGCGCCGGGTTTTTCCATCGGCAACACCCATGTGATGGCGGGCGTGCCCGAGG
This sequence comes from Paracoccus sp. S3-43, assembly GCF_029027965.1. NCBI lineage: Bacteria > Pseudomonadati > Pseudomonadota > Alphaproteobacteria > Rhodobacterales > Paracoccaceae > Paracoccus > Paracoccus qomolangmaensis. The sequence continues at coordinate 2,787,234 of NZ_CP119082.1, read as the reverse complement.
TGTTCCGGGGCATGGTGGACTGGCTGATCCCGCGCCTGTCCGGCGGGCGCCCTGTCCGGTCCGAAAGCGTCGAGGTGCGGCGCGGCGAAAGCGACGTGGCAGAGGATCTGAAGGCCGTGGCGGGCGACTATCCCGACCTGTCGCTGGGATCCTATCCCTTCCAGGACCAGACCGGCTGGGGCACGAACCTGGTGGTGCGCGGCCTTGACGCGGATCGCGTCGCCCAGGCGATGGCGGCGCTGAAAGACCGGCTGGGCCTGTGATGGACGCCGCCCTGGCCCAGGCGTTCGAGCGGACCTGGCCCGCCGCCGATCACGCGGATGCCGGGGGGTTCCGGGTGGGCCGGGGCCTGGGGGCGGGCGGCCGGGTCAGTTCCGCGCGCGCCGTGGGCGCATGGTCGCCCGAGGACTTCGCCGGGGTCGAGGCGATCCATCGCGGCTGGGGCCAGCAGCCGATGTTCCGCGTCCCGGACGGCGACGCTGCCCTGGCCGAGGCCCTGGCCGCTGCCGGATACCGGCGCGAATCCCCGACCGCGATCATGCAGGCGCCGGTCGCCGCGCTGACCGGCGATCCCATCCCGCCGGTGACCGCCTTCGCGATCTGGCCGCCGCTGGCCATTCAGCGCGACATCTGGGCGGCGGGAAACATCGACCCGGCGCGGCAGGCGGTGATGGACCGGGTGGCGGGGCCAAAGACCGCGATCCTGGGGCGCATGGACGACCGTGCGGCGGGGGCGGCCTTCGCCGCGATCCACGGCGAGGTGGCCATGGTCCACGCCGTCGAGGTTCTGCCCGCCTTTCGCCGCCGGGGCATGGCGGGCTGGATGGTGCGCCAGGCGGCGATCTGGGCCGCCGGACAGGGCGCGACGCGGATCGGCCTGGCCGTCAGCCGGGGCAATGCGGGCGCATGGGCGACCTGGAACCGGCTGGGCTTTGCCGAGGCCGCCGGTTACGCCTATTACGCCCTCGCGCCCTGAGGGCCGAGCTTATTCCACCTGGCCCGGCACCGTCGCCTCCTCGGGCTTTTCGATCCTGTGCTTGAGGTCGTCCAGGCGTTCCACGGCGCTGCGGGCATACTCGCCGATCCAGCGGTCATGGATGCGCTTGATCGGGATCGCGTCCAGATGGTTCCAGCGCTGCCGCCCGACGCGGCGGACCACGACGATCCCCGCACCCTCCAGCACCCCAAGATGCTGCATGACGGCGCAGCGGCCGATGTCGGTCAGGGTCGCCGCCAACTCGCCCGTGGTCTGCGGCCGGTCGCGCAGCGCGTCCATGATCCGCCGCCGCACCGGCGCCGCAAGCGCCCGAAAAACCTTGTCGTCGTCATCCATATCTGACATGTTATATTTCTATAACATGATTCGAGGCCTGGCAAGGCAAGGATGGCATCATGGAACTGAGATTCGAGGTGAGCGCGCGCATCGCTCGGCCGGTGGCCGAGGTGTTCGAGGCGGTCGCGGACCCGGCGAAGCTTTCGGGCTATTTCACCACCGGCGGCGCCCAGGGGCGGCTTGAGACGGGGGCGACCGTGACCTGGGACTTCCACGATTTTCCGGGCGCCTTTCCGGTCAAGGTGGTCGAGGTGCAGCCGGAACGCAGCATCGTGCTGGAATGGGAGGCGTCGGACAGCCGCCCCGGCGCGCCCCGCATGACCCGCGTCACCATGCGCTTCGAACCGCTGGACGGCGGGACGCGCACCCTTGTCTCGATCGCCGAGGAAGGCTTCAGCCAGACCGAGGCCGGTCTGAAGGCAAGCTATGGTAACTGCATGGGATGGTCCCAGATGCTTGCCGCGCTGAAGGCGTATCTCGAATACGGCCTGAACCTGCGCGAGGGCATGTATAAGTGACTGCCCGACAGGTCACAGCGCCGCGCGGAGGCTGGCGGCGATCAGGCCCGGCACCTCGGGCGCAAGGCCGATGGGGGGCAGGCGCGGGCCGGTGAAGCCCGCCCGGTCCAGGGCCGTGGGCAGGTCGTCCAGGACGTGATCCGCCCGCAGCGCGAACAGCGGCAGGCTGACCGCGCGGCTCAGCCCGCGCGCGGCATCGGCGATGAAGGGTTCCTGTTCGACAAAGCCGGTGACGACGCGGGCGACATGCGGGGCGACGGTTTCCGCAAGCGCGGTGGTGATGGCGAAGGACGCCTGCGACCGCTGCGATCCATGCGCCGTCAGCAGCAGCGTCGTGTCCCGCGGCGCCCAGCCCTGGGTCGCGGCCGCCCTTTGGGCTTGGGCCACGATCAGGCCGGGCAGGGCGGGATCGGTGCCGAAGGGGCGCAGCACCCGCGCGCGCCCCGCGCCCGCCTGGGCAAGCCGCCGGGGCAGTTCGGTGCGGGTGAACCAGCCCTCGGCCATGAACATCGGATAGATCAGGCTGTCGTCCTCGGCCACCGCCGCCAGCGCGCCGGGCATCGCCAGCGTCGCGCCCGCGACCGGGCAGCCGGGATCGCAGGCGGCGACCTGGGCGGCCAGAGCCTCGATGGCCCGCTGCTGCGGGCCGGGATCGCCGGGCTGACCGTGGGAGACGATGACCGCCCGCATCAGTCGCGGAAATATCGGGCGAAAGCCTCGGGCATGGGGAATTCCCGCAGCGCGCGGGCGCGGCCTTCGGGCGACATCTTGGCGGCGGTCTTTTCGATGATGCGCGGCATCTTCTCGTCCGGCTGCTCGGCCATGAAATCGCCCAGATACCAGCGGATGAAGGTGAAGCAGATCACGTCCTCCAGCGCCTGCACCTGATCGTCGCGCTTGAGGCCCTGCTTGGTCAGCATCTTGCGGGCCTGGGCGATGTCGTCCTGCTCGTAGCCCGCATCGGCCATGATCCCGGCAATGCGCTCGGCATGGCGGCGGCCCTGTTCCTGGCGCCATTGCAGATAGCCCGCCCGGTCCATCGGATAGGCGTCGCGCGGCAGCAGCCAGCGTTCGATATGCTGGCCCCGGCAGGCGATCCGCAGCGCGTCCGGGGCGTCGGGGAACAGCCGCTGCTGCTGTTCCGTCATCCGCTGGCCGTAGAGCAGGTTGGCGGGCTTGCCGTCCTCAAGGTTCGGATCCCGGGCATTGGCGGCGTCGATGGCTTGGAAGGCATGGTCCAGTCGGGTTGTCATGGGCGCGTCCTTTTTGCCGCAGTTTCACCCGCTGGCGGTCCCGCCCGCAAGCCGCTAGATGAGGGGCATGAGTGGATGGGGCGAATATCTGGCCGCCTGGGCCTGTTTTCTGGGCGCGCACCTGATTCCGGCGCTGCCCGGCCCGCGCGGCTGGCTGGTGGCGCGGCTGGGGCGGCGCGGCTATCTGGTGGCCTTCAGCCTGCTGTCGATCGGGCTTCTGTCCTGGTTGATCCTGGCGGCAGGACGCGCGCCCCATGTCCATCTGTGGGACCAGCCCCTGTGGAGCCGCTGGCTGGTCAATATCGCCATGCCGCTGGCGATTCTGGTCGCCGTCCTGGCGGTCGGCTTGTCGGGGCTGATCGTGGCCTTTACCTTGTGGGCGGGCGCGCATCTGGTCGCGAACGGCGATCTGGCCCATGCGATCCTCTTCGGCGGGATGCTGGTCTTTGCGCTGTCTGGCGTGGCGCGGTCGGGGTTGCCGGGGGTGTTCCGGGTGACCTGGCAGCGGCTGGTGCTGGCGGTTCTGATCTGGGCGGCGCTGCTGCATCTGCATCCGCTGCTGATCGGCGTGTCGCCGCTGCCTGCCTGACGGCAGGCGAAGGCCGGGGGCGCTTCGCCCCCCGGACCCCCCGAGGATATTTCTGCCAAAGTGAAATCAGGTCAGGCGGAAGCCCTCGGGGATGGAGGCATGGCCGTCCAGGATCAGGTCGGCCATCGCCTGGGCGATCTTCGGGGCCATGCCGAAGCCGATCTTGAAGCCGCCATTAGCGACGAAATGGCCGGGGCGGCCCGGCCACGGTCCCAGAATCGGGGCGCGGCTTTGCGCGCGGGGGCGGACGCCCGCCCAGCGGTCGATCACCGGGGCGTCGCGAAGCTGCGGGCAGATCGCGCGGGCCTGGGCGATCAACGCCTCGATCCGGTCGTCGGGGTCCAGGTGGTCATAGTCGTTTTCCGAGGTCGAGCCGATCGCCACCGTGCCGTCCGCATGGGGCACGACATGCAGGCCGTCGGCGAAGACCTGCGGCGCGTCGGGGGCGGCGTGGCGCAGCAGCGCCGACTGGCCCTTGACGCCCTTGCCGATGGGGCGGCCGAGGTCGCGGGACAGATCCGCCAGGCCCGGCGTGCCGGTCGCCCAGATAACCGGGCCGATGAGGGGGCCGGGCTGCTGGCCTTCGATGATCTCTCCGCCGCGGGTGCGGATCGCGGCGGCCAGCGCCGCGCCCGCCGCGCGGGGGGACAGGCGCGCGGTCAATCCGTCGAACAGCCACAGGCCCGAGGGGCTGTCGGGGATCAGGCCGCCCGCCGGGGTGTCGGTCAGACGCATCGCGCAGTCCTGGGGCCAGCGGGCGGCGGCGGCGATGCGGTCTTGCAGGCGGTCGGCGGCGGCGACGGGTTGCAGGCGGCCGGTGCGGGCGTAGCCGCTGGGCAGGCCGGAGGCGGCCTCGACCCCCGACCAGAAGGCCGGGGCCATCAGCAGGCTGTCCAGCTGGAATTGTTTCTTGGGGTTCCAGTTTTCCGGCGCATGGGGGGCCAGGGCGCCGACATGGCCGCCCGAGGATCCGGCGCCGATCCGCGCGGCCTCGAACAGGCGGACGGGGGCGCCGCGCCGGGTCATCTCCCAGGCGCAGGTCAGGCCGAAGATGCCGCCGCCGATGATCGTGACGCTTGTCAAGGCCCCTGCCTTTCCCCTAGCTGCCGTCATGAGCGCGTTACCCGATCCCGACCCCGCCCGCCACCCGCAGCTTGACTGGCGCGACGGCGGCGTGCCGGTTTCCACCCGCTTCGACGATCCCTATTTCAGCCTTGCGGGCGGGCTGGCCGAGACCCGGCACGTCTTCCTGGACGGCAACGGCCTGCCCGCGCGGCTGCGGCCTGGGTTCCATGTGGCGGAACTGGGCTTCGGGACCGGGCTGAACTGCCTGGCCCTGGCGCAGGTGGCGGCGGTGCCGGTGGTGATGACCAGTTTCGAGGGCTGGCCGATGTCCCTTGCGCAACTGGAACAGGCCCATGCGGCCTTCCCGGAACTGGCCGATCCGGCGGCGCAACTGCGCGCGGGCTGGGGCCGAGAGGTGATCCGCGTGGGGCAGGTGGAACTGCATCTGCGGATCGGCGACGTGGCGCTGACCCTGCCCGGCTGGGACGGGCGGGCCGATGCCTGGTTCCTCGACGGCTTTTCGCCCGCCAAGAACCCCGAGATGTGGTGCGACGAGATCATGGTCCATGTCGGGCGCTGCACGGCGCCGGGGGGCAGCTTCGCCACCTATACGGCGGCGGGCGGGGTGCGGCGCGCCCTGGCCCAGGCCGGGTTCCGGGTCGAGCGCCGCCCCGGCTTCGGCCGCAAGCGGCACATGAGCGCCGGCGTGAAACCCTAGCGCCCGACCGGCGGGATGCGGGTCGGAGCATAGACGGCCTCGGGGTGGGGCGGGTGGCCGTGGGTGCGCGCCCAGAACCCCGGACCGCCCAGCCGCAGGAAGCGGGGCAGGGCCAGCAGCGCCCCGGCCAGAAACCCCCCGGCATGGGCCCAATAGGCGGTCCCGCCCTGATCGCCGGGCGAGGACGAGCCGCCGAAGATCTGGATCGCCAGCCAGACGCCCAGAACGATCCAGGCGGGCAAGGTGAAGACCTTGAAGAAGACGATGAAGATCGCGACGGTATCGACCCGCGCGCGGGGAAACAGCAGCAGATAGCCGCCCATCACCCCGGCGATCGCCCCCGATGCGCCGACCATCGGAATGGGCGACAGCGGCTCGGCCAGGGTCTGCGCCGCAGCCGCCGCGAGGCCCGCGATCAGGTAGAAGGCCAGAAAGCCCATATGGCCCAGCTGTTCCTCCATGTTGTCGCCGAAAACCCACAGGAACAGCATGTTGCCCGCAAGATGCAGAATCCCGCCATGCAGGAACATATGCGTCAGAAGGCCCCACAGCAGCTCGCCATGCGTCACCGCCAGCGGATAGAGCGCCAGCCGCGTCCACAGCCATTCGCCGCCCTGCACCGCCGGCAGGGTCAGCAGGAACATCGCGATATTGGCGGCGATCAGCGCATAGGTGATCCGCGGGCTTTGCTGCGACGGATTGTGGTCGCGGATCGGGAACACCGGGTCAGCGTCCGGCCGCGATCAGGCCGATTCGTTCCTTGCCCTCGGGGTCGGTCAGGGCGATGCCCTCCGCCGTGCCGCGCGCGGCGGTGACGCTGCCCAGGGCGGTGGCGAAGCGCGTCTCGGCCAGGTTGCGGTCGGTCTCGACGCAGGCCATGCGGGTCATCACCATGCCGCTGACGGCCATCGCCCCGCCGCTTTCGGTCAACTGGCCGCTGTAGCGGTTGCAGGGCGCGCGGCCGCTGACGCGTCCGTCCTCGCCCACTTCCAGCGTGACGCCTGCGGGGGCGGGGGCGCCGTCGATGCGGGCGACGGTGAAGCTGCCGCCGGGCCGCAGCAGGGCGACCGACCGTTCGCCCGCGTCCTGGCAGGCGGCAAGGCTGGCGATGACGGCAAGACCGGCGATCGTTCGGGCGGGGGGCATCGGGAACCTCCTTGGTTGGGGCAAGCATCGCCCGGCCCGTCGCCGGACGCAAGCCGGGCCTGTTCGGCGCCCTGCCGCTGCGCTAGCATCGCGCGAACCGAAGGGGGATTCCGATGACCAGCATGACCGACCGCAAGAACGCCGCCATTTCCCGTGGCGTGGGCATGACGACGCAGATCTATGCCGACCGCGCCGAGAATGCCGAGATCTGGGACAAGGACGGCAACCGCTATATCGACTTTGCGGCGGGCATCGCGGTGGTGAACACCGGCCACCGCCATCCCCGCGTGATCGAGGCCGTGCGCGCGCAGCTGGACCGTTTCACCCATACCTGCCACCAGGTCGTTCCCTACGAAAACTATGTCGCCCTGGCGGAACGCCTGAACGCGCTTGTCCCCGGCGATTTCGAGAGAAAGACCATCTTCGCCACCACCGGGGCCGAGGCGGTGGAAAACGCCGTCAAGATCGCCCGCCATTACACCGGCCGCCCCGGCATCGTCAGCTTCGCGGGCGGTTTCCATGGGCGGACCTTCATGGGCATGGCGCTGACCGGCAAGGTCCAGCCCTACAAGGCGGGCTTCGGGCCGATGATGCCCGATGTCTGGCACCTGCCCTTCCCGAACCCGCTGCACGGCGTTTCCAAGGAGGACGCGCTGAAGGCCCTGCAACAGCTGTTCAAGGCCGATCTGGAACCCGCCCGCGTCGCCGCGATCATCGTCGAGCCGGTCCAGGGCGAGGGCGGCTTCTACGAGGTGCCGCAGGGCTTCATGGCGGAACTGCGCGCGCTGTGCGATCATCACGGGATGCTGCTGATCGCGGACGAGGTGCAGACCGGCTTCGCCCGCACCGGCAAGCTGTTCGCGATGGAGCATCACGGCGTCGCCGCCGATCTGGTGACCATGGCCAAGGGCCTGGGCGGGGGCCTGCCGATCAGCGCGGTGACGGGCCGGGCCGAGGTGATGGACAGCCCCGATCCCGGCGGCCTGGGCGGCACCTATGCGGGCAACCCGCTGGGCGTCGCCGCCGCCCATGCCGTGCTGGACGTGATCGAGGACGAGGGGCTGTGCGACCGCGCCACCCGCCTGGGCCAGCGGCTGAAGCAGCGGCTGGCCGCCGCGCGCGACCAGATCCCGCAGATCGCCGACATTCGCGGCCCCGGCTTCATGAACGCGGTCGAATTCACCCTGCCGGGCACCGACAGCCCCAATCCCGACTTCACCAACCGCGTCCGGGAAGAGGCGTTGAAGCGCGGGCTGATCCTGCTGACCTGCGGGGTCTATGGCAACGTGGTCCGGTTCCTCGCGCCGCTGACGATCCCGGACGCGGTGTTCGAGGAAGCCCTGGACATCCTGGACGAAAGCCTGCTGGCGGCGCGGGGATAATCACCCGGCCAGCGTCATCGCCGCCCCCGCGCCAGCCGCCAGCAGCACGACTGCCCAGGACGGGGCCTTCCAGACGATCAGCGCCAGGAAGCAGGTCAGGGCCAAGGCGAAATCGGCCCGGCCGCCGATCGCGCTGACGAAGACCGGATCATAGAGCGCCAGCCCCAGGATCCCCACAACCGCCGCATTGGCGCCTGCCATCGCCGCCTGCGCGCCCGGTTGCCGGCGCAGCCGGTCCCAGAAGGGCAGGGCGGCGGTCAGGATCAGGAAGCCCGGCAGGAACAGCGCCAGAAGCGCGATCGCCGCGCCGGCGATGCCGTTGGGCGGAACGGCCATCAGCGCGCCCAGCCAGGCCGCGAAGGTGAACAGCGGGCCGGGAACCGCCTGCGCCAGCCCGTATCCGGCCAGGAAGGCGTCGGGACCGATCCAGCCTGTCGCGACCGTCCCGGCCTCCAGCAGCGGCAGGACGACATGGCCGCCGCCGAAGACCAGCGATCCGGCGCGGAAGAAGCTCTCGGCCAGGGCGAATCCCTGGCTCCAGGGCGCCAGCAGCGGCAGGACGGCCAGCAGGATCGCGAAGACGATCAGCGCCGCCAGCCCCGTCCGCCGCGAGACTCGGGTCGCGAAGGCCGCCGGGGCAGGGGCGTCGGGCGCGCGGCACAGGACCAGCCCCGCCGCCGCGCCTGCGGCGATGGCGCCCATCATGCCCACCGATCCCGGCAGCAGGATCAGCACCAGGACCGCCGCCAGGGCGATGCCCGCCCGCGTCCGGTCGGGGCAGAGGCTGCGCGCCATGCCCCAGACGGCCTGGGCGACGATGGCGACGGCCACGATCTTCAGCCCGTGGATGACGCCCGCCGCGGCCTCGCCGCCGCCCAGGCCCAGCCCGGTCAGCGCCAGCCCCGCCAGCAGCAGCGCCGAGGGCAGGGTGAAGCCCAGGAATGCCGCCGCCGCCCCCGCCCAGCCCGCGCGCATCAGCCCCAGGGCGAAGCCCACTTGGCTGGAGGCCGGTCCGGGCAGGAACTGGCACAGCGCCACCAGATCGCCATAGGCGGCGTCCGACAGCCATTGCCGCCTGACCACGAATTCGTCGCGGAAATAGCCCAGATGGGCCACCGGCCCCCCGAAGGATGTCAGGCCCAGCTTCAGGAACACCAGGAAAACCTGGATCGGCGTGCTGCGGGCGGGCATGGCTGGTTTCCCCTGATCGGCGGCATCGCGGGTTTCTTGCACGGGCGGGAGCGGCAGGGCAATGGGGCGCGCCGGAACAAGCAGGGACATTTTCGCCTTGTCCTCGGCCCGCGACGATTGTCTTTAGGGCCGGAGCCTTACAGAGCGCGCAAGGGACAGGCGATGGCGGAACGCAAGTGCATCGGGGTGATCCTGGGGTCGATCCGCGAGGGGCGGATCAACGACCGGGTGGCCTTCTGGGTGATCCGCCAACTGGAAGGCCACGGCTTCGCCACGCGGATGATCGACCCCGCCGACCCCGACCTGCTGCCGGTGCAGATCGGCGATGCCGAGGCCATCGCACGGCTGCGGAAACGGATGGCGGATCTGGACGGCTTCGTCATCGTGACCCCTGAATACAACCATGCCGAACCGGGCCACCTCAAGACGCTGATCGACAGCGTGACCGCCGAATGGTGGGCGCGGCCGGTGGGGCTGATCGGCTATGGCGGCCTCTCGGGCGGGCTGCGCGCGGTCGAGGCGCTGCGGATCATCCTGGCGGAACTGCATACGGTCACGCTGCGCGACACGGTCAGCTTCGCCTCGCCCTGGCGGCGGTTCGACGAACTGGGCCATATCACCGATCCGAACGAGGCTGCGGCGGCCGAGGCGGCGATGGCGGTCTTTGCGCACCGGCTGGAATGGTGGGTCGAGGCGCTGGCCGATGCACGCCGCGCGCGCCCCTATCACCCCTGGGACGACGGCTGATGGACCGCCTACTGTCCGATCCGCGAAGCTGGGGGCTGATGCTGGCCGCGACGCTGACGGTGATGTCGAACGCGACGATCACTCCGTCCCTGCCGGGGCTGGAAGCCGCTTTCGCCGATGATCCGCTGGCGCCCACCATCACCCGGCTGCTGATCACCGCGCCGTCGCTGCTGGTCGCGGTGGTGGCGCCGCTGGCCGGGGTTCTGGCCGACCGGCTGGGCCGCCGCCGCCCGCTGCTGTGGGGGCTGGCGATCTATGCCGTCGCGGGAACCGCCGGGCTGTATCTGCCGACGCTGGAGGCGATCCTGGCCAGCCGCCTGGCGCTTGGCCTGGGGGTGGCGCTGATCATGACGGCGCAGGCGGCGCTTGTGGGCGATTACTTCGACGGCCCGGCGCGCGGGCGGCTGATGGGATACCAGATGGCCGCGACCAATGTCGGCGGGCTGGCCTTCGTGACCACCGCAGGGCTGCTGGCCGCCAGCGATCCCCGGCTGCCCTTTGCGATCTATGGCCTGGCCGTGCCGCTGTTGCCGCTGCTGTGGCGCATCCTGCCCGAACCGCACCGGCACGGATCCGCGCGCGGTCCCTCTGCCGCCCTGGAACTGCCCGCCGATCCCGGTTGGCGGATGGTCGCGGGGGTCATGGCGGGGGCCGCCGGGCTGACCTTCGTGATCTTCTATGCGGTTCCCACCCAACTGCCCTATCACCTGCGCGGGATCGGGCTGGAGGATCCGCGCCATGCGGGCACGGTGATGGGGGCGATGATGGCCTCGGCCGCGGTGATGTCGGTCATCTCGGGCCTGGTGCGGCTGGGCCGGATCGCCACGCCGGTGCTGGGCTATCTGATGCTGGCCCTGGGTTTCGCCGCGATCGCCCTGGCGCCTGGGCTGGCGGTGGCGATGGCGGGCGCGGCGCTGATCGGGGCGGGGCTTGGCTTCTGCATGCCCACCTTCATCACCACGGCGCTGAACGCGGCGCCCGCGCGCTATCGCGGGCTGGTGTCGGGGCTGATCACCTCGGCCATTTTCCTGGGGCAGTTCCTGTCGCCCCTGGCGTCGACGCCCCTTGTCGCCCATCTGGGCTATTCGGGGGCTTTCCTGACCGGGGCGGCGGGCTTCGGTCTGCTGGCCCTGGCCCTGGCCGCGATCTTGCGGCGGCAGGCCCCCGCGTTGCATGTGAAAAGGACTGCCGAATGACCGCGATCATCCAGATCGACAACCTGTCCAAGCAATATGACAGCGGCACCCGCGCGCTGAGCGATGTGTCGCTGGACATCCATGAAGGCGAGATCATCGCCCTGCTGGGACCGAACGGTGCGGGCAAGACGACGCTGATCTCGATCATCTGCGGGCTGGTGGTGCCGACCGGCGGCACGGTCCGCGTGGGCGGCCACGACATCCGCAGCGACTGGCGCGCGGCGCGCAGGCTGATCGGCCTGGTGCCCCAGGAAGTCGCGCTGGAGCCGTTCGAAACGGTGATCGCCTGCGTCCGCTTCACGCGCGGCCTCTATGGCGAAGGCCCGGACGAGGCCTATATCGAACAGGTGCTGCGCAGCCTGGCCCTGTGGGACAAGCGCGACGCCATGACCCGCGAATTGTCGGGCGGCATGAAGCGCCGCGTGCTGATCGCCAAGGCCCTGGCGCACCGGCCCAAGGTGCTGTTCCTGGACGAGCCCACGGCGGGCGTGGACGTGGCCCTGCGCCGCGAGATGTGGGAGGTCGTCGACCAGCTTCGCCGCGACGGCGTGACCATCATCCTGACCACCCATTACCTGGAAGAGGCCGAGGAAATGGCCGACCGCGTCGGCGTCATCAACAAGGGCCGGCTGCTGCTGGTCAAGCCCACGCACGAGTTGATGGGCGAATTCGGCAAGAAGACCCTGACCGTCGAACTGTCCGAGCCTTTGACCATGATCCCCGACGAACTGACCGGCCGGGGCCTGCGGCTGTCGCTGGACGGCCGGGCGCTGACCTATGAATACGACACGCGGGCGGAACGCACCGGCATCGCGCATCTGCTGGGCGATCTGGCCGCCCAGGGGATCCTGGTGCGCGACGTCTCGACCCGGCAGTCCAGCCTGGAAGAGGTGTTCATCGCCCTGGTCAGCGAACCCCGGCAAGAGGTGACAGCATGAGCGCGGTCAACTGGCCCGGCGTCTGGGCGATCTTCCACCACGAGATGACGCGCTTCTTCCGCACCGTCATGCAGTCGCTGCTGTCGCCGGTCCTGTCCACCGTGCTGTATTTCGTGGTCTTCGGCGCGGCCATCGGCGGGCGCATCCAGTCGGTCGAGGGCGTTGAATACGGCGCCTTCATCGTGCCGGGCCTGATGATGCTGACGATCCTTCAGCAATCGGTCAGCAATGCCAGCTTCGGCATCTATTTCCCGAAATTCAGCGGCACGATCTATGAATACCTGGTCTCGCCGGTCGGCTGGATCGAGGTGACGCTGGGTTTCGTCGGCGCCGCCGCCATGAAGGCCGTGCTGATCGCCCTGGTGATCCTGCTGACCAGTTTCTTCTTCGTGGGCGTCCATATCCTGCACCCGTTCTGGATGCTGACCTTTCTGGTGCTGACCGCCACCGGCTTCAGCCTGCTGGGCTTCATCATCGGGCTGTGGGCCAAGTCGTTCGAGCAGTTGCAGATCGTGCCGATGATGGTCATCACGCCCTTGGTGTTCCTGGGCGGCGCCTTCTATTCGTCCGACATGCTGCCGCCCTTCTGGGAGGCGGTGGCCAAGCTGAACCCGGTCCTCTATCTGGTGTCGGGCTTCCGCTGGTCGTTCTTCGGGCTGGCCGACGTGCCGGTCGGCGTGTCGCTGGTGGCCGTCAGCCTGATGATCCTGGCCTGCTGCCTTGCGATCCGCTGGATCTTCGCGACGGGCTGGCGGCTGCGGGAATGATCAGCCGCAGATCTTCGTCTGCGGGTCCAGCCGCACATAATCGCGCGCGGACAGGATCGTCATCGTCATCGACCGGTTCCAGCCGCCGAACCAGCGGTCGCGGATGCCGCCGCGATAGAAGCTGCCCATGATCTCGTCCACCAGGGGCGGGATGATCTGGGTGTTCGGAAGGCGCGGCGCGTGAAAGCCGATGCGCGCATCCGCCGCGAGGCAGGCGTTCGGCATCGTCGTCAGGATCGTGCAGGCCGACCGGCAATAGCCCCGGATCCGCACGGTCTTGCCGGATCGCGCCAGCCGTTCGCGCAATTGCACGGTCTGGATGACGTTGCCGCCGCGATGGTCGTTCACGTCGATGAAACGGCCGCGATCGACGATCTCGGCCTGGCTGGCGACGGGCAGGGCGGCCAGCAGGGCGGCGGCAAGGATCGTGACAAATCGGGTCATGCGCCCATCTTGCCGATTGGCCGGGGCCAAGGAAATCACGTTCCGGCGACGCCGCCGTCAGGCCGGGGCCGCCTGCTGCGCCATGGCCATGTCCGCCATGATCATCGACCCCAGGACCAGGGCCGCCACGATCCATCCGGCAATCTTTTCCAGGGGCTCATGGCCGGGGGGACGGGGCATCCTGAAAACCCCCGCGCAGGCCCGCTCGCGCGATTGTCAGGGGCGGGGCGTCTCGGCTCTTTTCCGGCGGCCCCGAATCGCCTATTTGCGGCGGATGCACATGAACCCGCCCGATCTGCGCCCCGACCTGGCCCGCGCCCGCATCCCCGCCGACAGCCTGGGGGAGCGGCGCGAAGGCCAGCCGACCATCGGCATGGTCAGCCTCGGCTGTCCCAAGGCGCTGGTGGACAGCGAGCGGATCCTGACCCGCCTGCGGGCCGAGGGCTATGCGATCAGCCCCGACTACAAGGGCGCCGACGCGGTGATCGTGAACACCTGCGGCTTCCTGGACAGTGCCAAGGCGGAATCGCTGGATGCCATCGGCGAGGCGCTGCGCGAAAACGGCAAGGTTCTGGTCACCGGTTGCCTAGGGGCGGAACCCGACTATATCACCGGCGCCCATCCCAAGGTTCTGGCCGTCACCGGCCCGCATCAATACGAGGCGGTGCTGGATGCCGTCCACCGGGCGGTGCCGCCGCAGCCCGATCCCTTCATCGACCTGCTGCCCGCATCGGGCGTCAGCCTGACGCCGCGCCATTACAGCTATCTGAAGATTTCGGAAGGCTGCAATCACAAGTGCAGGTTCTGCATCATCCCCGACATGCGCGGGCGTCTGGTCAGCCGCCCGGCCCATGCCGTCGTGCGAGAGGCCGAGAAGCTGGTCGCGGCCGGGGTGCGCGAACTGCTGGTCATTTCGCAGGATACCTCGGCCTATGGGGTGGATCGCAAGTTTGAAACCGAACGCGGCCACCGCGCCCATATCACCGACCTGGCCCGCGATCTGGGCGGGCTTGGGGCCTGGCTGCGGCTGCATTACGTCTATCCCTATCCGCATGTGCGCGACCTGATCCCGCTGATGGCGGATGGCCTGGTGCTGCCATATCTGGACATCCCCTTCCAGCACGCCCATCCCGACACGCTGCGCCGCATGGCCCGGCCTGCGGCGGCCGCGCGCACCCTGGACGAGATCGCCGCCTGGCGCGCCATCTGCCCCGACATCACCCTGCGATCCACCTTCATCGTGGGTTACCCCGGCGAGACCGAGGCCGAGTTCCAGACCCTGCTGGACTGGCTGGACGAGGCGCAACTGGATCGCGTCGGCGCCTTCCAATACGAAAACGTCAAGGGCGCGCGGGCCAACGACCTGCCCGACCATGTCGCACCCGAGGTCAAGCAGGACCGCTTCGACCGCTTCATGGAAAAGGCCCAGGCCATTTCCGAGGCCAAGCTGGCCGCCAAGGTGGGCCAGCGCCTTGAGGTGATCGTGGACAGCGTGGACGACCAGGGCGCCACCTGCCGCACCAGGGCCGATGCGCCGGAAATAGACGGCAACCTGTTCATCGACGAAGGGTTCGGAAAGCTCACCCCCGGCGATATCGTGACCGTGACGGTGGACGAGGCCGGCGAATACGATCTCTGGGGCCGTTTGTGACGCTTCGCAACCGGCTGCCCGCCTTCATCGCCGATCATTACGAGGTCCACGAATGGCGCCATGCCAGCGCCATCCTGGCCCATGACTTTCCCGACGAATGGCGCGACATCATCGACGTGCTGACCGCCTTCCGCCTGAAGCGCGAATGGATCGAGGTGGCGGGCGGCAACAAGTCGCGCGTGTCCGCCTTCATCGACGGGTTTCTGGAAACGCGCGGCTGGCGCGAACGGCAGTTCCGCACCGGCATCGTCGTCGATGACGCGCTGAAGGAAAGCCCCACCCACAAGGTCGATTGCTTCAAGCGCGGTATCGGGCTGGAGATCGAATGGAACAACAAGGATCCCTTTTACGACAGGGATCTCAACAACTTCCGCCTGCTGTTCGACCTGCGCGCGCTGTCCGTGGGCGTGATCGTCACCCGCGCGGACGAATTGCAGCAGATCTTCCGGCAGTTGGGGCGCGGGTCGTCCTATGGCGAATCCACCACGCATATGTCGAAGCTGCTGCCGCGAATTGAAGGTGGCGGCGGGGCGGGCTGTCCGCTATTGGTGTTCGGGATCACCAAAGCCCTTTACCTGGATACCGGAGGCCAGTCATGAGCAGCGCGTCTGACGACCTTCTGGCCACCGCGGGCGCGGTCAAGTTCGGCACCATCCTGGCCGATCCGCCCTGGCAGTTCCAGAACCGCACCGGCAAGATGGCCCCCGAACACAAGCGCCTGTCGCGCTATCCGACCATGGGCCTGGACGAGATCTGCGACCTGCCGGTCGAGGCCATCGCGGATGCCCGGTCACATCTCTACCTGTGGGTGCCCAACGCCCTGCTGCCCGAGGGGCTGAAGGTGATGGAGCACTGGGGTTTCAAATACAAATCCAACCTGATCTGGTACAAGGTCCGCAAGGATGGCGGCCCCGACCGGCGCGGCGTCGGCTTCTATTTCCGCAACGTGACCGAGATCCTGCTGTTCGGCGTGCGCGGCAAGGACGTGCGCACGCTGGATCCGGGCCGGACCCAGGAAAACATCATCGCCACGCAGAAGCGCGAACATTCGCGCAAGCCCGACGAACAATACGGCCTGATCGAGGCGTGCAGCTGGGGCCCGCGGCTGGAGATGTTCGCCCGCGGCCCGCGCAAGGGCTGGACCGTCTGGGGCAACCAGGCCGAGGAATACGAACCCGACTGGCCGACCTATTCCAACCACTCGCAAAGCAATGTCGTCAAGCTGCGCCAGGACTGAACCGGCGGAGGCGTTGGCCCCGATGATCACCACCAGCCCGGCCTTCGGTCCCCAGGGCCAGCCCCGGCAGGCCCCGCGCGCAGAGAACCCGGACAGGCTGGCTGGCGCAGATGCCGGGCCAGCATCCGATTTCCCGGCCGGGACGCGCTGACCTTTCACCCGGCCCCGCTTTCGCCTACATAGCACCCAAAGTTTGCAGGAGATTCCGATGGCGTCCTATCAGTTCGTCTACCACATGGACGGCGTGTCCAAGACCTATCCCGGCGGCAAGAAGGTGTTCGAGAACATCCACCTCAACTTCCTGCCGGGCGTCAAGATCGGTGTCGTCGGCGTGAACGGCGCGGGGAAATCGACGCTGCTCAAGGTGATGGCGGGGATCGACAAGGATTTCCAGGGCGAGGCCTGGGCCGCCAAGGGCGCGCGCGTGGGCTATCTGTCGCAGGAACCCTGGCTGGATCCGCAGCTGAACGTGCGCGGCAACGTCATGGAGGGCGTCAAGGCCAAGCAGGCCAAGCTGGACCGCTATAACGAACTGGCCATGAACTACTCGGACGAGACCGCCGAGGAGATGGCGCGGTTGCAGGACGAGATCGACGCCGAGAACCTGTGGGATCTGGACAACCAGGTCGACATCGCGATGGAGGCGCTGCGCTGCCCGCCGGACGATGCCGATGTGGAAACCCTGTCGGGGGGCGAGCGCCGCCGCGTGGCGCTGTGCAAGCTGCTGCTGGAAGCGCCCGACATGCTGCTGCTGGACGAGCCGACCAACCACCTGGACGCCGAAACCATCGCCTGGCTGCAAAAGCACCTGATCGACTACAAGGGCACGATCCTGACCGTGACCCACGACCGCTATTTCCTGGACGACATCACGTCCTGGATCCTGGAACTGGAACGCGGCCGCGGCCTGCCGCACGAGGGCAACTATTCGTCGTGGCTGGAGGCCAAGGCCAAGCGGGTCGCGCAGGAAGCGCGCGAGGACAAGGCCAAGCAGAAGGCCATGGAAAAGGAACTGGAATGGATCCGCGCCGGCGCCAAGGCCCGGCAGGCGAAATCCAAGGCCCGGATCTCGGCCTATAACAAGATGGCCGACGAATCGGTCAAGGAACTGGTCGGCAAGGCGCAGATCGTCATCCCGCACGGCCCCCGCCTGGGCGGCAAGGTGCTGGAGGTCGAGGGCCTGAAGAAGCACATGGGCGACAAGCTGCTGATCGAGGATCTGTCCTTCAGCCTGCCGCCCGGCGGCATCATCGGCGTGATCGGCCCGAACGGCGCGGGCAAGTCGACCCTGTTCAAGATGATCACCGGGCAAGAGGCGCCCGACGAAGGCACCATCACCATCGGCGAGACGGTGAAGATGTCCTATGTCGACCAGTCGCGCGACAGCCTGGACCCGGAAAAGACCGTGTGGGAAGAGATCTCGGGCGGGGCCGAGGTGATCGAGCTGGGCGACGCGCAGGTCAACAGCCGCAACTATGTGGGGTCGTTCAACTTCAAGGGCGGCGACCAGCAGAAAAAGGTGGGCCTGCTGTCGGGCGGCGAACGCAACCGCGTCCACATGGCCAAGCTGCTGAAATCCGGCGGCAACCTGCTGCTGCTGGACGAACCGACCAACGACCTGGACGTGGAGACGCTGCAAGCCCTGGAAACGGCCATCGAGAATTTCGCCGGCTGCGCGATCATCATCTCGCACGACCGGTTCTTCCTGGACCGGCTCTGCACGCATATCCTGGCCTTTGAAGGCGATGCGCATGTCGAGTTCTTCGAGGGGAACTTCGAGGATTACGAGAAGGACAAGGTGCGGCGGCTGGGGCCGGATTCGATCGAGCCGAAGCGGGTGAAGTATAAGAAGTTCACGCGGTGAGACAGCGGCAGGATGCGTGAAATCGCGCGCCCGGCCAATTGCGGCTCAGCAGGCCGAACTTCTTTCCGCCGCTGATCCTTAGAAAGACACGCAACGCCTTTCGGCGTTGCGCATCCGTCAAGCATTCACCGGCGGCTTGCCGGGGCAGTTGGCCAGCACCACCGGGCCGGTGGCCGACGCCTCGGGCGCGGTGATGGGGGCGGCAAGGACCGGGCCCGCCAGCAGGCAGGCGGTCAAAGTGACAAGGGAAAGTCTTTTCATCGGTGGTCCTTTCCTGTTGGGACGGCCAAGCCTGACCCGAATCGCTGCTGGCACAAACACACAGCCGCGTTACCGGATCTTGCCCTTCCAGCAGGCAGGGCGATTAAAGCGGGATCCTCGCGCGCGCCGTCATGCCCAATCCCAGGGCCGGGTGAATTCCCCCAGCTTCGCCCTGACGGCGCTTTCGTCCACGCCGTTCTCGCGGGCAAGCCGCGCCACCAGGCCGCGCTTCTTGTCCTCGACCACCTCGGCGACATGGGTGCCGGTGCCGGACAGGGCCGCGTCGTAGACGCGCTTGATGGCCAGGCGGCGCAGGTCGGGCTTGAAGATCTTGCCCACGGCGGTCTTGGGGAGTTCGGGCAGGATCTCGATATGCTTGGGGATGGCGGCGCGTTCGTGGATGTGCGCCTTGGCGTGGTCCAGCAGGTCGGATTCCGTCACCGAGGCGCCCGCCACCAGTTCCACATAGACGCAGGGCAGTTCGCCCGCGAAGCTGTCGGGCTGGCCGATGGCGCCCGCGAAGGCCACGGCGGGATGGGACAGCAACGCCTCTTCGATCTCGGCGGGGTCGATGTTGTGGCCGCCGCGGATGATCAGATCCTTGGCCCGCCCGGTGATCCACAGATAGCCGTCCGGATCCAGCCGCCCCAGGTCGCCGGTGCGCAGATAGATGTCCTCGGCGAACAGGTGGTGGTTCTTGTCGGACTCGGTATAGGTCGATCCGGGAAAGACGCCGGGATTGGCGACGCAGATCTCTCCGACCACATCAGTGGGGCATTCGTGGACGCGGCCGCCGTCGTCATGCTTCAGGATGCGGACATGGGTATAGGGCAGGGGGATGCCCACCGAGCCGACCTTCTTGACGCCGTCCACCGGGTTGCAACTGACCAGGCAGGTGGCCTCGGTCAGGCCATAGCCTTCGGCGATCTCGACCCCGGTGGCGGATTTGAAGCGGTTGTAAAGCTCGATCGGCAGCGGGGCAGAGCCCGAGATCGCGGTTCTCAGCGAACTGACATCGGCATTGACCGGGCGCTGCATCAGCACGGAAATGGCGGTCGGCACGGTGATCAGGAAGGTCGCCTGCCAGCGTTCGATCAGCTTCCAGAAATTGTCGAAGACGCCCTCACCCCGGTATCCGGCGGGGGTCGGCATCACCACATGCGCGCCCGAGGCGATGCAGGACATCAGCACCGGATAGGCCGCGAAGACGTGGAACATCGGCAGCGGGCACATCAGCACGTCGGTTTCGTCGAACAGCAGCGTGCCGCCCAGCCAGCCGTTATAGATCATGCCGGAATACTTGTGCTGCGCGATCTTGGGCGTGCCGGTGGTCCCGCCGGTATGGAAGAAGGCCGCCACGCGGTCCTGCTGCACATCCTCGAAATCCAGGCGGGTGTGCTTCTCGGCACTGGTCGCGGCCTCGAAATTCAGCATCCTGGCCTTGTGGCGGCGCTTCACGCGCGGGCGGATCAGCGGCACGATCCAGCGTTTGAGGCCGCGCAGGTGGCGGTTCAGGTCGATCTCGATCACATGGGTGACGCCGGGGGCCTGGGCCACGGCCTCGGCGGCCTTCTGCGCGACATCGGTTTTCGGGAAGGCGCGCAGCGTCACCAGCACCTTGGCGCGGGTTTCACGCAGGATGCCCGCGATCTGCTGGGCGTCCAGCAGCGGGTTGATGGGATTGACGATCCCCGCCGTCGCGCCCGCCAGCAGGACCACCGGGGTTTCGATGCTGTTGGGCAGCAGATAGGCCACCGTATCGGTCGGGCCGACGCCCAGCTTGCGCAGCAGGTTGGCGGTTTCCGTCACGCGTTCCAGCAATTCGCGCCAGGTCAGGGTCGTGGCATGGTCGCCCGCACCGGACAGAAGCTGGAAGCTGATCGCGGGCCGGTCGGGAAAGCGTTCGGCGGTGCGGGTCAGAAAGCCATAGATCGTGACCGGCAGATCCCGCGCCTGATACGGCATCTCCGCTTCCAGCGCGTTGCGGTCGTCATAGCTGATGAAACGGGTCATCCATCCTCCCCCCAAGTCCTGGGATCACCCTCCTGATCCCGCTTTTGCATACCATGGTCCATGGGCGGGAAAGGCGGCAAGAGGCTTGGCGCCCCGCTGTGTCGGGACGCGGCGTCAGGACACAGCCGACGCCGCGTCAGGGGCCTCAGCCCTGCGGGATGCGCAGGGTCTGGCCGGGATAGATCTTGTCGGGATCGGTCAGCATGGGCCGGTTCGCCTCGAAGATGGCGTTGTATTTGCTGGCATTGCCCAGATAGGCCTTGGCGATGGCCGACAGCGTCTCGCCCTTCTTGACGGTGTGGAAGACGGGCGCCTGCCCGGCCTCGACCCCCGCCCCCGCATCGGGCAGATCGGCCTCGACCTTGGCGATGCCCTCGATATTGCCGACGGCCAGCACCAGCTTTTCCAGAGTCTCCCTGTCGGCGCCCTTGCTGTCGATCCTGACGGTGTCGCCGCGCAGGGTCAGGTGCACGTCGTCCTTGTCCAGGTTCAGCGTGCGCAGTTCCGCCTTGAGCGCCGCGACCTTGCGGGTCGTGTCGGGATCCTGGGCGGGCTTTCCGGCTGCGGCTTCGGGCTGAGAAGTGGGCCTTGCTTCGGCGGCTTCGGCCTTGCCGAAGACCGACTTTCCGGCGTCCTTGACGAAATCCCAGATGGCCATGCTGCGTCCTTTCAAGCATGTTACGGAACGATTTGAATAAAAAACGCGGGCATTATGCAAGCGTTCCATCCGGTCATTCCGCGCTCGGGAACCCGTATGTCAATCGTGCATTGTTAATTCATTCATAATTTCACCCGCAGGGTGCGCATCGCTTCGAAAGGTGAAAGCCAATGACACGTCTTCCCCTGCTTCCCGCCGTCGTCCTGTGCGGTGCCATCCTGACCGGCTGCGCGCAAACCGCGTCCGATGCCCGCAGCGGCGATCCGCACGCCATGCAGCTGATGGCTGCGGGCGCGGCGACCTGCCTGGCCACCACGCCCGGCCAGAACGAACAGGGCGCGGCGGCCACCAATACCCTGCGCCGCAGCGCCGGCCTGCCCCCCGTGCGGCCCAGCCCGGTCCTGGCGCAGGTCGCCGCCCGGCACGCCTGCGACATGGCGCAGCGCGGTCGCATGACGCATCTGGGCAGCAAGACGACCGGGCCGGGACCTCGCGTCAAGGCGGCGGGCTATGCGCCCTCGATCACGGCCGAGAACATCGCCGCGGGGCCGTTTCCGCAAGGCCGGGTGCTTGCCGAATGGAACGGGTCTGCCGGACACCGGGCCAATATCCTGATCCCGCAGGTCCGCGACTATGGCATCGGCCAGGCCATCGGGCCGGACGGCAAGACGCGGTTCTGGGCGGCCATCTATGCCGCGCCCCGATAGGCGGGCCGCCGGTCAGGCGGGTTCCGGCAGGCTGGGCGTGTCCATGAACTGCATCCGCGCCAGCCGGGCGTAAAGCCCGCCCTCGGCCACCAGGGCGTCATGGGTGCCTTGGGCCACGATCCGGCCGCCGTCGAAGACCACGATGCGGTCGGCCTTCTTCACCGTGGCCAGCCTGTGCGCCACGACGACCGTGGTGCGGCCTTCCGACAGACGGTTGACGGCCGCCTGGACCAGCGATTCGGATTCCGCGTCCAGGGCGCTTGTCGCCTCGTCCAGCAGCAGGACCGGGGCGTCGCGCAGGATCGCGCGGGCGATGGCGATGCGCTGGCGCTGGCCGCCCGACAGCATGACGCCGCGTTCGCCCAGCGGCGTGTCGTATCCCTGCGGCAGGGTGCTGATGAAGTCATGGGCATGGGCGGCGCGAGCCGCGGCCTGGACTTCGGAAGGCGAGGCGTCGGGGCGGCCCAGGCGGATGTTGTCCAGGGCCGTCGCCGCGAAGATCACCGGATCCTGCGGAACCAGGGCGATCGCCTGCCGGAAATCGGCGCGCGCCATG